>CAZAKZ010000010.1:0-76388 GCA_964485695.1 uncultured Planctomycetota bacterium | reverse complement strand
AAGCATATCACATCACGACTACTATGTCCCGATAATTATGTGAGGCTGTATAGTATTGTGCCAGAACATGATGCCGTAGCCGCTGTAGTCGACCCACAAGCCGTACCCGGCCGGCCCGGCACCCTTCACCGTGCAGTTGGTGAAGATGCAATCGGAGTCGTTCGCGTTCCACGGAGTGACCACCCGGTTGGCCTTCCCCTTCCCGTCGAACACGCACCGGTCGAACGCGCCGCGGTACATCCCCTGGGAGTAAAAGGTGTACCCGCCGCCCTGAAACGTGCAGTCTAGGAAGGTGAGGTCGCGCGCCTGCTGCGACTCGATGGCGCTTATCGAGGTGGTGTTCGTTGCAGGCATGTCTACGGTGATGTTCTTGAAGGTGCAGAACTCCACGCGGCCGGCCGTTGCAGAACTCAGGTAGAGCCCGTCGGAGGTTGCATTCTGGATCATCAGGTTCTCGAAGGTGAAGTACCTGACACCTCCCATCAGAGAGAGTCCCCGACCTCCTGTTGCCTTGATGGTGGCAGGCGCTCCCGCGGCGATGATGGTGACCGTATTCGTGGACGACGTGCCTGCCGCAGCATTGAAGGTGACCGACTCGTTGAAGGTGGTCGAGGCCACCCGGAAGACGACCGGCCCGTTCACGCCCTGGCTGGACAGCGCGGACGAGGCGGATGCGAACGTGGTGTAGTTTTTCGGACCCGACCCGGCAGGATCGATGGTGTACGCGCCACTGAGCTGCGCCGTGGACGCGGAGGCAAGGACCAGTCCGGCCATGGCAAGAACCACTCCCCTGAACAACCGGCTTGACGGCATGACTTCTTCCTTTCCGGCGTGATGTATCCTGTGGAACCCGAAATTCTCGGATTCCATGTTAACCGCTGCAGGCCGGATCAGGGGAGGACATTCAAAAAAAACACGGATGTGTCGACCCGAGAACCTGGCCAAAAGGTGTTGAGCCACAAATGGCTGACCACCGCATGCAATGGTGCTCTTGCGACACAGTGGACGGATCATGAGATCGGAAAAAAGTAGCGAGAACGCTCCCCCTGCTGTATCGTGAAGCCAGCCAGAATCCAGAGGAATCCGAACAACATGGACAGGAAAAACCCGCAACGCCGCCCCCGATCTCGACGCAATCAACCTGCACGAACCGGCCGCCGGCCGAGCACTTGGCTATTTCCGGGCCTCGGCGCCCTCGGTGTGGTCGTTGTGGTTCTCGGGCTCGTCATCGTGTTCTCCTCCTCTCCCAAGCAAACAGTCAAAAAGCCTGCAAAGCCAACTCCCGAGGCGAGGGCGCCTTTGCCTTCACCCGAACCATCGACGCCGGCAAAGCAACCCGTACCTGAAAAGACCAAACCCGAATCCGTCGACCTGAAGCACGAGCTCAAAACCGAATTCCGCCGCCGGTTCGCACGCGCCCAGTCCGTCGCCGACAAGACCCGGCTCGCCACGTGGTGCATGGAAAACGGCCTCGAGGACAAGGGGAGGAGAATCGTGACGCGGCTGCTTGCCAAGGATCCCGGGAACAAGGCGCTCAACCGGTTGATCGGAAACCGTCTGTTCACTGGGGAAAACATAGAATACGCAAACAGGTGGTTGAGTCCGGAGGAATACAGGACCGCCGAGCGCGAGGAAAAGGCGTACCTGGAGAAGCTCCTCAACGATCCGCAGTTCGAGGCGATGCACTCGGCCGTATCGAGCATCAAGTATCAGTACCTGAAAGACTACAAGGTCTTCTCGAGGCGAGAGTGGCCCTACGTCATCGTCCACGAGGACATGGGCAACAAGAATCGAAACGAACACTACGGATCGGAGAAGGCCGATCAGGTCCGCGCGTTCTACGGCTACTTCACGCGTACGTATCCCGAGCTCGCGGCCAAGAAGCTGACCCACCCCTTTTGCATCATCATCTTCAAGGATCGGGCGAGCTTTCTGGATTTCCACAAGAAGCGCGGCGAGGACGTGAGCGATGCGCGGGCCTACTACAATCCGCAGTCGAAGTTCGTCTATTCCTACGAGAAAGAGCCCAAGGGCAAGACCGTCCCCCGGGAGTACACACTCAGCGTCTTGTTCCACGAGTGCACCCACCAGTACCTCGCATTCCTCCGCCCCCCTGGAAGGGACAGCAATTCCGTGTGGTTCGAGGAGGCTCTCGCCGAGTACCTGGGCGGCGTCCGCTTCGTGAAACGAGACGAAGATGGCCGGATCCTCTACAAGCTCGGCGCCATGAACAACCCCGAGCGCAAGATGATCCAGTCCGCCATCCGCGCGAAGCGACAGCTGCCGCTGGCCATGATGTTTCGATGCCGGACATACGAGGAAGCCGATGTCTCGTACCAGCTCAAGTTCGGCGAAATGAGCGAAGGCCGGGGCAAGTGGCTCCTCTACTGTCAAGGCTGGTCCTTCATCTACTTCTGCATGCACGAGCCCTCGGGAAAATACCGAAAGAAGCTTCTCGATTACACGAAGGCCGATATCGAAGGCAGTGGGGACTACGACACCCTGTGCAAGTGCTTCGGAATCGCCGACGACAAGCAGTGGAACCCGATCGAACGCGAGTGGCTCGTGTTCACGAAGAAGTTGAAGAAAAAATAACGAAACCGGACTTCAAGGCGGTGATGGTGTGAAGATCAAGGCTGCCGTATTGCACGAGACCGATACGCCCTTCAGGATCGAAACCCTCGACCTCGAATCCCCGCGCGCGGGCGAGGTCCTGATGCGGGTGGCTGCCACCGGAGTCTGCCACAGCGACTGGCATCTCCGCACCGGTGCGACGCAGCATCCCCTGCCGGTGGTGGCGGGCCATGAAGGAGCCGGTGTGGTCGAGGAGGTGGGAGACGGCGTGGAAGGGGTGAAGCCCGGAGACCACGTGGTTCTGAACTGGGCACCGGCCTGCGGTGTGTGTTTCTACTGCCTGAACCAGCGACCGAGTCTGTGCTCCACCTACGTGGAGCCCATCTGGGCCGGCGGCATGATGGACGGGACCACGCGTCTCTCACGGGAAGGGCGAACGTACTACCACTACAGTGCTCTCGCCTGTTTCGCGGATCACGCGGTGGTGCCGAAGGAGAGCTGCGTGCTCGTGCCGGAAGCACTTCCCCTCCCCGTTGCCGCCCTGGTGGGCTGCGCGGTGACCACCGGACTGGGGGCGGTGCTGAACACGGCCCGGGTGCGGCCCGGCAACACCGTGGTTGTCTGGGGAGTGGGGGGCGTCGGATTGAGCATCGTCATCGGAGCCGAGCTGGCCGGCGCGAGCCGGATCATTGCCGTGGACCGGATTCCAGAAAAATCAAATACCGCCAGGGAACTGGGAGCCACGGATTTCCTGGTGGCAGGCCCCGGCGTACTGGATGAAATCCGGGCCCTCACCGAGGGTCGGGGCGCGGACCACGTCTTCGATACCACAGGTATCCCCGAGGTCCAGGAGCAGTGCCTCCACGCCGCCCGTCCCGGAGGAACCGTCATCCTGGCGGGTCTCGCCCCCATGGACAGCACCACCCGTCTCTCCGGCGCCCTCATCACCCGCCAGGAAAAAACGGTGATGGGCACCTACTACGGCACGGCGAATCCCCGCCGCGACTTTCCCTTCTATGCGAATCTGCACCTCGCGGGGAAGATCGACCTTGGCCAGCTGGTCACCCGGACCTTTCGCCTGGAAGACATCAACGAGGCCTTCGAGGCGATGCTGGCGGGCAAGGTGGCCCGGGGGGTGATCGAATTCTGAGGGTCTACCAGCCTTCCTCGATCTTCCCGAGCGGGGCGGGTGGAAGCGGCGGAGTCCGGGGCGCCTTCCTGTGCAGCGCCTTTTCGAGCCAGGCGAATCGCTTCTCCCACTCCCCCTGATCCAGCCGCTGCCCGAGGTGGGCGCGCAGGAGCTTTATGCCCTTCCGGGCGAGGTCCGGCTTGCCCTGGGCCCACCGCACCAGGTTCTGGTGGAATCTCGCGCGGTAGTAGTGGTCCTCGGAAGAGCCGCCCGCCAGGCGAGACCAGAGCTTGAATCCCACGAGAGCGTCCTTCAAGCAAACGCCGCGGCCGGGGATGTAGTTGTACTTGCCGTCGTAGAACTCCACGGTCCCGGTCAGGAGTGCGGCATATTCCAGGAACAGGTTCCGGTCCCGCCTGTTCTTCTCGTACAGGCCGCGGTAAATCAACTGCGCCTCCACGTATTCACCCTTCCGGACCTGGCACCGGGCCAGGTAGAGGCGGGCGAGCCTCAGGGAAATGGCGAGCTTTCGGCGGGGATTTATCACGTGTCCCCACTTCTCGAGGACGGTCTCGAAGAATGGACGGGCGCGGTCGAAGTGGTTCAGGGAAACCAGGTCCTTACCCAGAGCGACGAGGCTCTCCACCCGCGCCTCGGTTCCCTTCACCCACGCCAGGCGAAAGGACACGCTCCTGAGCAGTGCTTTGGTGGAGCCCTCTGAATCTCCTGCCCCGGCGAGGCGCTCGGACATGGCCTTGAACTCCGCACCGAGGATTCCCGACAGGCTCACCACGGATTTCCGGGCCTCGGCATACCGGGCCTTCAGGTCCCGGAGTTCCTGCACCGCCGCTTCCAGGTTCCCCTTTCCGATACGGAAGCGGATCCCGAGGACGGCGGCCTTCATCTTAACGTCCCTGCCCGCGCCGGTTCCCGACCTGAAGTGGTCCAGGGCAGCCAGCCCTTCGTCCCATTTCTCCAGGCCCCTCAAGGCCGTGGCCCGGGCCAGGTGCACAACGCCCAGGGCCTGGCTCCGGACGGCCGACTTCCCGGGTTCCCCCGCGAGAGAAGTCATCTTCACGTACTTCAGGTAGAGGTCGGCCTCTTTCAGGACCTCGCGGTAGCGCTGCATCCGCACGGCCTTGCGGGATTTCTTTTCCGTGGCGAGAACCATGGAGAAGATGCGCCGGGCCCGGACCAGCTCGTACCCCTGCTTCCGGGTGGGATCCAGCTGGAACTCCCGGTCCATTCTCTTCACGTGCGCCTCGAGGCGGGCGCGGTCCTCCGGCGATCGGGTGCGCTTGAAGATCTGGACCAGGGAATTGCGGGCAAAGCGAGCCAGGTCCAGGGCCTGTGCCTCGTCCACGGTCCTGAACCGGAAGGCGCCGGTGACGTGGGCCAGAGCCGACTCTCTCAGGAGGCCGAGGTGGCGGTAGCATCGCCCCGTGAAGTCCCAGCACTCGAGCGCCTCCTTCCCGGAGATTCCGGCCAGGGAAAGAGCCGTGCCGAAGTGGCGGAGGGCGACGCGGTATCTCCTCTGACCGTACGCGCCCCGGGCCGCCTTGAGCACCACAGCCACATCCAGGCGGGAAGGATCTTCGACCGCGTCCAGGATTTCCGCCAGCCGGCGGTTGCAGAGGTGCTGGATGAAACCACTGGAAGCGCCCGCCTTGACAGAGACCCCGGATACGATGTCCAGAGCCGCAGCGACGTCATCGGTCTGAAACCGAGCCCGCGCCTTCTCGAGCACGACCCGGTGGCCGGCGTTTCCGTACTCGACGCCGGCCTTCCTGCAGGTCGTAACGAACTGCTCAACCTTCTCGACGGCTTCCCGGAAGCGTCCGAAGCGGTTCAGGGTCTCGGCCAGGCGCCAGTACGCGTTCTCGAAGAGCTCCCGGACGGCGTCGTCTTGCAGGGCCTTCTGGATTTCCATCCTGTTTGTCGTGGCGATTATTCCTTCGAAGCAGACGATGGACTCCTTCCTATCCCTCTCGTCAGGAAGCTCCCGGAGACAAAGCCCCAGGAAGAGGTATCCCCAGTATCCCCGCAGATTGTCCTCGTTATCGAAGATGTAGTCCTCCAGGTAACTGACGCCCTCCCGGAAGGTTGTCAGGCGTGCAGTCTCGTCCTTCTCGGCCCTTGCCAGATCGTAGTGGATCGAGGCCCTGTGGAACCGGACATCCGCGAAAAGGGATTGGTGTTTGGCCTTGTTCGGGGGAGGAAGGACCAGCACCAGAAGCTCATCGAACAGTTCGGCGGCTTTGTTCAAATTCGACCGTGCTGCTGCCCGGTGCTTGTCTGCTCGACCGGTGTCACCCCCGACCTCGAGGATCTCGTCCCGGAGACGGAGATGATATTGCCCGAGGTAGAGCAGGAATTCGCCGTAGTCGGCCATTGCTCGGATGATCTCCGGGTGGTCCCGGAATCGCTCGATGAATTTCCTGTACGCGGCACCGGCCAACTCGGCCGCCTCCAGGCGCTCCTCGCGGGTGAATCCCCGGATGAACCGATCCTTGTGCACGGCGGCGACCTCCAGAAGAGCCGAGGCCTTCTCGCCCTCGCTCGTGGCGGCATTCTCCAGGATCTCCCCGAGCACCTCCAGGGCGAGGCGGTGCATGCGGCGCTCCACGAGGCCGCGGACGTACCTGAGCTCCTCCTCCACGGAGGCGCCGGACTGGGCTTGAATCGAAGGCAAGGCGAATACAAGGGCGAGGACGATGGAGATGAGGCGCATTTCCGGGCTCCCTTCTTTCAGCGGACGCATTTCCGTATCCGTTTCGCGCCTTGAACGAAGCCCATATGCCGAAGGTTGTGAGACATCCGTTTTTGGGATGCTACCACGGCACAACCGTTTATCGTTGAATATGTTGTGCTCTGTAGCTCTCACTTGCACGGCACGAATACTCATGAAACCTTCGAAGTCGCCCGGGGGCTGGTATGAACCGGCGGACCTTCACAGTATTCAGTCCCGTCCGACATCGATCGGTTATACTCTCTTCAAAATGAGCCACTTCTGGAGAAGATCCCTATGTCCCTTCCCACGCGACGCCAGTTTCTCAAGACTTCTCTTGCCGCCGGATCGGCTATGGTACTCCCCGGCCTGGCCCGGGAGGCCGGAAAGCCCGCACGCCGCCCAAACCTGGTCTTCGTCTTTCCCGACCAGATGCGCGGCCAGGCACTTGGCTTCCTGAAGGAGGATCCGGTCCTCACCCCCCACCTCGACAGATTCGCTCGTCAAAGCCTGGTGCTCCCTCAGGCGGTCAGCACGTACCCGGTCTGCAGCCCGTGCCGCGCCATGCTGCTCACGGGCAAATATCCCCATGCAAACAAGGTGCTCGCCAACTGCAACAGCAAAAGCGCCGCGTATGGATACGAGCTCCAGGAGTCGGACCGCTGCTGGTCCGACGTGCTCAAGGATCAGGGGTACAGCCTCGGATACATCGGCAAGTGGCACCTCGATTCACCCCGCAAGCCCTGGGTCAAGAGCCCCAACAACTCGAAGAAATTCGCCTGGAACGAATGGTGTCCGCCTCACCGGCGGCACGGCTTCGATTTCTGGTACGCATACGGCACGTACGACAACCATTTCAAGCCCGAATACTGGACCAACGACTCCCTCCGCGACGAGCGCGTGGTGATCCACCAGTGGTCACCCGAGCATGAGGCCGACATGGCCATCAAGTACATCCGCAACGAGGGCGGAAAGTACCGTGATCCCGACAAGTCCTTTGCTCTGGTCGTGGCCATGAATCCACCCCACATGCCTTACCGCCTCGTTCCCGAGAAGTACCTGGACCGGTACAGGGGTAAATCCCCTGAGGACCTGATCAACCGGCTCAATGTCAACCTCGAGAAGAACACCCGGGGAGCGAAGCTGGCGCGGAGGCAGATCAAGAACTACTTTGCCATGATCACCGGCGTCGACGAGCAGTTCGGCCGCATCCTCGCATGCCTCGAGAAGGAAGGAATCGAGGAGGATACCCTCGTGGTGTTCACCTCCGATCACGGCAATTGCCTGGGGTGCCACGACCAGGTCTCCAAGAACGTGCACTACGAGGAGTCCATGCGCGTGCCCTTCCTGATCCGCCAGCCCGGAAAGATCGAGCCCCGCACGGATGATCTGCTCCTCTCCACACCGGACATCTATCCCACCCTTCTCGATCTGATGGGATTCGGGGAGCATGTTCCGGAGTCGGTGCAGGGAGTCAGCCACGCACCGCTCTTCCAGGCCGGCAAGGGCGAACGGCCTTCCTCGCAGCTCTACCTGTGGGCTCCCCACGGCAGGCCCGCCCTCGGCCGACGCGGCGTCCGGACCCACCGCTACACGATGGTCGTCACCAGGAAAAAGGGCTCGGCAGAGACGGTCGTGCTCCATGACAACGTGGAGGATCCCTACCAGATGAAGAACATCGCCGGGGAAAGGCCCGAAATTGTCGAGCACCTGACGCGCACCGAGCTGAATCCCCGGCTGAAGAAAACCTGTGATCCCTGGGATAGATCATCGTGAGAACATGGCGGTGCAAAGACGAGTATATTGCCGTACACGCGTTCAGCCGTGATAATACAGGGTGTCCATGGATACCGCGGCGCTCCGGAGCGCCGGCCCCTGCAGGAGAGCCTTCATGAAGTGGATTGCAGCCGCCCTGGTGATCGCGGGGATCGCGGCCGGAGCCGCGTCCGGCCAGAACCATTCGACCGGGTACGCCCTCGTGGCCACCTCCACCTCGACACCCATGGCCATGGGCCTCTACACCCGGGGCAGCGTCCAGACCCTGGTCCAGTCCTCGGTGTTCACCACGCTCACCTACCTGAACCGGGCGTGCATGGACTACGACAATACAGGGTACGTGCTCACCTACTGGGAAATAGGCCAGAACGCCGGAATCTTGAGAGTGGCTTCCAACGGATCGATCCTGCAGTCCATTGCGCCACGAAAGATGGCTCCCTTCGACGGGATGCCGCTGGACGTGATGGTGGATTTCAACGGCGACTATACCTTTCTGATCGGCAACGGCTTCCAGCCGCCGGCCCTCCTCCGATTGACCCGGTCCGGATCTGTCACCACGATACTCCAGGGCACGAAGACCACTTTCTTCCGAAATCCCTGCACCCTGGGCTGGGACGTGGAGACGGGCGAATACCTGATCTACGATGCAGGCTACTTCCTGCAGAGTCAGCCCCCGCACATCTATCGAATCGCCCACGACGGCTCCCGGGCGGCCACCATCGCCTCCATGAAGATCGCCATGGCCACCAACTCCCCCATCACCCGGGATTCAACCACCGGAGACATCTACTTCGCGACCCTGCAGGGCGTGTTCGTCCTGCCGCAAGGGGGCAAGGTGTCCACGCTGTTGACGGGACCGTTCACCCAAACCCTGTCTCTGGTGGCCGACCGCGCGAGTGCCCCGAACCCGCGCCTCGTGGGCGGGGTGGGAGGGGCCACGCCGTTTCTGTTCAGCATGGACCTCGCCACCCGGGCCGTGACCACCATCACCACCCAGGTGCCTTTTGTCTGGGAAGTGTTCCCGGATCGCGACAGAAACGTGACCACGGTCCGGCAGGGTCCCGGAATCTGGGACGTGCTGTTCGACTTCCCGCAGGATGCAGGAAACGCGTACGCCGCGGCCCTCTCCATCTCGGGCACCCGGCCCGGCTTCCACATCGGCAACCGCCGGGTGGCCGTCAATCCGGACACGGTCACGTGGATGAGCCTTCAGGGCCAGCTGGCCCCGATCTACTCGGGATACACGGGCGTCCTCTCCCCCTTTGGAACGGCAAAGGGGCGCATCGACGTCTCAACGTTACTGCCCGGAGTCTCCGGCCTCAAGGTCTGGATCCAGGCCCTGACGATCAATCCGCAAGCCCCCCTCGGCGTGGCCACCATCGCCGACCCGCATCTGCTCATTCTCTGATTCCGCTGGGGGAGATCAGCGCCCGGAGGAGCTTGCCCGCACGCAGGTGATCACCATCAGGGCCGTGCTGTAGACCCGTCCCCCCTCATTGCTCCACGGGCCGGCCGGGTCCCAGGAGCCTGCTTCGTGACCGGACGCGATCTGGCTCTTGCACACCGCGACGGACACCGCATTCCGCCACTTCTGCCAGGCGTCTCCGCCCACCTTGGACAGGGCCAGGGTTCCGTGGTGCCAGAAGGCCGGGTCGATGGCGCTCTTTTCCACGGGCCACTCCGGCATCCGTCCGAGCAGGAGCGCCGTCGCCTTCTTGACTGCATCGCTGTCCCCGGCCTCGCCCGCGAGCATCCGGCCGTGCGTCGCAAGCGCCATCTCCGACCCCGCACCGGTCCGGCTCCTGAACCACGTCTTCGCCCCCTTGAACGCCTCATCGGGCACCTCGATGCCCGCGTCCTGCGCAATGCGAAGGGCGATCACGGCCCAGGTGGTCAACCGGAGGTCGCCATCACCGGGTTGCTCCCCGTGCTGCCAGCCCCCTTTCCGGTTGTCGAGAAGAAACCGGACGCCTCGAACCGCACTATTCTTCAGGAGGGGACTCCGGGTCATGCCGTACGCCTTGCAGTACGCAGCGGTGGCCAGCGCGTGATTGAACAGGTAGGGCCCCTTTTGCCCGCCGAAGCAACCTTCGTCGTCTCGCTTCCGGCGCAGGTACTTGATGGCCTCTCCAATCGTCTTCTTGTACGGACCCGACCGGTACGAATGTCCGACCTCGGAAAAGGCAAGGGCCGCCAGGCCGGTGACGGCCACATCGAATTCCCGGGAACCGGCATACCATCGCCCGTCATTTCTCTGGACCGAGGTCAGCCAGTCGAGGCCGCGTTTGAGGACTTTCCTGGGCCCCGCTGCGATCTTCTCGTCCCTGTCCGCGGTGATCCGGTTCCTCTCCACTTCCCGTTCGTGCCGGCGCATCAGTGTATTCATTTTTCCGATACCGGTAATCCCCGACACCCGCACCAGCCGTTTCACGTACGAGGCCTGTCTCCGGTTCAGGACAGCTTTCAGTTCAGGCTCCAGGTCCTTCACCATCTGCTCGTTTTCTTCTATGAACTCCCTGAACACCTTCAAATCGAATTCTTCCATTCGAAGTTCCTTGTAGAGCTCGATCAGCTCCTTAACGTGGTTCTTGAGAATCGGCTCCAGTCTGGCCATCTGTTCAAAGGTGAGGCCCAACTCCATGGCCAGCCAGTCGATGTCGTCAAACGTCACGTCCCGATCTCTGAGCTCCTTGAATCCCAGGCGCCTCCGGGGATCCACACCCTCTTTCACCAGTCTGAGGACCCGGCGGATGAAGGCTTTCACGTGCGGATCCTGCGCCCGGGCCAACTCCTGCTCGATGGCTTCCGTCGCATCTCGGCCGACCATTCGCAGTGCCTCTCGAACCGCCAGCCGGATACGTGGATTCGGGTGAGAGAGCTTCTTGCATAGATCCCCCACCAGAGACTTGATTCCCGCCCGGGGATCCCCCTGGCAGGTAGAATCGCCGGAAAACAATGCAATGGCAGCAAGAAGGACCAGTACGAACAGGGTGGATTTCATGGCATTCTTCCCGTGTGGATGGACTCGTTTTTTGCGCGGCGGATTCTACAATATCACATACACCCGCCCACAATGGGCGACTCCATGGCATTTCTGAAAAAATCCGATTTTCCCTGTAACCGGATTCCATCCATTGCGACCTACCGGCCGACCGTCTTCTTTCTGGAAATTTCTCACCAGGAAAAGAACCGCAATGTCCGGCAGAATTGGAAAGACACGCGAGTCCAGGTTGCATGCGCTCACGCGCAACTTCCCGGAAAACGGGATGAAGTTGCTGCTCGAGCACCCGAGGAACGTGCGGGACCTACTTGCACTTGCCCGGGACGACATCGTGCACAAGGTCGACCTTGACCGGATGCATCTCGTGCCCACGACGTTCATCGCGAGCGACTATCGCCACCTGTCTTCCGACGTGGTGCTCGTGGCGCCGCTTAGGGGCGCTGCGCACTCCTCCGGACGGCGCCTGATGATCACCATCCTGATCGAGCACCAGTCCGTGCCGGATCCCCTGATGCCGCTCCGGATGGTAGACTACGTGACGCAGATCTACCGGTTCCAGGTGAATCGGTGGAGAGCCCGTCACGGGCGTTCCCTCGTGGGATTTCGCCTGATGCCGGTGCTTCCGGTGGTGTTCCACACAGGAACGCGCTCATGGGAGACGGTCGGGACGCTTCCGGATCTCATCGAGGCAGGGGAACATTTCCGGCGCATCACCCCCGTGATGGAGTCCCTGTTCTTGAATCTCCCGGCGATTTCCCCCGAAACACTCGAGCGGAAAGGTGGATACCTGGGATGGGTGCTCCGCATGGTGCAGGCGAGGAGATCGCGTCCGGCTGCATTCAGCCGCCTGTTGGATCGCTTGTTGCTGCACCTGAAGCCCATGCCGGAACTGGAGCGAGCGCGAGGTGAGGACCTGCTTTCTTATATCCACGCTTTTGTGTATCATGAAAGAGAGGCTTGCGAAAAATATAGCCTGGAGGACAAACTCAAAGCGGCCGCCTGGACCGATGACCACCGACGGGAGCTGAGCAGAATGGGCAAGACCATTGCCGAGAGTCTGAGAGACGAGGGGCGCGCGGAAGGGCGTGAAGAAGGGCGCGAAGAAGGGCGTGTAGAAAGCGCCCGCTCCACCCTGGTTCGGCTGCTCCGCATGCGTTTCGGTGAGATCCCGCAGAACATCGCCTTATGTATCGATGACACTTCCGACCTCGTACAGCTGAACGCCTGGCTGGATCGGATCGTCACAGCCGGCACACTGGAGGAGATGGGAATTTTTCCTTAAACCTGAGGCCATTTTTCCGGCTCCTTCCCTGAATCACCTCTTTCTACGGCACTGTCCGTGCCGTGTATAATCCTGTTGCGACAGGTTGTTCGCTCCCCGACGATTGCAGCCCTGTCAACCTCTGCTACAATGGTATGCGGAATCCGGGCTGAATCCGACGACACGCCCGAAGTTCCTGCAGCCACCAGCACAGGAAGAATCTGCCATGCCGACCATCGAGGTTCTCGACAAGATCGCCATCAACGTCAAGTCCCACCGGCTCCTGGAAAAGCTCCTGAAGGAGAATCCGAAGCTCGAGGAGATCATGACCCGGGCCAGGAACGAGACCGAAGCGCTGGTGGGGGTGAGGAAATGGGTGCTCGAGATCCTGGAGACCAGCCCCGATGCCCTCGCCTTTTACAAGAGCGACCATGCCGACCAGGAATCCTTTGAAAAGCTGCAGTGGCGTGACTTCGCAGCCATTCGCATCCTCGACTACATCGATAACGCCGGCCGGGAGTTCAGGGACAAGAACCTGCGGGGCGAGATCGCCGTGAGCAATCCCATCAAGCTCATCTGGATGGCGGTCACCCAGGGCACGGGCGGCGCCCGGCCCTACTTCTTCGAGGACATGCTCGAGGTCTTCCGGCAGCTCCGGGGCGAGAGCGTGCGGCGCCTGCCCGGCCGGGAGACGGTGGAGGCGTGGATGGACCGCTTTCCCTCCGGCCTGGACCCCCGCATCATCACGCTGCGCGAGGAGAACCGTGAGCGAATCCTCAACATCATCATCGACCGCATGGACCGGGGCGAGATCACCAGTTCCAGGTTCAAGTTCAGGCCGGGCATGTTGCGGGAGGAGAAGTTCCTGAAAACCCTGGAGTGGTGGGGGGACATGCGATTCCACCTCCGGTTCGCGGTGCGATCTCCCGAGGTCCTCAACGAGATGCTCGGAAACTCCCTCGATCCCGACACCATGAAGGTCCTCTACGAGGCCCGGGACGCTGGTATCCCCTTCTTCGTGAATCCCTACTACCTGTCCCTCATGCACGTCCGGGTCCCCTACTTCGCCATCGGCGCGGACATGGCCATCCGGGATTACGTCGTCTACAGCAGCCAGCTCGTCGAGGAGTTCGGACACATCGTGGCCTGGGAAAGGGAGGACGAGGTGGTGCCCGGCAAGCCCAACGCCGCCGGCTGGCTGCTCCCCTCGCACAACAACGTCCACCGGCGCTACCCCGACGTCGCCATCCTGATTCCGGACTCAATGGGCCGTGCCTGCGGCGGACTCTGCGCCCCGTGCCAGAGGATGTACGACTTCCAGAACGGCCACCTGAATTTCAACCTCGAAAGGCTGAAACCCGGGAAGACCTGGCCCGAAAAGCTGGTCGACTTCATGAACTACTTCGAGACAGATTCCCAGCTCCGCGACATTCTCATCACCGGCGGCGACGCGCTCATGAGCGCCGATCACACCCTGGAGAAGATCCTGGACGCAGTGTACGAGATGGCCGCCAGGAAGAAGGAGGCCAACAAGAAGAGAAAGAAAGGCGAAAAATATGCAGAGATGCTGAGGGTGCGCCTCGGCACGCGCCTCCCGGTCTACCTTCCCCAGCGAATCACCCCGGACCTCACCCGGATCCTCAAGGAGTTCAAGGAGAAGGCATCGAAGATCGGGATCAAGCAGTTCGTCGTCCAGACCCATTTCACATCGCCCATGGAGGTGACACCGGAAACCCGGGACGCTGTACATCGCCTCCTCTCTGCGGGCTGGACGGTGACGAACCAGCACGTCTACACCGCCTCGGCTTCGAGACGCGGGCATGCGTCGAAGCTGAGGCAGGTCCTGAACAGGATCGGCGTCCTCCCCTACTACACCTTCGCCGTCAAGGGCTACATGGAGAACAACCACACCTTTGCGCCCCTGGCGCGGGTCGTGCAGGAACAGGTGGAGGAGAAGGTCATCGGGACCCTCCCCGAGGCGCACCACGATACGATCCGGCGGTTCCCCCTCGAGGCGGAGCGCCTCGTGGAGAACATCGCCGCGCTCCGTAAAGCCGCCGACCTGCCGTTCCTGGCCACGGACCGCAGCGTGCTGAATCTCCCGGGCGTGGGCAAGAGCCTCACCTTCCGGGTCATCGGCATCACCCGGTACGGGAGGCGGATTCTCGAGTTCGACCACGACCCGACCCGGATGCACAGCCCCATCATTCACAAGATGGGCAAGGTGGTCATCATCGAATCCAAGTCCATCAGCGAGTACCTGCAGCAGCTAGAGAACATGGGCGAGGACCTGTCGGGATATGAAAGCCTCTACGGCTACTCCATCGGGGAGACCGAAGCCAGGATGCCCGTGTACGAGTATCCGGAGTACGACTTCAATGTGACGGATGAACTCACCAACATAGAGATCAAGGTCTGAACATGGCAGCCAACATATCCTGGAGAGAGAAGCTCAGTCAGAGCAAGGGCCTGCCCACGGTGCAGAAGGTCACCGGAAAGATGACCAAGCGCTGGGGCACGGGCACCTTCGTGATCCCGGCCCCCATGGAGGTGGACGAGGTGATGCGGATGGTCCGGAAGGGAAAACTGACCACCATCAACGAGATCCGCGCTGTTCTGGCGGAGAAGCACGGTGCGAACTTCACCTGCCCCATCACCACGGGAATCTTCGCCTGGATCGCGGCCAACGCAGCCGCAGAGGCGGTGGCCGAGGGCCGGAAGCGCGTCACGCCCTGGTGGCGGACGCTGAAGACGGGCGGCGAGCTGAATCCCAAGTACCCCGGCGGCATCGAGGCCCAGAGGGAGCACCTGGAGGCCGAGGGCCATACGGTCGTGAAGAAGGGGAAGAAGAGGTTCGTGGTCGAGGATTTCGAGAAGCGCCTGGCCGTAATCAAGTTCTGAGGGGTTCATCATGACGGGTTTCAAAGCGTTCCTGCTCTCCCTTTGCGTATTCGCGTGTGCGGTCGGAACCTCCACGGCGCAAAAAATCGACGTGCCCAACGGGCTCTTCGAGGAGGGTAAGGAAAGCCCGGCAGGGTGGAGGCTGTCCGGAGGACGGGGACGGTTGGAACCCGTTGATATTGAACATGAACACCCCTCGCGATCGATCTCGGTGACCGGGGACGGCGAGGACAGCAACCACTGGCTCTCCGCGCCCCTGGATCTGGAGCCGTCGGCGCTCTACCAGCTCCTTTTCTGCGCCCGGAGTCTCGGCCCTCCGTACACCTCGGGCACGCCTGTGACCGGCCCGCTGTTCTGTAACCGGGACCTGGGAAAGATCCCCGGAAAGTGGCAGGATTACACCTCGGTCTTCTTCACGCCGAAGGTCCTCGATCCCGATTCCACCCGGCTCCGGTTCGGCCAGTGGCATTTGAAGGGGAGTGTGGCTTTCGATGAAGTCGTCGTCACCAAGGTGCAAGCCGTGTATCGCAACCGCCACGGGATCACGCTCGGCGACGGCGAGCACCTCCAGGGCAACGACTACCATTTCCAGGCGCCGTATGAATCCGCCTCGCGGAACCACAGCCGTCCCCTCGCGCATCACCGGTGCGGATTCAACACCAACCGCTGGACCTTCGGCCCGGACAGTGAAGTGGTCTATTGCCACCAGGTGGCCGGGCGCCGCCACACGGCCGTCTTCGTGGAGATCACCGTCAACTACCACCGCGGCGGCGTGCTGGAGGTCTCGGCCTCCCAGGACGGAAAGGACTGGAAGCGCATCGGCACCCTGGACAGGATGACCTCGAAGAAATTCGCGGTTCCTCCGAAGTTGCTGCCGGCCGAGACGATCTGGATCCGCCTTACTCCTGTGAAAAGCAAGAGCCCTGCAGTGATCCAGGTAAACGCCTACGCCTGTCACTCTCGCGTCAGCGGTGAACCTGTTTGCCTGTCCGGCAAGACCCACTTCATGCACGTGTACAAAGTGGTTCCCGAAATATCCGTCACTGTCCAGAGCATCGGCGAGGGGATTCCGGGCGGCGACAACGCCCTCATTGCCCGCATCGACAACCGCACGGGCCGACGCCTGTCCATACCGGCCAGAGTCTTTTCCCACTATGTCGATAACAAACCGCCTTCCCAACCCCACACCCTCGACCTCGAGCCGGGCAAGCAGACGATTCGAATTCCTTACAAGGTGTGTAGCGCAGGTCGTCAATATGTGGCGATTCTCCTCGGCCCCATCCCTTACTGCTGGGATTGGTTGGATGAAAAAGTCAAGTATTATGCGTATGTCGACTGGAACAACGCGGACCTGTATCGCGCGAACTATGGCTCAAGATTGCCCGGCTCCGGCAGCACGGTCGGGCTCTGGTGGTGCTCCTCGGGCTGGAAGGTCTCGCGCACGAGGCCGCTTCCCAAGGACAGCAGCCCTGCCATCCGCCTTGCCGCTGCCCGGAACGAGGCCGAGGCCGTGCAGCTGGTGGTACGAGCGGGGGAGAAGCCGCTCGAGGGCTTGACGGCGCAGGCGAGCGCGCTCGAAGGCCCGGACAAAGCCACCATTCCGGCCAAGAACATCGACCTCCTCCGGGTGCGCTACCTGGACATCGCTCGGCCCACGGACTCGTCGGGCACGGCAGCGCCCTGGCCCGATCCCCTGCCGCCCTTCACCCGGCCCGTGGACGTGGAGGCGAACCGGAACCAGCCCATCTGGATCCGCGTCACCGTGCCCCGAAACGCGCCCGCGGGCACATACAAAGGCGTCCTGGAAGTCACCGCCAAGGGGTACGAGGCCCGCACCTCTCTCGAGGTGGAGGTCTTTGACTTCACCCTCCCCGACCGCATGACCTGCACCACGGCCTTCGGATTCCGGCCGGAACTGGTCTGGCGCTACCACAACCTCAAGAACCCGGCGCAGCGCCGCGCGGTGCTGGCGAAGTACCTCGAGAACTACAGCCGCCACCACATCTCTCCCTATGACCCCGCGCCCCTCGACCGGCTAAAAGTCACCTGGAAGAAGGACGCTCCCGGCGGTCCCCGGCCCGTGTTCGACTGGTCCGCCTGGGATAAGGCCCTGGACCGGGCCTTCGGCCGCTACCACTTCACCACCTTCCGCCTCTCCATCCCGGGCCTGGGCGGCGGCACGTTCCACGCCCGCCGCGTACCCGAGCTCCTCGGATTCACCGAGGACACGCCGGAATACAAGGCGGCGTTCAGGAACTACTGCCACGCCATGCAGGAGCACCTGCGCGAGAAGGGCTGGCTGGACGAGGCCTTTGTCTACTGGTTCGACGAGCCGGCTCCCAGGGACTACGCCTTCGTTATGAACGGCTTCCAGAAGCTGAAGGAGAACGCCCCGGACATCCAGCGCATGCTCACCGAACAGGTGGAGCAAGGCCTCGTGGGCGGCCCGAACATCTGGTGCCCGGTGTCCTACAACTTCGACCTGGATAGCGCCAAGGAACGGATGCGCGGGGGGGAGACGTTCTGGTGGTACGTCTGCTGCGGCCCCAAGGCGCCCTACTGCACCCTCTTCATCGACCACCCGGCCACCGAGATGCGGGTCTGGCTCTGGCAGACCTGGAAGCGCAGGATCTCGGGCATCCTGGTGTGGGCCACCAACTACTGGACCAGCTCGGCCGCGTACCCCGACCGCCGGAAGCCGCAGAACCCGTACGCCGACCCCATGAGCTGGACCTCGGGATACAGCACCCCTGCCGGCGTCAAGCGCCCCTGGGGCAACGGCGACGGGCGGTTCGTGTATCCACCCGAGGCCGCGGCCGACGGCACCGCCGCCGGTCCCGTCCTGGACGGGCCCGTGGACAGCATCCGCTGGGAGATGCTCCGCGACGGCATCGAGGACTACGAGTACCTGGCCATGCTCCACCGGCTCCTCGAAAAGCACAAGGACCGGCTCGGGCTCAAGAAGAACCACTACGCCGAAGTGCTCTCGGTTCCCCAGTCCATCACCCGGTCCATGACTGAGTTCACCCGGGACCCCGCGCCCATCGAGAAGCGCCGCCGGGCCGTGGCCCGGGCCATCGTGGAGCTCAGGCGGAAGTTCCCCTGAGAATTTCCACTATGACGCTGGACTTTGTATTGCTTCCAGCTGATTTCCCACGCCCAGATTATTTCCTGAATCGGGACATTTCAGGAACGTGGGGCATCCCACACCTCTGAGATGTCCCGATCCAGGAAATAATCAGGGCGTGGGATCCATATCCTCACCGCGCTTGAACTCTCCGCCCGGGTCCGGATACAATCTCCTCCCCTCGAATCCAACTTGGAGAAGGATAATGAAGACTTTCATAGCAGCCATGCTGGCCATGTTCATCCTGGGCTCCTGGTCTTCCCAGGCGCAGGAAACCAAGAATAAAGACAAGAAAACGGAGGCCAAGAAGAAGCCCGTCCTCGACGCCGGCCTTGTCAGCGGGCTGAAGCTCCGCGGCATCGGCCCGGCGCTCATGTCCGGGCGCATCGGCGACATCGCAATTCACCCCCGGCACAAGAGCACCTGGTACGTGGCCGTGGCCTCGGGCGGCGTCTGGAAGACGAGGAACCGGGGCACCACCTGGACCCCCATCTTCGACGGCCAGGGCTCCTACTCCATCGGCTGCGTGGCCATCGATCCGAACAATCCCCACATCGTGTGGGTGGGCACCGGCGAGAACAACAGCCAGCGGAGCGTCGGCTTCGGCGACGGCGTCTATAAATCCGTGGATGACGGCCGGTCCTGGAAGAACGTGGGCCTCAAAGAATCCGAGCACATCGGCAAGATCCTCGTGGACCCCATGGATTCCGACGTGGTCTACGTGGCGGCTCAGGGACCCCTGTGGGCGCCCGGCGGCGACCGCGGCCTCTACAAGACCACGGACGGAGGCACAACGTGGAAGCGGGTTCTCGAGATCAGCGAGAACACCGGCGTCACCGACGTGGTCTTCGATCCCCGGGACTCCGAGGTTCTCTACGCAGCCTCGTACCAGCGGCGCCGCCACGTGTGGACCCTCATCGACGGCGGCCCCGAGTCGGCCGTCTACAAGACCGTGGACGGCGGGGAGACCTGGAAGAAGCTCCGGAAGGGCCTTCCGGGCGGCGACGTGGGCCGTATCGGTCTGGCCATCTCCCCCATGAAACCCGACGTGGTCTACGCCCTCGTCGAGGCGGCGGGGAAAGGCAGCGGCTTTTACCGCTCGGCCGACGCGGGGCGGACCTGGTCCAAGCGGAGCAGCTACATCAGCACCAGCCCCCAGTATTACCAGGAGATCTTCGCCGATCCTAACGTCTTCGACCGCGTCTATTCCCTGGACACCCTCATGAAGGTCACCGACGACGGCGGCAAGACATTCAAGAACGTGGGCCGGGCGTACAAGCACGTGGACGACCACGCCCTGGCCTTCGATGCCGACGATCCCGACTACCTGCTGGCCGGCTGCGACGGCGGGGTCTACGAGAGCTTCGACCGGGGCAAGACGTGGGACTTCAAGGCCAACCTGCCGGTGACCCAGTTCTACAAGCTGTGCGTGGACAACGCGCTGCCCTTCTACAACGTCTACGGCGGCACCCAGGACAACAACACTCAGGGCGGCCCCTCGCGGACGATGTCCTCCCACGGCATCACCAATGCCGACTGGTTCATCACCGTGGGCGGCGACGGATTCGAGCCGCAGGTGGATCCGGAGGACCCCAACATCGTCTACTCCCAGTATCAGTACGGCGGACTGCGCCGCTTCGACCGGAAGAACGGCTCACTCACCAACATCCAGCCCCAGCCGGGCGAGGGCGAGGAGGCCTTGCGCTTCAACTGGGATTCGGCGCTCCTGATCAGCCCCCATTCTCACACCCGCCTCTACTTCGGCGCCAACAGACTCATGCGCAGCGACGACCGGGGAGACTCCTGGCGCGCGGTGAGTCCGGACCTGACCCGGCGCATTGACCGCAACAAGCTCGAGGTCATGGGCCGGGTATGGGGCGTGGACGCCGTGGCCAAGAACCGGTCCACGTCTTTCTACGGCACCCTCGTGTCGCTCACGGAATCGCCCCGGAAGGAAGGCCTCCTGTATACCGGCGCCGACGACGGCCTGATCCAGGTCACCGAAGACGGAGGAAGGACCTGGCGAAAGATCGAGTCCATCGAGGGCGTGCCCGACCGCACCTACGTCTCGGACCTGGAGGCTTCGGTCCACGACGCAGACACCGTGTTCGCCTGCTTCAACAACCACAAGATGGGTGACTTCAAGCCTTACATCTCAAAGAGCACGGACCAGGGTAAGACCTGGATTCCGATCCACGGCGACCTCCCCGTGCGGGGACCGGTGTGGGCCGTGGCCCAGGACCACGTGAACGAGAATCTCCTGTTCGCCGGCACCGAGTTCGGTGTCTTCTTCACGGTGGACGGGGGCAAGCACTGGGTTCGGCTGAAGAGCGGCATCCCGACCATCGCGGTGCGGGACATCGAGATCCAGCGCCGGGAGAACGACCTGGCGTGCGGCACCTTCGGCCGCGGCTTCTACATCCTGGACGACTACACCCCGCTTCGCCACTTGACGCCCGAGCTCCTGGACAGGGAGGCCGTGATGTTCCCGGTGAAGCGGACCTGGATCTACACCCAGACAAGGCGGCTGGGCGGCGGGAAAAAGGCCTCTCAGGGCCACGCCTTCTACACGGCGCCCAACCCGCCCTTCGGAGCCGTGTTCACCTACTACCTGAAGGAGGGGCCCAAGACCCGGAAGCAGAAGCGTAAAGAGAAGGAGAAGAAGGCCAAGAAGAAGGGCGGCGTCGTAGAGTATCCGACCTGGGAGGCGTTGCGGGCCGAGGCGAAGGAAGAGAGCCCCGCGGTTCTCCTCACCATCACCGACCGGGATGGAAACCGGATCCGGCGGATCAAGGCCCCAGCGTCCAAGGGCATCCACAGGGTAGCGTGGGATCTCCGCCTGCCGTCCCAGAGGCCGGCATCCCTCCGCGCCTCGAGGGGCGGCCTCATGGCGGTTCCGGGAACGTACTGCGTGCACATGACCCTCAAGGTCGACGGCAAGGTGAAGCCGCTGGCCGAGGCGAGGACGTTCGAGGTGACGCCCCTCGGTAGCGGAAGCCTCCCGGCGCCCGATCGTGAGGTATGGCTTGCATACATGCAGAAGGCGGGCCGTCTCCAGGGCGCCGTACTGGGCACGGGCGAGGTGATCCGGGATGCAACCAACCGCGTCAAGCTCATCCTCCAGGTCCTCAAGACCCATCCGCACCTCGATAAGGCCCTCGAGGCGGAGGCCCGGGGCCTCGAGAAACGTATCGAGAAGATCCGGAGGATCATGTACGGAGACTCCATCATCAAGCGCCACTTCGAGCCCACCCCTCCCTCTCTCATGAACCGGGTGCGCCGGGCCCTGGCCGGTAACTGGAACTGCGCGCCCACCCAAACCCAGCGCAATGCGTACGACATCGCGGCCCGGGGTTTCGAGAAGGTGCTGGCCGAGGTGAAGATCCTCGTGCAGAAGGACCTGAAGGCCCTTGAGGACAAGCTGGACAGAGCCGGCGCGCCGTGGACGCCCGGGCGCATGCCGAAGTGGAAGCGGGAGTCGAGATAATCTCGGATGAAAAAAAACCTTCACAATCGACCTGGAGATCTCTGTAACTTGTTATTTTGAAGCATGTTGAGAGCGCCTGTCCATTTCGATACGCCTCGCTCCCTCTCGTGGATGGGTTTTCCTGGAAATGACCCAGGTCTGGTGGAAATATTGTGCACCCGGCACACTGTCGGGCCATCCACCCGGGTGATGAACTGCCGGTAATCGAACCCGAGGAGAAGTGTTCCTGATGAGCCACGACCTTGAACACGAAACGAACGGCGGCGGGATCCTGTCCAACAAGACGCTTTGGCTCTGCATCGGAGTCTGCATCTTCATTCTGATCGGATTTGTCCTGCCCACGCCCCAATCGCTGGTCGACACCGTGACGAAGTTCGGTTTCGCCGAAAAGATGATGAAGTGGGAAGTCGCGCACTCCCCTGCGGAAGCGGCGCGAAAGACCATGATCGTGCTGGGCATCATTCCCATGGCGATCATCTTCTTCGCTACCGAGGCGATCCCCATCGGACTCACCGGCATCTTGATGCCCTTGCTCGCCTATTTCCTCCACTTGCTTCCCAGACAGATGATCGGCAAGACCTTTGCCGGTGACGCTCCCATGTTTCTGCTGGGCGTTCTGGCCATGGGTGTAGCTGTGGTGGGAGTCGGGCTTCACAAGCGCCTGGCCGTTTGGCTCCTGGGCTGGACCAGGGGATTCATGGTCCCGGTCTTCGTGCTGTGTATCAGCATGTCCGTCGTGGGCTCCTTCATCTCGGCCCACGCCATGTGTGCGTTCATGACTCCGGTCATGGCGGCCGTCTATTTCGGTGCCGTGAAGGCCAAGAGCCCGCCGGGACAGCTTGTGCATGATCCTGCCCTGGCAAAATTCCTCCTGTTTACCCTGTGCTTCGCCCTGAATGTCGGCGGCGTCGGTTCTCCCGCAGCGGGAGGGCGAAATGTGATCATGATGGGGTTCTGGAGCGAATACGACGTGCCCATGAGCTTCTTCACCTGGATGAAATACGGTCTGCCCATGGTGCCGATCCTCGCCATCATCGTCGCCGTCTACATGCTGGTGCTGTTCGGCCGCAAGATCAAGACCAGAGACCTCACCCCGGGGCTCCAGTCCATCAAGGACGAGACCCGGAAGATGGGCAAGATGACATATCCGGAATACGTCACCTTCGGGATGCTGCTCCTGATCCTGGGCCTGTGGATCGTGGGCGGGGAGGAACTCGGCCTCGGCGGCCCCTCCTTGCTGGCCCTCCTGATTCCCGTGGTGTTCAGAACCACGAAGTGGAACACGATCCTCAAGGGAATATCCTGGGACGCATGGTTCATGTACTGCGGTGCGCTGACCCTTGGCGCACTCCTCAAGGAAAGCGGTGCGGCGCTATGGCTGGCCCAGAGCTTCCTGGAGATCCTCAGTGCGGTAGGCATGAGTCAGGGGCTGGGCCTGTGGATCGGTATGTCTGGCCTCTCCGGCCTGATGACCAACTTCATGTCCGATGCCGGGACGACCGCGCTTCTCGGCCCCATTGTCATACCCATGGGGATCATGACCGGCGTGGAAGGCGAGCCCTGGGCCGTGGGACTGGGCGTGGCCTTTGCGACTTCATTCGCCCATTTCCTCATCGTCGGCACTCCGAACAATGCCATCGTCTACGGCCTCGGCGTCTACCCGGATTCCGGAAAGCGGATGATCCACCCCATGGATTTCGTGAAGTACGGCTTCCTGCTCTGGATCCTGTCCATGGTGGTGGTGTGGATCATCGGATTCATGGGAATATTCAGCATCGTCGGATTCCCCGAAGGGATCACTGAAACCGCCCGTTCTGTCCTGGAAAGCGGTACTCGGTAGCCCGGACCCCGTTACCCGAGTCGACCGTGGCCGTGCTTCGGTTCTTGACAAAACGCCGATGCACGACGACATTTATGTATGTCTTCATCGGTCGACCTCCCGCGGCACGGGAGGTCGATAAATTAAGGTAAGAACATCGATCCATGGAACAAGCAGCAAAAAATCCCATACGCATCCTGCTCGTGGACGACGAAGAGGACCTGGTCACCTTTCTCGCCCACAGGCTTTTGAAACGTGGATATACGGTGGCAGCCACCACCTCCGGCCCCGAGGCCCTGGAAGCCGTCCAGCACCAGAAGTTCGACGTCGCCATCCTCGACCTGAAGATGCCCCAGATGGACGGGATCCAGGTCCTGGAGTCGATCCGGAAGATGCAGCCCTTCATGGAAGCCATCATGCTCACGGGTCACGGCACCCACGAGTCGGCTCTGGAAGCCGGCAGGCTTCACGCCTTCAGTTACCTCATCAAGCCGTACGACTACGAAGAGCTACTCCAGCAGATCCAGAATGCCTACGAGCACAAAGAAGCCCAGCTCACAACCCGATTCAAGGAGGAGCTCGACAAGATAATCAAGAGCGGCGGCTCGTCTCGAGAAATCATCAATGCCACCGAAGAGCTACGCAGGAAGTATGATCTGGAGTAAAACACGCGTTGCTCTGGTCGGAGGAGGCCGGGCCTGCCACGAGCTGTTGACCATGATCCAGGCGGACCCGCAGCGCTTCGGCCTGATGGTCATGGGAGTGGCCGACCCCGATCCAGACGCCCCCGGACTCCGATACGCCCGCGAAATTGGCATCGAGACCGTCGTCACCGATTATCACGAGTTGATCGAGAGGGACGACATCGACCTGGTGGTCGAGCTGACAGGCCGGAACGACATTCGCGACGAGATCTTCCGCGCCCTTCCCACCGGCGCTCATTTCATCGACCACTACGCCTCGCAGTTCTTCTGGGACCTCTTCGCGCTGGCCGAGGAGGGCAAGCGCCTCACCCACAAGACCGAGCAACGCGTCCTGGCCGAGCGCAATCGCCTCCAGCACATCCTGGACAGCCTACCCTTCGAGATCCTGGTCATCGGCAATG
Organism: uncultured Planctomycetota bacterium; assembly: GCA_964485695.1. GTDB lineage: Bacteria > Planctomycetota > JAFGQW01 > JAFGQW01 > JAFGQW01 > CAZAKZ01. Next base: position 51,480 of record CAZAKZ010000010.1, on the reverse strand, counting down.
ATTACCATGTCGAGCTCGCCAACCGCACGTTCCTGAAGGCCAATGACCTTTCCCTGGACTCCGTCATCGGAGAGTACTGCTACGACATCGAGCAGAAATCCCGGCCCGGGTGCGACATCGCTGTCGGTGGATGCCCTCACAGTGAAACGCTCAAGGCCGGCCGCGACGTCTACACGGTGGTCAGCCGGGTGGATGACGAGGGCGGTGAGCACTTTGCCACGGTGCGTGCCGCTCCGATCCGGGACGAGCAAGGAAACGTCCTCGGCGTCGTCGAGACCGTGATGGACATCACCCAGCGGGTGGATACCGAAGAGAAGCTCAAGGAAACCCGGGCGCGGCTGAACCAGTTCATCGATACGGCCCCGCTGTTCATTTTCATGAAAGGCGTCAACCTCCGCTTCCGGGTCATCAACAGGCACGCCCTGGAAACCCTCGGGCTGCGAGAAAACGAGGTCATCGGCCAGACCGGCTTTGCCGTGTTCCCGGAAGAGGCCGCGCGGCAGTTCCAGAACTGGGAGCGAACCGCCCTTCAGACCGGAAAGACGGTGCGCGGCGAAGGCGTCATGCCCGTCCAGGACCGGGACATGTACTTCAGCGCCACCCTGTTTCCGGTCCGGAAGGACGAGGAAACCATCGGGGTGTTCGGCCTCATCGAGGACATCACCGAGCTTCGCGAGAGCGAACGCCAGCTGCTGCGGCGCAGCGAGGAGCTCAGCGAAACCCAGATGGAGCTCCACGAGGTTCTGGAAAACAGCCGTGACCTGATCTTCATGACTGACACCGAAGGCCGGGTGACCTTCGTCAATCCCGAAGCAGAAAGGATTCTGGGCCACTCTCACGACGAGGTGGCAGGTACTCCAGCGCTCCAACTCTGTTCCAGGCCGGAAGAGTTCCAGGAGCTATTCAACCAAGCCCTCGCCGATGGCCACGCCCTCCAGTACGAGATGGAATTGCTCCGCCGGGACGGTGAGAAGGCCATCTGCAACGTCTCCCTGACCACCGTCAACGACCCGAGTGGAAATCCCAAGGAAGTGGTGGGAATCTGCCGCGACATCACCACCCGGATGAAACTGAAGGACGATCTCGTCCGGTCCGAGCGCCTGGCCGCCATCGGCAAGATGGCCGCCGGCGTGGCCCACGAGATCAACAATCCCCTGGCGGTGTTGGAGACCATTTCCGGGGTGTTGGAAGACACCCTCGAAGACGAAGTCGAGAATCTGCAATCAGCCAGCAAGGACATACTGGAAAAGGTCATCACAAGGATGCGCTTCCAGATCAAGCGCTGCACCAACATCACCCACAGCTTGCTGGGCTTTGCCCGGAAATCCAGGTCAGGCCGCACTGCGGTCGACCTGACCGATCTGCTGGAGGAGTCCCTCAACCTCCTGACGGCGGAAATCAAGCTCCTGGATATCGACATCTGCCGTGATTACCAGGAGGCAATGCCCCGGCCCGAATCCGATCCCATGCTCCTCCAGCAGATCTTCGTGAACCTGCTCAAGAACGCCACCGACGCCATCGACGAGAAGAAGGGTGTTCAGGGAGTCATCACCCTGCAGACCGCCAGGGTGAAGGATTGTGTCGAGGTCTCCATCCAGGACAACGGCGTCGGTATCCCCCATGAAGAACTCGGCAAGATCTTTGATCTCTTCCACACCAGCAAGCCCGTGGGCAAGGGCACGGGCCTCGGGCTGGCCATCGTCCACGACATCGCAAATCGCCTGGGTTCCGAGATCCGGGTGGCCAGCGAGGTGGGCAAGTGGACACGGTTCACCCTCTCCATTCCCCTCCGGCCGGAGGCGTCCAGAGAGATTTCTTGAGTTTATTCGATCCTAATACCACGCCCTCTGGGCGTGGACCCGAAGAGGTTCCACCGATCCGGCGCCCAACTCCTGCCCGATTTCATCAAGGGTGAAGGAGTCAAAACAGGCTCATTCACCCGCCATGAAGCACTTCATCCGGCCTGAACGAGTCCGATTTGACTCGTTCAAGGCGGATGAAATCCGGTGTGTGCCCGGCGGTGTGCACCGGGAGCCCCCTTCGAGGGGGCTTCCTCAAGCCACCCGCTATGCGGGTGGTGGATGACTCTCCCGCCCTTGGGATCCGCAGGCCGGTACCGCGCTGTTACCGGTCCGGCTCGGTTCGGACATCGAAGAGCTCGAAATATATCGGCGCTTTACGGTCATCAGGACTCCGGAGAGAGACCTGGACTTCGTGGCGTCCGGGCAACGGAGGCTCCCACCGGTATCCGCTGAGACACCATCCGAGGCGCTCGAACAGGAAGGTGCGGGCAAGGGGCTTGCCGTTCACGGTCATGCCGGTCACCTCGGCACCCAGGGTCGTGAGGAAATAGAGGACGATGCGCCGGGGGGACGGGATCTCCACGACCAGGGATGCCCGGATCTCTACTTCGGCACCAGGCCACCTGACCCGGTCGGGATCCGAATTCACGAATGGAAGTGACTCCGTGGAGAAGGGGACCCACATTCCTTCCCCGCCCTTCTGGAACACGCAGAGCTCCAGCTTCCTGGAATCGATCCCGGTCCTGAAGGGAATGAGGGTGAACGATCCGGCCCGGACGATTTCGCCGGAGGAAGGATCGTGGGGCGCGGGGAACGGGTCCCGGTCGTGGGCGATGAAGAGATGGATTCCCGGCCGGAGGACGAACGGATCTGCACTGCCGTCCCCGGCGGCCTCCAGGATCCAGAAGCCTCGGTCATCCACAAACGCCGGCCACCAGGGGCCCCTCCCAAGGGTATTCAACCGCTCCGGAGTGATGTGGAGGCGGCGATAGAGAGCCTCTCCCACGCGTTTCTTGGAACCAAGGGTGGGAAAGAGGTTGGGAATCGGGCTCACCTCCCGGTCGGATCGAAGATCCAGGGACTCAAGATGCCCCCTCAGAATCCCGGTGCGGGCGTCCAGCCACAAGCCGCCCAGAAGGTGTACGAAACCCACACCGAGCCCCAGTGCGAGGAGCCCCCCAGGAATCCAGACAGGCATGCGTCGAGCCAGGTAGAAGGTACCCGAGGCTACGAGAAGAGCTCGAAAGGGAAACGCGCACTCCAGGTAATAGTAGTAGGAGAATTGTCGCATCAGGAGCAGAACCACGGCGGGGAGCAGAAGGGCCGGAAGGACCACAAGAGCGTGAAGACGCCGGTCGCCTCGGCCGGCCAGAAACGCAATCGCGCCCAGGCCCATCAGCCCGGAGAACAGGTAGCCGCCCGCCTGGACAATGCTGCTCCACCCGCTCCCCCCGAACAGCGTCCTCACGGCGAGAATCGACTCCACGGTCAAGGCACGGAACAACCCCACCCAATACGGCGCCGGTGGCGTGGTCTCCGGCGACCGGAACAGAGCCGAGACCCGGTCGAGGTCTCCGGTTTCGGAGAAGAACCGGGCGAGGGCCTGCCAAACCCAGGGCACGGTAAAAACCAGACAGAGGAGTCCCCCCACCACCACTCCGGGGCCGCGGAGAGGAGCGCGCCTGAAGAGTCCGATGAGGGCCAGCGGAAGCAGAATGGCCGTGGTGAGATGCGCCTGGAGCATGAGCGCGGCACCGACCAGAAGCCAGCCGGCGGCGCCGGCTCTGTGCTCCTTCGCCCAGAGCCAGAGCCCGTGAAAGTAGAGAGCCGTGGTCGGCAGGATCAGGGCGGGATTCCACAAGGCACGCCCGTGGATCACGCAAAGGGGATGCAGCGCCAGGATCAGCCCGGCCAGAATCGCCGTCTTTTGCCCCACCATCCGTCGAAAGAGGACGAAGAAGCCGGCCACGCCCGCGGCATTGAGCAGCGCCAGCAAGAACACGGCGTCCACCGGGCTGTCTCTCAGGCACAGGCCGAATGCCACCACGTAATAATAGAGCGGGCCCAGACGCATGCCGGTCTGACCGACGGCAGGCCCCTCGAGAACGAGGGTGCCGGACAGGATGGTTCGGGCCTGGGTGACGTCTCGAGCCTGGTCCAGGGTGAACCAGGTCAGCTCCGGACACGGGCACCGGACCGCGGCCGCCAACAGGAAGACGAGAAGTACCCAGGCGACGTTTCTTTTGCCGGTCACGAAGGCCAAATTTGTCGGTGCAGGCGCCACGGGGCCTCGCTATCCTTCTTCCAGGGGGATGGTTCACGGTATCAAACCGGATTAAAACACAACCCCTGAAAAAAGAAAGGCGCGGGAGGTTTTCCATTTCTTCCCATGAACGTCTTCCGTCAGGACAGATAGGCGTCGAGGACGAGGGCCTTTGACGGCCTCCGGGGATTGACGATCACCGTGACCGGTTCACCTCCTCGAGGAGCTTCGCCGCCTTGGCCTTGACGTCCCCGAAACGCTTCTCCCACGTAGTCTCGAGGAGATGGTCCACGGCCTTGCGCGCCTCCTCGAGGTCCCCGGCCCGGATCTGGGCCCGGGCGAGGCCGAGCCAGCCGTCCGGCTCCTCGGCCCGGCAGCGGACCACCTGCCGCCACTGCACCACCGCATCCCGGTAGCGCTTCTGCCCGTTACGGTGCTCGGCCAGCTTGCGGTGGCCGGCGGCCTCGTTGGGCTTCACTTCCACCAGCGTGGTCCAGGCCCGCTCGGCGGCTTCCACCTGGCCGAGTGCTTTCAGACGCTTGCCGAGATCCGGATAGAGGTCCAGGTTCATCGGCGCCAAGGCGATGGAGTCAAACAGCGCGACGCAGGCTCCGCCCCCGTCGCCCGCGACATCGAACGCCCGGACCAGGGCCTTGTGGGTCTCGGTGTCGTTCGGCTGGAGCGCCCGGGCGATTTCGAGCTGGGCGATGGCCTTTTGGGGCAGCTTCCGGGCCAGGTAGACCAGGCCGAGGGTCTTGCGGATGACCGGCGCGTCCAGGCCCGTCTTCTTCACCTTCCCGTCCATGCGGACCACGTAGCCGTCCAGATCTCCGATGGTCTCCACCACCCTTCTCAGCGCCCTGAGCGCCTGATGGCGATTCCGGCTGGTGGGGCCCCACGCCACCACCGCCGCCGATGCAGCGTCCACGGCCTTTTCAGCCCGGCCGAGGGCCGCATACGCCTGGGCCAGCCGGCCGTAGTACCTGGAGAGGGCGCCGCCGCCCACACCGCGGTTGCGGTGCGTGCGCTGGTGCAGGGGGATCACCTCCTCGTAGAGCACCACGCTCTCCTCGTGAAACTTGCACTTTCTCGCCGTCTCTGCGAGGCTGGCGATGGTGTTTTCATTCCACAGCTTCAACGCCTTGAACCGCTTCTTCGTCTCCTCGAGGTAGGCGCGCGCCGCCGGGTCTCCGCCCGTCTCGTGGAGGGCGCGGATCATCCGGGTGCGGTAATCCAGGCGATCCGGCCGCACTGCCGTGAGCTTTTCCAGCAGGGGGAGGGACTCGGCGTAGCGGCGTACGTGGAAGAGCCAGGTGACGAGGACATGGCGGCCGCCCTCCCGGAGCCGGCCGCGGGTCTCGGCCTCCTGAAGCACACCGATGGCCCGACGCCGCAGCCGGAGGCCGTGCCAGAGGTACTCGGCGGCGTACTTGAGCCGGGCCGGGGAATCCGGATTCAGCTCGATGACGCGGCTCGCGACAGCCGCGAACTCCTCCTTCTTTGAGGCCCAGAAGTACTTGTTGTTGATCTGGTAGATACTCCGGTTGCGCGACTGCAGGCTGAGAAGATCCCGCTCGATCTCCTGCAGCACCACGCGCAGGAGCCTGGGCTCCAGGTCTCTGAGATCCCTCGCATCCCTCCGCCACCGGGCGAAGTTCCACGCGTATTGACTCCAGCCCCCCCGGCCGATCCGGGCGTACCACCGCGGCTCGGCCTCGATGCGGTCCAGGAGCACCCGCAGTCCGGCCCACGGTCCCATGAGATCAGTCACCGTGTTCGCCACCGTGTTGACCAGGCGGGGACCCTCTGTGTGGGCGAGGGTGATCAGCTCGGGCAGCTTCTCCTTGGCAAAGCGCACCAGGTCCGGCCCCGCGGTCCGGATGCCGACGGACTTCGACGCCCTGCTGTGAAGCGAGCAATACTTCGCCAGCGTGGCCCGGATCTGATCCGGACCGTCGCGCCACAGCGAGACCTCCATGCGCTGCCTGGCTGCCCGGTAGAGCTCGACGCCTTTCCCGAGGGAGACCGCGCCCTCGCCCAGACAGTTGACGTAGACCTGGAACAGGCGCTGCCGGAGCCAGTTCCTGTGGGACCGGGTCTTCTGCGCCTCCAGCTCCGGCACGAGGATCGCCTCGGCGTGGGCGAACCGGTTGCGCTTCTCGAGCCAGCTGATGAGGGTGCCCAGGCCGTCTCTCGCCGGGTTCGGCACCACGCCTCCGTGAGCTTTCCGGTAATCCTCGAGAGCCGAGGTGAGGCCGTCGATGGCCGCGTCGAACCGGCGGTAGGTCCACTCGGTGGAGAAGAGAAAGCGCGCGATCGCCATGCAGTCGGCGGTGCCCGGCGTCTCCTGGCGATAGAGCCCGCGCAACTGACGCAGCTGCTCGGCCTTGAAGGCCGGCTGCGGAATCCTACCGAGGGACGCCAGGAATTTCGCCATGAGGCGGCGTTCGCCCTTGCCCCAGGATCCCTTGAAGGCCGCGCACATGGCCGTCAGGCCCCGTTCCGCGTGGGGCCCCGGCTGGTTCAACACCTCCGCGGCCCGCCGCTCCACCAGGGAGACGAGGAGCTTCAGCGCCCGGCGGTCCAGGTCGCTCTTGGCGGCCTCGGAAAGCGCGCCGATTCTCTCGACGAGTTCATCGCAGGTGGCTTCCTCGTGGACGTTGCGGATGATCTGGCCCACCCGTTCCAGGAACGGATACACCCCGGAGGCCGTGTGGCCGATAACGCCGTCGGCCAGGCACTCCAGGAGCCGGAAATCTTTCACGGCCAGGTAGTGCCGGTTGATCTGCCAGATGTAGTTGGCCGGATGGCTCGCCTTGGAGAGCAGCGCCCGCATCACACGGAGAGTGTCCGGGTCCAGGGATTCCGGCACACCCCCGCCGCGCCGGGAAATCCGGCGGCCACTGGCGTAGAGCTTGCTGGAGAGCTGGTGCTCGGGCATGACCTTGTAGCGGTTGAGTAAGGCCTTTTCCCGGTCCGCATCCCGGTTCAGCACCAGGTACCAGCCGGCCAGGGCCTTGTGCTCGGCCGATTTGAGCTCATCCATGCGCGCCACGGATTCGAAGGCGGCCGCGGCCTCCTCGAGTTGGCCGGTCTCGGCCCGGAGGTACCCGAGGGCGATACGCCAGCGGCTCTCCACCTTGGCCGGCACGATCCAGGCCTCGAGGACCTTCCGGAGCGCTTCCGGCCGGTCCAGGGCCACGAGGAGACGGAAGAGGTGGTGGCGCCAGTTGATGGTCCGGACCGGCACCTTCTCGGCCTTCTCCTGGGATGCTTCGGCAACAAGGTTCGCGAAGACCTTGACGGCCGCGGCCGCCAGCCCGTCGGGCGCCTTGCGCCGCGTGGCGCAGTAGGCCATGACGAACGCGCAGCGCTCGCGCAGCACGGAATCGAGGGGCCGGGAGGAACGGGCGGGCGTGGCGAAGAAGACCTCGCGGGCCTCGGCGTCCGCGGCCCTGAGATCGCGGCGGAGTCTGGCCATGAAGCCGATGCGCTCCACCTCGTACCACACCTTGCCCCACTTCGCGCCGTCGCGAGCCGCAGCGAAACGGTCGATGAGGCCGGCGCGCGCTCCGTCGGCGGCCTGGCGTTTCTTCACATTCAATGCCTTGCGGGAAAGCTTCTCGTATTCCTTGGCTTCGCCGAGAAGGTGTCTGTACCGCATCTTGTAGAGGCCGTCCGCAATGCGCCGGACAGCCGCGGCGGCGATGAAGCGGCGCGTGGACTCCTCGGCCTTCTTCGGCTGGAGCTGCTCGACCAGACCGATGATCTCGTCCTCCACGGCCCGGGTCCACTTCAATCCGAGAAGCCGCTGCAGGAGGAGGCCGGCAAGCCCGGGCCGGGTGTCGTCACCGGCCGCGGCCAGTCGGACACGAAGGAAATCCGCAGCCTCGGCTTTTTCGCCGTGGTTGTCGAGAAGCTTCAGAACATGGGCGGCCAGGGTCCGCCGCTCGTAGTCCACGGTGGATTTCTGCCAGCGCGCTCGCAGGCGGTCCACGGTGCGACGCCAGATCTTGGCGTCCACCTGGTTCCGGCCCCATGGAAGCTGAATCAGGTAGTGTCCGAGGCGGCCGAGATCCATGGTCTCTATGGCCTCGGGAGCATCCAGGTCTGCGAGCAGGTGTTTCCTCAGCTCGGCGTACGCATCGCTGCGCCGGAAACGCCAGTCGCTGGTGATGCGATGGACGTGGTGCCACACCGGATCATCAGCGCGGAGCAGCCGTCGAGCCAGGCCAGCCAGGGGCGTGAGCCACCTCTCCTCGATACGGTTGTAGTGGAAGTTCCAGCCGTGGCCGAGGGCATAGTTGATGGCGGCGCCGAGACGGGCACGGAACTCCGGAGTCACTGGTGGAACGACCTCGGCCTTCAGCTGCGCATCGGCCCAGGCGTCTGCCGCCTCGATCCTGTCCCGGAACAGCAGCACCGAGAGGTATCGCCGGTAGGGCGTTTCCTGGCGGGAGCTCCGGGCGATCCAGGCCTCGAGGACGACCGAGAGCTTCTTCAGGTCGCGCCGCCCCCAGAGCAGGGTGGTGAGGCGTTCGGTCAGCTGGTCGGTCTCGTACCCGATCCATTTGTCCAGGGCCTTGAGCTTTGCCTCCAGGATCCGGACGGCCTCCTCGAGGTAGCCGGCGACGTGCAGCGCATTCACGTGGTCCAGGACCGCCTGGATGTCGAAGGGCCGGGCCGCGGCGATTTTCCTGTAGATCTCCCGGGCCTCTTCGCTCAAGCCGGCCTGTTCGAGCCACTGCGCCCGCTTGCGCTCGAACCGAGTGGTCCGCCAGTCCTTGTCCTCCGCCAGGCGGCCGAACGCCGGCCTGAGCACCTCGAGGAGCGTGAGCTTCTCGTTCACCTGGAAGACCGGATGGGCCAGGGAGAGGATGTAGTCCGTACGGAAGTCGGTGGTGAAGTCGTGGCCTTTGGGATCCGCGCATTCCCGCGCCAGGCGGTGGAGCAGCTTCTTCAGGTCCTCGCCGCGCCGGCTTCGTTTCATCAGCGCCGCTGAGAGCCATCGCGCCCCGGGCTTGCCGGACACCCTGGACGCGGCCTGGTCCCAGGCGGTCCAGGCCCGGTCCCACTGACCGGAAGCGGCGAAATGGGCCGCCATGCGGAAGTGGTGGGCAAACGTGCCCTTCTTCTCGTGGACGGCCTGCTTGGCTTGGGCCAGGTCAGGATCCTTCATGCCGAGGAAGATCACGTCCTCGTGGCCGGATACGGCCCGGGAGAGGGCGGCGGCGAACGCTTCCGGCTCCAGCGCCTTCACCTCGAGGCGGAACCGACTCGTTTCGCGGCTCTTGTCGTCCAGGAAGGCGATGCGCGTGGCCCACCACATGCCGCCGGCCTGGACGAAATCGGAGTATCGCGTGGTGCGGGTGATCCTGCCCTGATTGATAACGGCCAGTTCCACGACCACGCGCTTCTGGATGTCCAGGGTGAAGCGCATTGCCGCCTTGCCGAGCCCGGGCGCGGTGAGCACCACCACGGCCACGTCTCCCTCCCGCTTCTCGACCTTGGCCGCCCACTTCCGGTAGGTGCGCACCAGGTCCGTCATGGAGTGATCGTGAAGCGGAAAGCGCCAGTCCGCCCGGTCCGTGGTCTCGGCATCGCGCAGACGGCCGAGGCGCAAGGCCGCCGACAGCACCCCGCGCTTGCCGCCGGCGACCCACTGATCGACGGGCTCCGTGACTCCGCCGCATGTGCGGAGGAACCAGCCGGAAGCCCCGTAGAGGCCACGCGCCCGGGTGAATTCGATGCGCCGACCCGAGGGCGGATGGATTGCCCCGCCCGCCTGTTCGACCTCGATGCCCGCCTTCGAGGCCGCGAGCTTGTCCCGCCGGTTCAGGCTCTTCAGGAGTGCCAGCACCGTTGCGGGCCATTTCGGTGGATCCGTGAGGTCCGGTGCGGGTTTCGGTGCCGGGGGCAAACCGGGGAACCGCCATTCATTGAAAGACGGGGGGGCCGGGCGACGCCTCGGGCCCCCTCTGGGCCTCCCCCTGAAGTAGCCTCCTGCGCCGCCGCCGAGGCCGAGAGCCTCGTTGTACCTGACCCCGCCACGCGTCTCGTGTAAGGCCTTTCGCGACAGGCTGCGCCGTGCCAGCGGCTCTTCCAGGGAGGCTTCCGGCTCGGGTGCGGCGGGATCGAATCGGTCCTCCCGCTTCAGGGATTTCCTCTCGACCTCGAGCTCCTCCTCCAGGACCTCCTCGCCGTCGTCCAGCAGCTCGTCCCCCGCTTCTTCCGGCGCTCTCAGGGAATCGACGGACCAATCCCCGGCCTTCTTCCCCTTGTCGGATTCGTATCCGGCCCGGCGATTCGCGGCCCGATCGGCCCCCAGAAAGAACTCGCTGGAATCAGACTTCGCCAGGCCACCGAAAAGGTAGGCGCCCTGGGCGATCTCGACGTCATAGTCCCGCAACTCGCCCCAGCCCACGGCGGCCGGGACCAGATGCGTGCCCAGGGTGGCGATCTCGCGCAGCATGCGCTTTCTCAGGTTCAGCCGCCAGGTGCGCGCCACCTTCATCTGCTCGCGGAGCAGGGCGGTGGACGCCGCGTCCCGGCCCTCGGCGAAGAAGCGCTCGCCGTCCCGCATCTTGACCCGGCGCTCCACGCCGTAGCGCTCCCGGTCGGCGTCGTTCTCCAGCACCAGAAACGAGGTGAAGGGGGTCATGATGCCGAAGGCCTCGCTGAAACGGACGATCTCTTCCTGGACCGCCTTGCTCCGGCCCTCCTGCAGGAGGGCGTCGATGTGGCGGCGGGCCCAGAGCCGCGGGAGGAAGCTGTTGCCGGCCTCGCCTTCCTCGAGGACGAGGTCGGCGGAGAACTTCACGGCCTTGCCGTCCCGGGTGCCGGTGACCACCACCTTCCCCGCCTGCCGGCCGCCCGTGGGGAGGAACCGTCCAAGCACCACCTGCTGGGTGCCGGCCGCCAGGTTGGGCAGCACCTCCGGGTAGGCCCGGGCCGTACGGATGTCCTCGAAGGAGACCTTCAGGTTGCGGATTGCGGGGGTGGCCGCCTCCTTCAGGATGCGAAACGCGGCTCCGGTCGGATCCTCGCCGGCCGACCGCACGGACCCCCCGCCCATGGCGGCCACGGCCTCGAGGACGCCGCGCTCGAAGGTGGACGACACCGACACCGCATGGCAGACCGCCTCAGTATCACGAGCCAGGTTCTTCAGTCTCGTGGCCAGGGCCACGGGGTCGGCGTCGCCGGTGGTGCCGATGCCGTCGCCCACGTAGACGACCCGGGTGCCAGGGCCGGCCTTCTTCAGGGCCTCCCTGAACGCCTGATCCAGGTCCGACCAGCCGAGGGACCTGCGCCCGTCCAGAAAGGAGAGAGCCTCACGGACCGTCTCCTCGCCGGCCGCCATGGCCTCTTCCCGGAACCACTTCACGCCGACGTCGGCGGTCATGAGCCGAAAGCGATCATCGGGGCCGAGCTGGGCCAGGAGGGCGCCGACAAAGGCGGCCTGGGCCTCACGGGCGGCCGGGTCCATGGACCCGGAGGTGTCGGCGATGAGGAGCACTTCCAGAGCCCCCGCCTCGGGCAGAAGGTCGCGCTGCCAGGCACCGCCGCCCTCGCCGGGCGGATTCAGCAGCAGCATGAAGTAGCCGTCATCAGCCCGGCGATGGGGCACCACGGTGAGGGGCTGGCTCCGGTCCAGCTCCACGGCCAGCTCGAAGTCGCGGTCGGGTGAGTATTCTTCGGCGGAGAACTCGGCCGAGGCCGCGTGCACCGTCTTCCGGATGCGCACCTCGTGGGTGGCCGAGGTCACGGACCGGATGGGCATGGCAGAGGACACGATGACGTGGATGCCGAGCTCGCGCAAGGGCCGGGTCCGGAGGAGCTCGCTCCGCAGGCCGTACCGGTAGCGCAGCGTGGAGCCCTCCAGCGGCAGCACCTGGGTGTAGCGGATGCGGATGCGCTTCTCGGAATGGGGCAGGATGGGAAAGACCCGCGCCTTGAACAGGTTTCCACCCGACCACTCCAGCAGTCCCGGGTCCTTCTTCCGGCGGAGGATGTCCTCGTAGATGCGCCGGGCCTTCTGCTTCTCAACGATGTCGGCCTCGACCAGTTCGCCGCCGATCCACATGCCGAATCCGCTGATGGAGGCATCGGGCGGGAGCGGGAAGTAAAAGACGCCTTCCAAGGTGGCGTCGGTGGCGTTCCGGAAGGACTGCTCGATGGTGGTGCGGGCGATCTGGTCGCGGATCTCCGCTATTACCTTGTGGTATCCGACCGAGAGGGGCACGTCGCGGCCGTCCACGCTGGCGATGAGCGACCCCATCCACTCGTCGGTGGTGGAGGCGCGATATCCCGTCAGCCACCGGGGCGGTTCGGCCAGGACCTCCGTGGCGCGGCCCCGGCTCCTGAGGACGACGGTCTCCTTCACGTCCCGGCGGAAATCGCCCGGCCCGGTGAGGGCCACACTGCGCTTGCCGCTTCCCTTCACCTCCAGGTCTCCGCGGTAGAGGCGCACGGCGCCGACCGAGGGGACCTCGATGAGGCCGCCGGGGCCGAGGACCAGGCCGCCGCCGCCCTTCAGCCGCATCTCCACGGCGTTGGCGCCCCGGACCGGGGTGCGCACCTGGTCCCCGGGCAACAGCACGGTGCGCGGGCCCACGGGCGTCCACCGCTCCCGGCCCACGGGCCGGACCAGGGCGGTGCCCTGGCGGTCGGTGACCACGGCCACGCGGGCGTCCTCGGCGAGGCCGGTCTGGGCCTCGAGGAGACAGAGGGGGAGGAGCTGACAGGTCAGGATTGACAGGATGATATTGAGACGCATGAAAAGCCTCCGGCGATGGTTCATGGCAGGGAACGATCCGGGAACCTCTGGAAATCGGCCGCCACAAGATGCTGGCCGGGCCGGAAAGTTCCAGATTGTACGGGATCGGGCAGGAAATCGCTATTTCTGTCCTATCGGTCCACTCGGGTCCACCCGAATTCCAGCGCCGAAGCGCCTGTCTGCTGGCAGTAGTGGATGATGAACTCATGCACGCCGCGCCGGATTTTGACCTCGGTGCTATCCGGCGTCGGGCCGTGGTGGTTCCACCGCGAGATCACCTCCTTGCCGTTGAGGAAGACCCGGATGCCGTCGTCCGAAAGCGTGGAAAGGCGGTAGCGACCGCCGGGAAGTCGGATCCGGGACCGGGCGACGAGGGCGAAGTAGCCCCGCGGCACGCCATCGGGAAAATCCCGTGCCCACAGCGCCTTGCTCAACCCACGGGTGGTCTGGGTGTGGATGGGTTTGGATCTGAACAGCCGCTTCCAGGCGGCCCTGTCCCCGTAGGCCAGCTTCTTCGGCCGGTCCCAGCGATACCAGCGGACGTCCCACTGCGCCGTGTTGAATGAACCCGTGAGCACCTGGGTCTTCCTCCCGCCTTCCTGACGGACCTCGATGGAATAGCCCCTGATCTCGCCGGGCCCCTTGGCGGGCTGCGCAGTCACGATCCACGTACCGGCGCCGCCGTCCTTCTCCACGGTGATCCATCCGGGTTTCTTGAACTCGAGGTCGGCTGACACCATGGGGAAGACCTCGAGGGTGCAAGAATCCTTCTTTCGCCAGGCCACGACGCCTCCCCGGAAGTCCCGCGGGCTGAATTCATTCACCCGGATCCAGTCGATGCCCCTGGGACCCTTCTGATCGCGGAAAAAAGTGAAGTCCTTCGGACGGGCGGCGAGGATCTCCTGGAGGCGCACGTGGTCCTTGGAGGCCTTGAATTTCTCGAGCGCCCTTGCAGGCGGGCGAGTGACGAAATCGAAATCGGCGCCCGGTGCGTTGGTGATCTCGTTGTTGCCGGCGGAAACCTCCGTTGAGAATTTCAGGTGAAAGGCGCGCCGGCAGTCCGTGATCCGGTTGTTGCGGATTTCAATGTCCCGGGAGGGGTGAAGGTCGTTCAGCCAGTTGTCGCTGGACCAGAGCGCCACGGCCGACTGGCCCATGCCGCAGAAGGTGTTTCTCTCCACGCGCGTACCCGATCCGTGCTCGATGGCGATGCCGTCGACCTTGTTTCCGACGATTTCATTTCCGAGAAGCAGTGAATCGTTGGAGTAGCCGAGCCAGAATCCGTAGCGCGAGTCGCTGGCGATGTTCTCGAAGTAGACGTTCCCCCTGGAGAAAGTGCCCTCGAAGGCATTGCACGGCGACCAGGAGCCGTCGTTTCGCGCGATGATGTTGCGGTCACAGCTGCCCTGGATGTTCGTGGTCTTCTCCTTGCCGTTGATGCCGCCGTTGACGCGGTCGGTGAGGAAGAAGCCGTCGCCCCCGTGGGTCAGCGAGTTGCCCACGATGAAGTTCTCGTGGGAGTCGTTCACCACCACCAGGCCCGCCGAGTCCCCGCCCCAGCCGCCGCCCCAGGGGCGGTTGACGAAGTCGATGTGGTTCCACGCCACCACATTCCGGCTGGCGCCCCACAGGCCGAGGCCCCACCCGGAGTTGAACGAGAAGTCACAGCCCGTCACCCTGCACGAAGACGAGTAGACCACCAGGAGGCCGTTCTGGGCCCGGCAGGCCCGGCAGCCCCGGATGACGCTGTTGTTGCACCTCTCGATCCAGAACCCGGCGCCGTAGCTCCGCCACGCCTCCAGCGAGCGCAGGTGCAGCCAGGTGTTCACGGGTTGCCCGCCCCGGGCAATGCGGTGGGCCCGGCTGAGGTCCGCTCTGCAATTCTCGAGGCGGAGCCCGTGAGCGCCCCTGGCCTGGATGTTGATAAAATAGCCGTGAACGCGAGCATTGCAAAGGGTCACATTGCGCGCGCCCTCCACGGAGACGCCCACGCCCAGGGCCTTGTCGAGGGCGGCCCCATCGAGTTTCATCGCGATCAGCTCGGCCCCCTGGAAGTCGACGACCACGTCATCCGCCCTGATGCGCAGGACCCCGTTCTCGTCCTGGTCCGCGACGCGATACCGGCCCGGCTTGATGCGCACCGACTGCCTGATCACGATGTTGTCCCGGTTGATGGAAATCTCCTTCTGCGCTACAGCCGCAGATCCCAGTGCCACCAGGACCAGGACGAGAAAACACTCGATGGGGCGCATACCCGATTTCCCCCTACTGTTTCCGGATCCAGAGGTAGTCGAAACCGAAGCGTCCCGACTCCACGCACTCGACCACGAGGTGGTGGTCGCCCGCCTTCAGGTCCACCGGCCTGAAGGCGGTGCTGAGGAGCCTCCGGGCGTGCGCACTTCTCAGCACCAGGATCTCCTCCCCCTGTTTCCCCTCCATTGCGCCGCCCAGGCTCCCCACCACCAGGGGCCGGCCATTCAGGAGGATGCGGAGCGAGCGAGACTCCGGCCAGTGGGCCGCCACGATATTGAAGGCGTACTTTCCCGCCTCCTTCACGGACAGGGTATACCCGAGGCAGTCCCCCTTTTTCGCCGACCAGGTGACCAGACGGCCGCGGGAGGCGCCCGGCTGCACGTCCTCGAGGGTCACCACGCCCGGCGTCGCCGGCGTGGCCTGTCCGGGCAGCGACTCGAAGTGGTTGAAGACGGCATTGTAGACACCCATGATGGGTCTGGGCTCCATGGACCTCAGGTCGGGCACCCGGAGCTCGGACATCTGGACGCGCCGGTGATCGTCCACGGCGCCGGGCCGGGTGTAATGGTAAGCGATGCGGCTGTAGCACAGACCGGGGAAGGGGCGGTGGGGCTTGAGCTCCATGTAGAACGCCAGATGGTTCTGGAAGGGGATGTCATCGAGGATGTGCCAGCGGTGGTTGGACACGTATCCCAGGTTTCCCGGCCCGGAATCCAGAGGCTGGCCGCAGTAGGGGTGGTCGAAGAGGTCCGGGCGGCTCCAGGAGTAGTTGAAGTAGTCCTCGGATCCCGTGCCGAAGAAGGAGGGCGCGGCCTCGCCGTCCACGAAGACCTTCTCGTCCCCCTCGCCCCACCAGCTGCCGTACGGCGTGGCGCACGGCGACGGATTCACCAGCATGACGGCGATACCCACCAGCCGCCCCGCGCCCCGCACCAGCAGGAAGGGCAGGTCCAGGGTGCCGGACTCGAGGTCCAGGTCGTTGTCGGTGCGCCACCGGGCCCGGAAGTAGAGGGATCGGTCGTCCCAGTTCCAGGGAGCGATTTTCACGGCCGCATGAACCTTCACGCGTTGCTTCGTGGAATTGAGGAGGCGGATCACCGCCTCCTTGCGGTACGGCATGACAAAGGAGCAGGTCATGGTGCCTGCGGGCCCCACGCGCATGGGCAGGCTGTAGATCGGATTCACTCCGGGCCCGGATCCGAAGAAGTCCCCCACCGGCGCATCCACCTGGGCCCGGCTCGCGCCGTCGAAGGCGATCCTGAGGAGCGTGCCCCGCAAAGCCTTCCGGAGGTCGACGGCCTCGAGGCGAATCCTGAACTCCGTGAGTGCGTTCCCACTTTCATGGATCGAACCGAGCTCCCACTTCCAGGCTCTCCCGGAAGCCAGGTCTGCTTCCTTCTCATGCTCCGTGCCCGGATGATGGTAGAGGCGCTGCGTGAGACGCTGCACGGCCCGGCGGAGGCTCTTCCCGTACGCGGCGAAGTCCTTCCGGGGATCGAAGGTCTTCACCTCGATCTCTTTCCCGTAGAGACGCACCTCCAGGTGATAGAAGTGAAGCGCCTTCAGGGGCCCATTCCAGGTCACACGCAGCGACTTCCCGAACGGCAGGGGCATGTAGTCTGCATCCTGCTGGCAGAACGCGTCCCCGCAGCCGAGGTCAACCCCCGCCCGGGCCAGGAAATACCTCGACTTCCGGGCCAGGAAGTCGTAGCCGGAGCCCTCGAATACGGGCGTCTCGGCGCCGTCGAGATGGACCTTCAGGGTGCCCCCCATGCCGGCGGACCAGCCGCGCACGACGGCGCCCGGACCCTTCACGTCCGCCAGGAGGTAGAGCCCATTGCCCTTCTTCTCGGGCTTCTCGAGAACCTCGAGGAAGCCCGGCACGGGCTCGCGGCCGAAACCGTCGGCGTTATTGAACCACCCCGGAGCGTCGGGGGAGATCGAACGCCGGTCATAACTGGAGAACTGGACCGTCTTGTACGCCGGCTCGGGCAGACGCGCCAGCCTCGCCAGATCGGTCATGTCGTCGAGAAGGGAGCCGAAGGTGACCGGAGAACCGGACCTTGCGACCTGTGCCTCGGCCGGCAGGGCCAAGATCATCACCAGAACCACTACGGTAAGAAGAGCTGACCTGGAGTTCATCGTCACGCCTTTTCATTCAGGAGGTATGGTGACTACTCTACGTTTAGCAAAACCGAATGCAAGACGGAGCTTCCTTTCACGATAGTGCTGTGCACACCGGTGCTGTATCTGTAGAATGCTGACGTTCATGCGACGCTGGAGAAACGACCATGGCCACGAAGATCTTCAAGACCTGCACCCGCGTGCGCTACGCCGAGACCGACGCCGCCGGTATCGTCTACTACAACAACTTCTTCGTCTATTTCGAGGTGGGCCGGATCGAGCTGTTCCGGGAGCTGGGGCTCCCGTATGACTGGCGCCTGCCCATCGCCGAGACCCACGCGGAGTTTCATGCCTCCGCCGAGTTCGACGATCCGCTGGAGATACACTCCTTCGTGGCCGAGGTGCGCAAGGCGGGATTCAGGATCGGATGTCGTGTATACCGTACCCGAAAGGGGGAAGAGCCTGTTCTGCTGGCCGAAGGTTACACCTCCATGGTGACCGTGGGAGAAGACAAGAAGCCCGTGCCCCTGGCCGAGGTGTTCCGGAAAGCCTTCGAGGCCGTGACCTGAGGAATGGTGCGACGATGGATGACGCAATTCCCGGGGACATGGAGACCCTGAAAGAAAAAGTCCGGGAGCTCCTCGCCCGGGTCGAGGCGAACGGCCTGCGGGAGCGCATCGAGATCCGGTTCAACACCCGCATGCGCACCCGGGCCGGCGCCTGTTCCTACCGGCGCATCCGCCGCGACCATGTTCCCGCCCGGTTTTTCATCGAACTCAATCCGAACCTTCTCCTGAAACGCCAGCCGGAGGCCTTGATCCCCACCCTGGCGCATGAACTTTCCCACGCGGTGGTACGGGCCCGGTACGGTGGCCGGGTGTGCGATCACGGCGAGCAGTGGAAATCGATCATGCGGCGAATGGGCCATGCTCCCGAGCGGTGCCACGACATGGATGTGGAGGGGCTCGAGAGGAAGCCCCGGCCCGGCAGCCGGTGGGTCTGTCTCCGATGCAACAAGATCGTGGACCTCGGTCCGGTGCAAACCCGACGCGAGGTCCGCCGCCGAGGCACCTACACCTGCCTGTGCGGTGGCGACCTGGTACCAAAACCCGCGTATTCCCAGCAGAGCCTCTTCTGAAGCCAATCAGAGCCACAGGGGGAAGTTGCTCTTTCCCCTGATCATAGGTGAACTCCTTGACCCACGCTGGCCCTCGCGCTACGATGGTAGCATTAAATCACGTTTGTAGTATGAATCCGCACATCGTGGGACATGAAGGACGTCCAGAATCGGTTTCTGGGAGTTCAGGGATCATTGCATCGCAATTCGAGACCACGGGTCTTGTCTCATCCAAACGTGGAGGTCTATTCAAGGAGTTGTACCATGCGTAAGGCAGTATTCGCGATTTCGTTTCTCGTTCTGGCCGGTCTGGTCACCGCCCAGACCCGCTCCATTACCACCACGTTCGCCTCGAACAACGGCGGCTCCACGAACTGGGTGAACATGTACGACGCCAATATCCTCCTCCCGGCGGGTATTCGTATCACGTCCCTCGACGTGAACATCTCCTCGGCCGTGAACACAGCCTTCACGATCGATGTCTACACGACGCCGAACACCTATGTGGGCAAGGACGGTACCCCCTCGGCCTGGACGAAGGTCAGCACAGGCAGTGGGAAGGGCCAGGGACGAAACAATCCCACACCGGTGGACGTCACCGACTTCGTCCTGAAGAACAAATCCTACGGCATCGGGATCCACTACACCGGCGCCAGCATGGCCTACACCAACGGCACCGGGAGCAACCAGAAGTACGCGAATGCCGACATCGCCCTGCAGCTCGGGCTGGTGCGCGCCGGATTCTTCACCGGCACGGTCTTCTCCCCGCGGGTCTGGAACGGAACCATCTATTATGTGCCGGCCATCTCGACCGACCTCACGGGTACGGGCTCTGGTGCGCCGGGCACAGCCATCGACTTCGCGCTGGCGTCCACCGCCGACGCCGGGCTTCCCTACCAGATGGGTAGCTCCTTCGGTAACGGCCCCATCCCCATCGACACCCGGAAGCTCGAGCTCTCGCCGGACGACCTCCTGGTCCTGAGCACGGGCGGTACGGTGCCGTCGATCTTTGAGAAATACGCAGGTATCCTGGACGCCGGTGGCCAGGCCAAGGCCAAGCTCCATATCCCGAACAGTTCGGTACTGAAGGGCATTAAAATTTACACTGCGTTCATCACCCTGAAGGCCACGGCGCCGTCCGGAATATCCGGCATCAGCAACACGTTCCTCTTCACCATTCAGTAGAGGCTGCGGATAAAATCATAAAGGGGCAGGCACCCTCGAGGTGTCTGCCCCTCTATCTGTACGGGCCCGGAAATCCTGATCCCGCCTCTGATCCGCACCCCGTCGCCGGGCCACGGCCGGAACCGGGATTGAGCCCTCTTGACCCGCAACCCTGATAGCGGGTAAACTGGACAGTGCTTCCTGGGGGATTATCAGAGCGTAAGACGGCTTGTGTACTGAAAGCCGGCGAAGGAGAGTACCATGCGTTTTTTCGGATCCATACCGATCTGTCTTCTGTTGGCCTCCCTCCTCGTCTGCCCCCTCGCGGCCCAGGAAGTCGTGGTGGTCAAGATCGGTGACGTCTTTCCCGCCAACCACAGCACGCCTCACCCGTATCCGCCGCGCATCGACGAGGACCAGCCGGTGTGGTCCGCGCCCATCTACCATCCCGGTGGATCCCTCATCAAGGTACACCTGAACAACTTCGACCTCGCCCCGGGCGACTACGTGGTGGTCCGCGACGTGAAGGGCAAGGAGGTGGACCGCATCACCGCAAAGGAGGCCAATCCCCTCGGCGAAATCTGGGCCCTCTCCGTGCCGGGAGACCTGGTGGTGATCGAGCTCTGGGCCGGGCCCGAGGGCGGGAATCGCTACGGCTTCGACATCGACCGGTATGCCTGGTTCTGGGACCTCTCCGGCCTGCCCTTGCCCGAGAGCACGTGCCTCACCAACGACCGCGAGAGGATCGCCTGCTACAAGAACTCTCCCACCAAGCCGGCCAGCGTGTATCAGCACGGCCGGGCCGCCTGCGGTATGGCCCGGGTCAATGCCACGGCCACGTTCTGCACCGGCGGCCTGGCGAGCCGCGACGGACTCTTCTTCACCTGCAACCACTGCGTCAGATCCCAGTCCGCCGCCAACTCCCTCGAGGTGTGGTTCGACTACGAGCACTCCAGCTGTTCCGGCGGTCCCGTCATTCCCGGGATCCGCATCCGCGGGCCCCACCAGATGGTGTGGACATCCCGCTGCAACGACTCCTCCATGATCCGCCTGAATCCCAGCGGCGTGGACCCCAACGGCACGGACGTTCCGGGCTCACACGACTACCTCCTGAACGAGTCCGGCCCCCTGACCCGCAACGAGCCCTGCTGGATTCCGGGCCATCCCGCCGGCCGGCCCAAGGAGGTGAGCTTTCAGGGCAATCCCACCCCGCAGGTCACGGTCCCGGCCAAGGTCATCCAATGCTCCCCCGCCCAGAATTTCTTCGGCCACACGGCGGACACCACGGGCGGCAGCTCCGGCTCCACGGTGCTGAACCGGGATAACCGGCGCATCGGCGTCCACGGCTACGGGGGGTGCCGCACCTCCCAGCCCGTCGGTTCCAACGGGGCCGCCCGCATGGACCTGATCTGGCCCCAGGTGCAGCAGCACTACATGGACTGGAACCAGACCCTACGCATGGTGCCCGACGGTGATGACCGCAGCACGCCGGTCGGAAACGGGACGGACATTCCCTTCGGCCTTGCCGAGGCCCGGACCCAGACCCTCATCCTGGCCGCGGACATCGGCCGTAGAGGCCTCATCGAGGACATCGCCCTGGCCTCCACGTCCCTGACCACCATCCGCATCGCCCGGCTCCAGGTGCGCATGGCCCACCGCGCCGCCGCCACCCTGAGCAGCAACTTCGCCACCAACCTGTCCCAAGACGCCCGGGTGGTGTTCGACGGCCCTCTCACCTGGAACGTCGTGAACGACGGCTGGGTGAAGATCGGCCTCAAGGTTCCTTTCGACCTCAACGGCGAGGACAACCTGGTTGTGGAATACCGGGTCCAGGGCCTCACGGGCGGCACCCTGTTCCACTCGGCCTGGAACGGCGGCGCGGCCGCGAAGCCGATCCGGAACTACGCCCGGGGTAGCGGTTCCTTCAACGCCGCCACGGCCACGACCAACAATGAACCGTCAGGCATGAAGCACCGCTTCTACTTTGCTTACCGCCCGCGCGCCGTCACCGTGCCTGGCTCGAACCCCGTGACCGCAGACCCGGGCGGCATTCCCTTCAAATCGGGCGAGGTCCGGTATCAGTGGTTCATTCCGCGAGACATTGTAGCCGCCCACGGCAAAATCGTCGGCCTCACCTGGCCGGGGAGTGAGACCGGATTGCTCCGGGCCGCCAACCTCCAGGTCCGCGTGGCCGCAACCTCAGCCACCTTCGGAAGCGGCTTCGACGCCAATATCTCCGGCGCCACGACCGTCTTCAGCTCTGCAACCGCGGAGGTCAGGCTGGTCAAGGGCCAGTGGCACGGCCTCCCGTTCTCCGCCCCCTTCACCTACGACGGTACCAAGAACCTCGTGGTGGAGGTGCGGTACCAGAGCGGATCGGGGGGCGCGCTCAGCTATCGCAACACGAGCACCTCGACCGGCGTCCAGCGCGCCTACCGCACGGGTGCCGGCGCCTACAACAGCACCACCTCGACCGGAGTCGACCATCGCGCGGCGGGCATCCGGTTCGTGTTCTCGAATGCCACCCGGCCCATTCCCGGAACGGCCCGGGTGGGCCAGATCATGACCCTGGTCTGGTCGGCGCCGGATTTCAAGAGCACGGCCTACCTGGGCGCCGCCACCTTCGATACATCGCTGGGTATTCCTCTCCTGGGAGATGACACCCGCATCCTTCCGATGAACGCCGATAATCTGTTCTTCTTCTCCCGGTTCAGCCCGGCCACATTCCTGGGTTTCAGCGGCATCCTGAACACCAGCGGCACCGCGAGCGGCATGATCTTCATCCCCGGCATCCCAGCCCTCGCCGGCATTCCCTTCTACCTGGCCCTGGTGATCGTGGACCCGTCCCCGGGTATTCCAAGCTCCATTCCTGACTTTTCGGACGGCGTCCGGGTCGTGATCCAGCCGTGATGCGCGCTGAAATTTGAATCCGGGGACCTGGGAGACAGGTCGTTTGCTCCCGCTGCGGGGATATGCTACGTTCATGACCATGGATGAGATACCACCGCTTCCCGCATCCCTGCAAGACGCCGTCCAGGCGGTCCGCCGGACCCTCCCGGAAAGCGCTTTCCTGGCCCTGATCCTCGGATCCGGTCTCGGCGACAGCCTCGAAGGCGCGAGGGAAGTGGGCAGCATCCGCTACCGGGACATTCCGGGCCTGCCCCCTCCGTCCGTGAAAGGCCACGAAGGGCGACTTCTCCTCCTCGACATCGACGGTGTGCGCGTGTGGGTGCTGGCAGGCCGGGTGCACGGCTACGAGGGGCACCCTCTGGAAACCGTGCTCCTTCCGGCACGCCTCGCCGCCGGTCTAGGCGCAAAGGTACTCGTTTCCACCAACGCCGTCGGGGGAATCCGCAGCGACCTCGAGCCGGGGGATCTTGCCGTCGTCACGGATCACCTGAACTTCATGGGTTTCAATCCCCTGTCCACCGCTTCGGCCCGCGATCACGGGGAGGTGTTCCTACCCCTGGACGAGCTCTACCACCCCGGTGTGCGCCAAGTTCTTCATGCCGCCGGCAAGGCGGCCGGCGTGCCGCTGAAGGAAGCCGTGTACGCGGCCTTCCCCGGCCCCACCTACGAGACGCCGGCCGAGATCGAGATGGCCAGGATTTCAGGCGGAGACGTGGCGGGCATGTCCCTCGTTCCCGAAGCGCTTGCCGCGCACCAGCGTGGAGTCCGGGTGGGTAGTATCGCCTGCATCACCAACAGGGCAGCCGGCACCAGCTCGACTCCGCCAAGCCACTCCGAAGTGCTCGCGGCCGGAAAGAAGTCGGCTGAAGCGCTCGGTGCGGTGTTGAAAAAAGCCGTGACTCTCCTGGACAGGGAATTTGCCCGATGAATCCAAAACCCCTCGGGGCCGGCGATGCCCCTGCAGACGATGACGGGCGCCAGTATCACATCGGCCTGGCTCCCGGTGACGTGGCTCCTTCAATACTCCTTGTGGGCGATCCAGGGCGGGTGATGAAGGGGGCCGGTCTCCTCGAGAATCCCTCCCCTCCCAGGGCGCACCGCGAATACACCAGCACCACGGGTCACTACAAGGGCAAGGCCGTGACCCTCCTCGGAACCGGCATCGGTTCCGACAACACCGAGATCGCCATTGTGGAACTCTCGCGAATCATCGACCCGGCAAAGGCCGTCCTGATCCGCATCGGAAGTTCCGGTGCCATCTCCGGCGCCCTCCGGGTGGGGGACCTGGTGGTCTCCACGGGGGCTTTCCGCTTGGAGTCCACCTCCCTGGCTTACGTGGACCCGGGATTTCCGGCCATTGCCCATCACGAGGTGGTGCAGGCCCTGGTGGATGCGTGCGAGAAGGCAGGAGAAAGGTACTTCACCGGAATCACGGCCTCGGCCTGCGGCTTCTACGGAGCCCAGGGCCGCCCCGTCGAGGGTTTGCCCACGAAATACCCGGACCGCGTGGACAGGCTGGCCGCCCAGCGGGTCCTGAACATGGAGATGGAGTGCTCCACTCTGTTCACCATGGCTACGCTACTGGGAATGAAGGCCGGGGCCGTTTGTGCGGTCTTCGCCGACCGCCAGGCCAATGAATTTCTCGACGCGGAGGGGCGCAACGCCGCCGAGATCCGCGCTCTCACCGCAGGTCTGGAGGCGGTGGTGCGGATCTAATCCGCCTCGAAGTTCTCGAAGGCCTCCGGTAGCAGGTCGGTGATCTTGAACAGCCGGATCGGGCCACCGGATGCGGCCACGAGGATCTCGGCCCGGGGCGCCAGCTCGAGGAGCACCTGGCGGCAGGCACCACAGGGCATGTCGCCGTTTTTCGTGACCACAGCCACCTTGACGATCCCATGGGCCAGGGCCCCATGCGTGACGGCAGAAAAAAGCGCGGTCCGTTCCGCACAGATCGTCAGGCCGTAGGAGGCGTTTTCCACATTGGAGCCGACGTAGACGTTTCCTGTCGCGTCCAAGACAGCCGCTCCCACGTGCAGCCCGGAAAAGGGCGCATGGGCGTTTTTCCGCACATCCTCCGCCGCCATGATCAGCGCTTCGTCCGTCACGGGCACCTCCTTTGCAGCCTGTGGATAAACTGGCGCGAGGCCAAAAAGTCGGCCGCAACCTGAAAATCGGTGTTATAACCTGGGTACACGTCAACCAGGCACGTTGAAGCCAGGACAGTCAGGCACCGCCTATCATGGATGACAGATTCAAGGATATCTATGATCGGGCTCATGAGCAATGGCCGATGTTCCCGGATCTGGTCCTTATTCCAGCCGGGAAGAAGGGTTGGATCGTGGAGAAGATCCCGCCCTGGGTGGCCGATTGGTCCGATCAACGCGCAGAAAACCTCCGCGGCCGACCTGTCGTCGACGCTCTGGACGGGGCGGCAGAGGCCCTGTTTCCGGTAATCGAGGCAGTTTACGAGACCGGCCAGGCCGTTCGCGACTACTGCATCGAATTCCTCGACACCCGGGGACAATCCCGCGGTATCCTCGTGCACGCGGAACGGGTAGGAACCTATCCGGGCACCTCCCGGGGTGCCGTCTTCATACGCTTTCACGACGTCACTGATGCCATCTCCGTACAGCGCCAGACCACTCGCATCTCATCGTTCGACGGCCTCATTGCCCGTTCCAGGGTCATGGGCCAGGTCTTCCGGAAGATCGAGCTCTACAGCCCGGTGGACATGTCCGTGGTCATCACGGGCGAGACGGGCACCGGCAAGGAGCTGATCGCCCGGGCCCTCCACGACCATAGTGCCAGACGAAACCGCCACTTCGTAGCTCTGAACTGCTCCGCCATTTCCATGGACATCCTCGAGAGCGAGCTCTTCGGCCACGAGCGAGGCGCATTCACCGGAGCCGTCCGAACCCACAAGGGCCTCTTCGAGCAGGCCGACGAAGGCACTCTGTTTCTCGACGAGATCGGGGAGATGCCCCTGGCTACCCAGGCCAAGCTCCTGCGGGTTCTCGAGGAAGGGATCATTGCCCGGGTCGGAGGAGAGAGGGAGCACGAAGTGAACGTGCGGATCCTGGCCGCCACCAACGTCCCCCTTGAGCTTGCCGTGGGTCTCAAACGGTTTCGGTCCGATCTCTACCACCGCCTCTCGGTGCTGCGCATCCACCTGCCGCCGCTCAGGGAAAGGCGCGAGGACATTCCCCTTCTCATCGATCACTTTCTCACGCAGCTGAATCAGAGATACGGCAAGCAGATCGTACGCCTGACCCAGGAGGCCATGGAGCTGGTGGATCAATACGAATGGCCCGGCAACGTCCGGGAGCTGAAAAATGCCATGGACCGGGTCTACGTCGAGGCGGGTTCCTCCATCATCGGCCGATCCGCCTTCGACGAATGGATCGAGGAGCGCAAGGCCCTGACGCCCGACAACTGGAGCCTCGAGGCGGCCGAGGCCCTGGCCGGTTTGACAACCGTTCCCGTGGAGCGTCCTGCCCTGCCGGCACCCCCCGAAATCCCGGCTCTGCCGCCCCCGCAGCCGCAAACCGGCCAGAGCAAGGGGCGCGAGATCGACGAGGTCGATATTCGCCGAGCCTTTCAGGAGGCCGGCGGAAACGCCACCCGGGCCGCCCGCATCCTGGGCATTCACAAGGCCACACTCTACCGGCGGATGAAGGTTCTCAGCCTGCGGCGCGAGGACCTCGACGCCTGAAAGACCCGGGTGGGGAACCGTTTAGTGCCGTGTTCTTATGCGGCCGCTACTGGGCGGGCGAGCACTCCATGGTCGTGGGATTCAGGTCGTCTTGCGCGACCGGTTCACCGGATTCTACGGGCTCTCCGTCCACCAGAACACCTGATACGGTCACTCCGTATGCCCCCTCCGAGGAGAGATCCAGAATTCCCCCGCCTTGATTCGGCAGGACTTCGCCGCCGACGTCGTGGGTGATCCGCACCTTGGGCTTGTCGATGTCCGAACCGGCGGCCACGACGACGCCCTGCTGGCCATTCGAAAGGGCCAAGCGACTCCCCGGGGGGTATAGCCCCATGGCCGATACGAATGCCGCCAGAATCCCCGGTTCATACCCCCCCTGGTCCTTGAGCATGACTTCATAGGCGCGCCGGGGGGTCAAGGCTTGCTTGTAAGGCCGGACCGCTGTAAGCGCTTCGAATACATCGCACACATGCAGAAGCTCTGTCACCCGGTTCGTCACCGTCCACTGGGTCGCGGCAGGATAGCCCTTCTTGTCGTGGCGAAGATGATGCCCCCAGGCCGCTCCGATGGCGAGGGGACTGGCCTCCCTGTTTTCCAGCAGGATTTGAGCCCCGAGGCGCGGGTGGCTCATGATGATTCGTCGCTCCTCCTTGTCCAGCTCGCCGGGCTTGAAGAGGATATCTTCCGAGATCTTCGACTTTCCCACGTCGTGCAGCAAGCCGGCGGTTCCCAGCTCCAGCAGGAATTCCTGGTTCATTCCCAGACTGTGACCCACCAGCACTGCAATCAGCGACACACGCACCGAATGGCCGAGGGTGTAGCTGTCGAAATCCGGGTAGCGCACGAGCTGCATGATATCCATGAAGTTGCCCTGGATCGTCTTGAGCATCTCGCCCGTCACCGTCCGTGCTCCATCGACGTCCAGTTCGTGGTCCCCGCCCGCCCGGCGGTGTGCGACTTCCACCGTGTTGAAAAGCGATTGGTAGACCGGAATTGCGGACTCCCCGTCGCATCCTCCCGGAATACCGTTCTCCCAATCCTCCGTTCCATCATAGTGGTACTGGCCGAACCACTGCTGATCCTCGTAGGCCGGCGAGATTTCGATGTTGTCCACGCCCCTGGCTTTCAACATGCCGCGAGCCTCCTCGAGGCTCTTGACCGGCTCCGTGAGCTCAGCCGCCAGGTTGAAGAGCTCGCAGACCTCACCAGGCTCGATCTTTCCGTTGAACAGAAGCCCCCCACTCTGCAGGCATTCGGTAAAAGCGACCAGCCTGCGGCCTACGATCGTCGGCCCGACGAGGTAGCGGCCGTTGTGAACGAGTTTTCCGCCTACGATACCCAGGAAGAAGCACTCCTTGCCGCTCTCCTCCAGAAAGGCCTTGAGCTTTTGCGTGAACTCCCGGCTGCAGGCCAGCACTCTGGGATGGCTGGCAAAGTAGAGCTTTCGCTGGCCGATGCCGTTGCTCATGTGGATGACGAGTTCATCGCAGGTGGATTTCATGGCTGACTCATTCTCCCAGAGATTCCTCGTTGATCTCCGACGACGAACGCAGCACTCGCAATGCCTGCTTGGCTGACCTCCGACACGCTGCCGGCCAGGAATGCAAAAACAGGTATTTGCGCGACTTCAATACTTCCATAAGGGTCGATTCGGCCTCCCGTTGAGAGAGGACCCCGAGAGCCTGGATGGCCTTCGGTACCCGGGCCTCGTACCGGCAGTCCTGGGGCAGAGACTTCAGGGCATCGACGATGATAGCGACCGCCATCCGTTGCAGACTCTTGGAAATGCTCTTCTTTGAGTGATGACTCAACAGCTGGAGAAGAAACTCCTGACTCCTCGAGTCGTATTCTTTCAGGAACATCAGAGCTTCTGCTCCGGCCCAATCCGGCGGATGTGCTTGAAGGCCCTTGAGGAGAAACGGGCCTATCGCCGCTGTGCGGGACGATGAGAGAAGAGCGGCGAAAACCGGATAAAGCTCCGTTATGGGAGGCCGAAAGATCTGCTTGGAGAACCGGTTCTCCTGGATCGCCTCGAGAGACTCGACCCGGAGAATCTCCTCCCCCATGCCCTCCTCGGACAGGCTGACCACCTGCTTGTGGAGCTCCATGACCTTCACGGATCTTTCCCCCTCAAGGCCCAGGAGGATTTCGTTGACCATGTGTGGCCATATGGCCTCCAGCTCCGCAAGGGAGGATGGGCGGCAGATGTCGAGCAGGAACACCACCACGGACTTCGAACGACGATAGGGCCTCAGGAGGAGGGGGAACGAGCGGTCGATCAGGGCGTAATCCATTCGACCGAGGAGCTCATGGATCGCTGCGGACAGAACACCGCGCTCCCGGGTCTGGAGATCCTCTGAGAAAATGCGGTTCAACTCCCTGCTGATCCCCGCCAGGACCTTCGGCGCAGGATAATCGAACAGCATCTGCAACAGGACCGAAAGGTGCTCGCTGCGGTCCTCTGCTTTCAGGGTGTCCACCGGATCCGCAAGGCTCGCACACTCGGCAAGGCTCCGGTGGAGTTCCGGCAGTGACAGGTCGTAGTCACCGTTATCTCCTCCGGAATTCTCCTGGGACCTTGACTGCATGTTCTCCGTGGCTTCCCGGGAAGCATGCTGCAGCACCTTGGCCATGATCTTCACGGCATCCTCATTTTCGGAGAACGCCACCGCCTTCTCGGCAGCACCGAAGAGATACTGCATGTCGCTGGTCTGCTCATCGCCAGTAAACATCTCAGTCATTGCATGCTGAACGGCGTTGGCTGCGAGACCGAGTACGTCCTCGAGGGAACGGGTGAAAGATCCTTTCGAGCCTTTCGAGCCATCCGGGGGATCGGTGCTCACCTCGAACCTCTCGGCAACCTTCGTGAATACCTTTTCGACCCATTGCTGGCAGGCTGCTTGCGTCTCCTCATCGAGATCATGCCCTTCGAGAGCTTCGAGAGAGTTTTCGACGGCAGCCCCGATCTGTTTGTTTCTGAAGGCGCGGCTCGAATCACGGTGAACCCTCTTCCCGAACTGGCGCTGGATGATCCGGATCGTCGAGGGGAGGTCCTTGAACTCGAACTGCCGGAAGCTCCGGGCTGCTTCCACTTCGTGTTTGTACCTGAGCAGGAGGGTCATGAAGTCATAGAGATCCTGCTTCGTATAGGAAGTGTCCATCTCAACGCGAGCGATTCCCAGAGAAGTCATGAACCCGTGGAGACGCTCGACCTCGGGAGTGCTCCGGTTCACTACACAGGATTGCACGATGAGATTCTCTCTATCTCCATCGATGTGTAGCGTCCGGTTGCCTCCAACCGCCTTGATCAATGCTTCCCGGAATATCCGCTCGGCCTCGCCAAAGCGCACGTGCCCGACGGGATAGATAGAACACGTGTTGAATAATCGGTCGAACTTCTCCACCAGCTCGACATGGAGCTTCTCACCGGCAGTATTGGGTCTCTCTCGAGAAGATGAAGATACTGTTGCCATGTTTCCCGGGTACCGCACCCTCCGCAGGTCGCCCCCACGAATACCGTGGATTCAAGACCGAAGCCCACCTCGGACCGACGTCTTACTCGGGCTTTCATGCATACATATATTTTTATCGACAAGCCGTGAACACTGCCTAAGTCATGGAGGATCGTGGTGTTTTCAGTTCTGCGGGACGGAAATCGCCCGCGGCCCGAAACACGTTTATTGTCTTCCTGCCGCTACGGTTACAGTGCTTTCCCCGGCCTCACTGCATATCTTTCCCGGAGGATCTTCTGATCAAATAACTCAGGCTGCCAAGCCAGGCCTGCGACGTCGCATGCGACGGCCGGGGCGTAGCACCTCCGGCCGCATCTCCGGATAACCGTCGCAAATTCACCGAAAACCGCCCGTTTTTTCGTTTGGCACATCCCTTGCTTTTTCCTGGTCACCGACAATGAGCCACGAAATCACAAGATAAACAAAGAGAGGAGAACACAATGCTGTTCAATAATGACTTCCACAGATCCTTCAATGACCTGAGCCGATTGACCCTGGGAGAGGTTTCCGGCCCCTGGTTCAACAGCAGGCGAATCGCAGACGCCCCTCCGCGCCTCAACCTCTACGAAGACGGCGACCGGTTCGTTCTCGAGGCGGCCGTGCCCGGCATTTCCCCCGATTCCCTCAACATCAAGGTGGAGGACAATCTCCTGACCATCGAGGGAGAGCGGTCAGCGCCCGAGGGCATGGACAAGGTCATCCAGGCCGAGCGTTCCTTCGGTTCCTTCGCCCGGAAGATCCGACTGTCCGGACACGTGGACCGGGATGCCATTCAGGCCGAATACGAAAACGGCATTCTCACCGTCACGCTTCCCAAAGCGGAGGAGGCCAAGCCGCGCCAGATCGAAGTCAAGGTCAAATGACGGCGGATCTGCGGAGAATCCCTTCAACCCGAAAATAGAAAGATTGGAATAGAATCATGAAAGAGAAGAACGAAAGCCTCTCGACGACCTCGACCTGCGCTCCCGTGGAAGAGAAAAAGAAGTTCTACGTATCGGCCGATGCCGACCTCTATGAGATCGAAAACGGATGGATAATCGAGGCCGATCTCCCCGGCGCCTCCAGAGGAGACCTCAGCATCCAGGTGGACCAGGGCGTTCTTACGCTCCAGGCAGAGGCCCGCACAGGCCGAGCCGGCCGCCCCTTCCACCAGGAGTTCGGCCCTGCCACCTACCTCAGACGCTTTCGGGTCGGTGATCGGGTCGACGCGGAGGGAATCTCGGCGCAACTCGTGAACGGAGTTTTGACCCTGCACCTGCCCCTGGCGGAAAAGGCGAGGCCGAGGGTGATCGAGATCAAGGCTAACGGTTGAATATCAAACCTCCCGACCCGGGGCGGTCGATCCTGACCGCTCCGGGTCCCTTATAACCACGATGATTGCCGCTGCCCGGAGTCTGGCACGAGGGGCGAGCGGGAAAGGAGAAATACCATGGCCAAGGCAGTTGGAATCGACCTGGGGACCACCAACTCGGTCGTTGCCGTCCTGGAAGGGGAAAAACCCGTCGTCATCGTCAACAGCGAAGGCGGTCGCACCACTCCTTCCGTTGTGGCGATGACTCCCGAGGACAAGCGACTGGTGGGCCAGCTGGCCCGCCGACAGTCGGTCCTCAATCCGGAGGGAACCGTCACCTCGTGCAAGCGATTCGTCGGGCGCAAGTTCAATGAGGTCGAATCGGAACGGGACATCGTCCCCTTCGAGGTGACCGAAGGACCGAATGGAACCGCCCGCATTCGGGTCCGTGGCACGAATTTCGCCCCGGAGGAGATCTCGGCCCAGGTTCTCCGAAAGCTGGTGGATGACGCCTCCGCGTATCTGGGCGAGAAGGTGACCGAGGCGGTCATCACGGTACCCGCCTACTTCAACGACGCTCAGCGCCAGGCCACCAAGGACGCAGGCAAGATCGCCGGCCTCGAGGTGCTGCGCATCATCAACGAGCCCACGGCGGCAGCCCTCGCCTACGGCATGGATAAACGAGACGACCAGACCATCCTGGTATTCGACCTGGGCGGCGGCACCTTCGACGTGTCCATCCTCGACATCGGTGAAGGCGTCTGCGAAGTCAGATCCACGGCGGGCGACACCCATCTCGGCGGGGACGACTTCGACAAGTGCATCGTGGACTGGCTGGCCGATCTCTTCAAGAAGGACCAGGGCATCGACCTGAGGAGCGATTCCCAGGCCCTGCAGCGGCTCTACGAGGCTGCTGAGAAGGCCAAATGCGAACTATCTACCACAGCCGAGACCTCCATCTCGCTGCCCTTCATCACCGCTGACGCCTCTGGCCCCAAGCACCTGGAGGCGAAGCTGAGCCAGACAGATTTCAACAAGCTGACAGATCATCTCATCGAAAGGCTCATGGAGCCGGTCAACCGTGCCCTGAGCGACGCGGGTATCCAGGCGTCGAACCTGGACGAAGTGCTCCTCGTGGGCGGCTCCACCCGCATTCCTGCGGTACAGAACCTCGTCAAGCACCTGACCGGAGGCAAGGAGCCGAATATGACCGTGAATCCCGACGAGGTGGTGGCCCTGGGTGCAGCAGTTCAGGCCGGCATCCTGAAGGGAGACGTGAAGGACGTGCTGCTCCTCGACGTGACGCCGCTGTCTCTCGGCATCGAGACCCTGGGCGGCATCATGACCAAGCTCATCGAGCGCAACACCACCATCCCTTCAAAGAAGTCCCAGGTGTTCAGCACTGCGGACGACAACCAGCCGGCCGTGGATGTGGTCGTGCTCCAGGGCGAACGGGAACGTGCAGCCGACAACCGCCGAATCGGCCACTTCCAGCTGAATGGTATCCGGCCTGCGCCCCGTGGCATGCCGCAGATCGAGGTCACCTTCGACCTCGACGCCAACGGCATCCTCAACGTCTCGGCACGGGACAAGGACACGGGCAAGGAGCAGCAGATCACCATCAGCGAGTCCACCAACCTGGACAAGGGGGAGATCGACAAGATGGTGCGCGACGCCGAGGCCAATGCCCAGCAGGACCGCGAACTGCGCGAAAACGTCCAGGCCCGAAATGAGGCCGACGCTCTTGCCTACCAGGTGGAAAGAAGCTTGCAGGACCTCAACGGCGAGGTGTCCGAGGACGAGAAAAAGCGGGTCGAAGGACTCGTCGCCGAGGTGCATAAGGCCGTGAAGGAGGAGGCGCCCGTGGATCGGCTGAATAAGCTCAGGGCGGATCTCCAGACGGCGGCCCAGGCCATCAGTGAAGCGGTCTACAAGAAGAAGGCGGCAGCGGCCACCGACGGAGCCGGTCCCGATGCCGGTCACGGATGCGGCGACGGCGGCTGCGGTTCCGGATGCCACGACGACACCGTGGTGGACGCCGACTTCACCGAGAAGTAAAGGCCCGCGTCGTTCCAGAAGAAACGGGGTTCCGGCTATTCGGCCAGGGCCCCGTTATTCATGTATACCGGCCGTCACGACGGGTAGCCGTCGGCCTATATACCTTGATTCAGGTGCGAGGTGCGGCTACTCTCTTAGCCTGATCGACAACACATGGAGACGATCAAAGACATGGGCGTAAAATTCAGGGATTACTACGAGATCCTCGAGGTCCCGCGCACCGCCTCGGCCGATGAGATCAAAAAATCCTTCCGCCGCCTGGCCCGGAAATTCCATCCCGACGTCAACAAGGCACCGAAAGCAGAGGAGAAGTTCAAGCAGGTCAACGAGGCATACGAGGTCCTCAAGGATCCCCAGAAGCGCAAGCAGTACGACACCCTCGGTCCCAACTGGCAGCACGGCCAGGAGTTCACCCCGCCACCCGGCTGGGAAGGCATCTTCGGGGGGGACAGCGGCTCCTTCGGCGGAAGCGGATTCAGCGACTTCTTCGAATCCTTGTTCGGCGGCCTTGGAGAAAGCCCCTTCATGGGAGGCCGGCGTGGCCGGGCCCATGGTGGGATGCGCGGCCGGGATCAGGAAGCCGCCATCACCATCACGGTGGAAGAGGCCATCCAGACGCCCACGAAGCAGATCACCCTGCAATCAGGCGAACCAGGCACTGCGGGCACCCGGAACTACGAGGTGAAAATCCCTGCCGGGGTCTCCCACGGGACCCGTATCCGTCTGGCCGGCCAAGGTGGCCCCGGCATGGGGAGCGGCCCGCGCGGTGATCTATTTCTCAAGGTGAACTTCGCGCCACATTCCATCTATCGTATACGCGACCACGACCTGGAAATGGACGTCAAGATCGCTCCCTGGGAAGCCGCGCTGGGTGCCAAGGTGGAGGTACCCACGCCCGACGACCCGGTCACCCTCACGGTCAAGGCGGGCGCTCAGAGCGGCCAGAAACTGCGTCTGAGGGGGCGCGGCCTGCCCGTCTCGAAGTCCGAAAGAGGCCACCTCTACGCCGTCATGAAAATCGTCGTGCCGGAGAAGCTTTCGTCCAGAGAGCGCAAGCTCTTCGAGGAGTTGCAGGAGCAATCCACCTTCAATCCACGCGGCTGATACAATTTTTCAAAAAGACGGACGGATATCTTCGGGAATATAATATCCTGCTGACGAGAATTCTTTGGCCTAATAGGTGTCTATCCCCAAGTAGTGATGAAAATCCTCCAGGTCGCTCACGGCTATCCTCCCCATTCCCTCGCCGGCGTCGAGGTCTACACGCGGTGGTTTGCCCGCACCCTGGCGAGTCGTCACACGGTCCGGGTCTTCTCCACCCGGCACCTGCCCGATCGGGACGACCTCTCCTTCCTCGAGGAGGACCTGGACGGAATTCCAGTCACGTTTCTCGTCAATAACTTCACGGACTACGACCCTATCCTGGAGGTCCGGCATCCGGAGGTCGCTGAACGCTTCGGTTCTTTCCTGGACCGAATCCGTCCCGATCTCGTTCACTTCCAGCACCTCATCAAGCTCTCCACAACGCTGCTGGATGCCTGCAAGTCGCGCGGGATTCCCACGGTATTGACCCTCCACGACTACTGGTTTCTCTGCCCCGTCATCACCCTGGTCCAGCGAGACCTCACCCTCTGCCCCTCGCCGGGAAACCTCACGGCCTGCACGCGGTGCGAGACGGCCACCAGCTTCCTCAACCGGGAGGAAGCCGGCACCTACTACATTGCCGGAATGCTCGAACCCATGATGGCATCCGACAGATGGGCGGCCCTCCAGGGCATCTACCGGGCCGGTGCGACCCCGGATTCAGCCGTGTCCACCTTGCGCATCGGCCTCATCCGCCGCTTCATGCGTGACCGCCTGGACGTGGCTGACGGCCTGGCCTCCCCCTCTCGATTCCTGAAGGACATCCTCGAGAACCACGGCCTGGCCCCGGGCCATATCCGCCACCTTCCCAACGGCATCGAGACGAATGCCCTGAAGCCGGTGGATCGGCCGCCCGCCCCGCCACCCCTCAGGGTCCTCTACCTCGGCACCATCAACAAGCACAAGGGCGTCCACGTCCTCATCGAGGCCGCCAACCGACTCCAGGATCTCCCCATCGAGGTGAGCATCTACGGCACCGGCCCGGACACCCGATACGACGCCTACATCCGGTCCCTCGTGGAGAATCCCCGCATCCGATTCGGAGGCCGATACGACCGGGGTGATCTCCCCGCCCTCCTCGGGGCCCACCACGTGGTGGCCATGCCCAGCATCTGGTACGAGAACTACCCCATCGTGATCCGGGAATCCTTCGCTGCAGGCGTTCCTGTGGTGGCACCGGACCTCGGTGCCATCCCCGAGGCGATCCGCGAGGGCCGCGACGGCCTGCTCTACGAGGCTGGAAAACCGGAAGCGTTGGCCCGGGTCCTGGTGCGGCTCCTCCGGGAACCGGACCTGCTTCACCGCCTGGAAGCCGGCATCGAGCCGGTGCTCGGAATGGAGGAACATGTCGGCCGGTACGAAGGGCTGTACGAGGACGCCTTGAAACGACAGGCGGAACCGGCCGGCGGGGATTCTCCGCTGAGCATCCTCCTGTGTGGTCCAGCGGATTCCCGGGCGGGATTCGCCGAGGCCCTCGGCAACGCCCTCGTGGCGGGACAACGCCGGCCGCGGCCCGAGGTCTACCACCTCGGCGAGTCAGGCGACCTCACCGCACCTCTGGCGGACTATCTGAAACGCCTCGACCTGGAGGGGGCTGTCCTGCCGGTCGAGAGCCGGGAATCCATGGACGCCCTCCTCGACGCCGGCGGACCGGACCTTGCCGTCTTCCTCGAAGGGGGCGACCCCGGCGACAAGCTGCGGTTGCGGCTTGAATCCGCCGGGATACCTGTCATGATTACCCCACTCTCGACCGAGGAAATGAATCGACAGCTCGACCATTCTCCATGAACATCCTTTTCATCACGCCTTACCCTCCCTATCCACCGGAGGCCGGTGGTAAGATCCGGAGCTACAACCTCATCCGGGAAGTTGCGCGCCACCACGACGTCGTCCTCTTCACACTGGCGGATGTCACCGACCTGGAAAAGATGAGGGCTCACTTCTCTCAATTCCTCAGGTCAGTTGAGGTCTTCCCGGTCGAACCCATGGGCTGGCTCCGGAAAAAGATGCGACCCGACTTCTTCCGCCACTTTCACTCACCCGGCCTTGAAAAACGCCTCCAGGAGCAACTTTCCCGGCCCGGCATCGACGTGATTCACGTGGAGGAACTATGCCTCCTGGATGTCCTGCCGCGAACCCGCACCCCAAAGATTCTCGGCCGCCAGAAGATCGACACGTTCTTTTACCGCGCCCTGTATGAGTCGGACGGCCGCCTCAAGAGCTTCAAATGGCAGAGCGACCTCGTGAAGATGGTGCGTCAGGAGAAAAGGGCAAAGAAGATATTCAATGGCCACGTGCTCTGCTCCGAGGTGGACGCCAACCGCCTCCGGATCCTCACCGGCAAGATCAACTATCGGGTGGTGCCAAACGGCGTGGACCTCGATTACTTCAAGCCCGCCCCTTCCGCCGGTGAACGCCGCACCCTCGTGTTCACCGGTTCCATGGACTACGAGCCCAACGTAGACGGCGCCCGTTTCTTCGTGGAGGAGGTCTGGCCGAGGATCCGGGAGCAGGCCCCCGACGTGGAGGTCCTCTTCGTGGGCCACCGCCCGACCGATTCGGTGCTGGAACTGGCCGAGCAGCCCGGTGTCACCATCACGGGCAGTGTGGCCGACGTGCGCCCCTACATCCGGGACGCCAGTGCCGTCATCGTGCCCATCCGCATCGGCGAAGGAACGCGCCTCAAGATCCTCGAAGCCATGGCCATGCGGAAACCGGTCGTCTCCACCCCCCCCGGCGCCGAGGGCCTGCGGGTCAAAGACGGGGAGCACATCAGCCTGGCGAAAAACGCCGAAGACTTCGCCCTTCGAACCTTGAGACTTCTCGAGAACGCCGACGAGGCCGAGCGTATCGCCGCGGGAGGTTACGAGGCGGTGCACCGGTCGTACGGCTGGGACGCCATTGCCCGGAGCCTCGTGAAATTCTACGAGGAACTGGCGGCCGGACATTGAACATCCCGGACAATCATGACCGGCCATTTGGG
Source organism: uncultured Planctomycetota bacterium (assembly GCA_964485695.1). Taxonomy (GTDB): domain Bacteria; phylum Planctomycetota; class JAFGQW01; order JAFGQW01; family JAFGQW01; genus CAZAKZ01. The sequence continues at coordinate 14,372 of CAZAKZ010000010.1, read as the reverse complement.
CGAAAAATCGACACCCTGGGCCCTGACGACAGGGACTATACTGCTGGGGGCCCTTTCGAGCCGATGAAAATCTCAGCTTCTGACTTCCTAATTGCCATCAAGGACCTGAGCGCATGAAGATCCTCCAGATGAGCGCTTACGCCGACCCGGTCGGCGGGGCCGAGATCTACATGCAAGGCCTTGCAGACGAACTGCAGCGCCGGGGGCACGTCGTGGGGCGCTTCGGCACGAGCGTCGATCGGGAGGTGGACCTGGATGCGAACCGGATCCTCGAGCGGCCCGCCTTCGACCCCACTCGACTCGTGTGCGACGACGCCGTCACCGGCGCGCTCGGTCGTTTCATAGAACGCATGGACCCGGATATCATTCACGTCCATAACCTCTACTCCATGGCTCTCGACGTGGACCGCCTTCTCGCCGCCTCGGAACGACCCGTGGTCCAGACCGTCCATGACTACTCCATCGTCTGTCCCAATTCCTGGTGCGTCCATCCCGACGGCACCCTGTGCCAGGGAGGCGCCGGGGTGAAGTGCTTCGAGCACGACTGCGGCCGGAACTACCCGTATGACGCCAAGATGGTGCTCCTCACCCTGATCCGGCACCGACTGCTGGAGTCCTTCATGGAGGCGATGATTTGCCCGAGTCACTACCTGGCCGACCTTCTGTCCCGGCACGGGTTCAAGAACGTCCACCACGTCTTCAACTACGTGGATGCGGAGAAGCTTGAAGTGCCGGAGGCCGAGCGGGAGGAAAGGCGCCTTCTCTACCTCGGACGCGTGGATCCTGAAAAAGGCGTGGACGTTCTCCTCGACGCCATGCCCCTCATCCTGGAGGAAGAGCCGGAGACCCGCCTCACCGTGGTCGGAGACGGCACGAGCGCCGGCGAACTACGGAATCGATCCGAGCGCGCGGGCCTCGGCGGAGCGGTCACCTTCCACGCCAGGGTACCGTATGACCGGGTGAAATCCTTCTACGCGTCGGCCACCCTCAAGATCCTCCCCTCGGTCTGGTGCGAGAACTCGCCCCTCACCGCGTATGAATGCATGGTGGCGGGCCTGCCAATGGTCGGCAGCCGGATCGGCGGCATCCCTGACCTGGTCGTGGACGGGGAGACAGGCGCCCTGGCCGAACCCCGGAATCCCCGGGACCTGGCCCGAAAGGTCGTGGGACTGCTCAGGGCGCCGGAGACGCGCGCTCGTATGGCCGAGAACCTGCGGGCCAGGGTGAAGCTCTTCACGCGCGAGAAAAACGTGGATCGGGTGGAGGAGATCTACCGGGACGTGCTGGCAGCCGACCGGCGGGGCCGCCGGGAACCGGTGAGCCTTCCCCTGGACGAGGACCTGATCGCGGCCCTGCACCACCTGACCGAGGATCTCCGGGAGAGAGAGATCCATGCCGAGCACCTCCTCCACAGAATCCGTCAACTGGAGAAGGGCGGTCCCGGCGGATGGCTCCGTACATTCGTGCGCAGCCTCACAGGAGGAGGGGGAGGCGGAGAGCGATGAAGTCCCTCGCCGTCTTTTCCATCTTTCACCCCCGGCGTCTGGGTATCGCCGATTACTCCGATGACCTGGTAGAGGCGCTCTCTCGCCATTTCGAGATCACCTGCTACGTCGAAGCCGGGCAGACGCCCGAGAGGGTGAGGCGCCACGCCGAGGTGAAGACGCATACCGAGTTTCGCGGTCGCGAGGATCGCTCCCTGTACCAGGTCGGCAACAGCACCAAACTCAGCTTCCTGTTGCCCCACCTGGTGAAGCACGGTGGCGTGGTGACCCTCCACGACGCCTGTCAGCACGACATCACACATCCGTATTTCAAGCAGCACCGCTGGAGATTCTGGATGGAGGTATTTCGAAGCCTGGACCCAGAGGCACGAAGGCTCATGTTCCGGCCCGCCCTCAATCCCTTGAAGGTGTTTCGTGATGCGGTCACCGTATATCAGGAACATCCGGAAAAACGCCGCTACTTCTCCTTCACCCGGTTCATTCTCCGTAACGCTAGGCGCGTCATCGTCCACAGCCGCTTTCTGCAGGAACAGGTCCGGCTCCTGAATCCGAAGGTCCCCACGGACAGGATCCTTCACGGCATTCACCCGGTATCGCCGGTCTCCCGGGACGCATCCCGCCGTTTTCTGAGCGACAGACTCGGCGTTTCCTTCGGAAAGGACACGCTGCTTTTCCTCTCGTTCGGGGCCATCCAGGTCCACAAGCGCATCACTGCAGTACTGCGGGCCTTCAAGGCATTCCTGGCCGAACATCCGGACGCGTTCTACCTGCTGGTGGGACCCCGCGATCCGGACTACGACCTCGACGCCGATGTGGAGGTCCTCGGCCTCGGGGACCGGGTCAAGGTCCTGGATTCCTACATCCCCATGGAGGAGGTGAATGAATGCATCAATGCCTCCGATGTCTGCTTCAACCTGCGCTGGCCCTCCCTGGGCTCCACCAGTGGGACACTGTACAAGGTTTTTGTAATCGGCCGGCCCACGGCGGTCACCTCCACCGAATCCTTTGCGGACTATCCGGAAGACTTCACCTTTCCCGTGCCCCCGCCCGGGGAGGACGAGTGGAAACAGTGTCTCGAGATCATGCGGACGGCACACTCCAATCCCGAGCGCTTGGGCGAAATGGGGAAAAGCGCCAGGAAATTCGCACAGGAAAACTGTTCGTGGCTCCGGATTGCCGAAAAATATGCCGAGGTCCTGGACAGGGCGTGATCCATCCGGAAAATCAGAAATTCAGGGACTGATACGACTTCTTGAGCGTGGGAGACACGAAAAATGAAGACGGCGATGATCACGGGAATCACGGGTCAAGACGGATCCTATCTGGCGGAATTCCTGCTGGACGAGAAGAAGTACAGGCACGTCATCGGCCTGGTCCGACGAAGCGCCACGGATTCCCAGCAGAACATCCAGCATCTGAAGAACCACCCCAACCTGACCCTCGTCTCCGGGGATCTGGAAGATTCAACCTATCTGAGCCGGCTGTTCACCATCTACCGCATCGACGAGTGCTACAATCTGGCCGCTCAGTCCTTTGTTCGCTACTCCTTCGACAACCCGGTGTCCACCATCATGGCCAACCTCATAGGCGTGGTCAACCTCCTCGAGGGCATCCGCCTTCAGAGCTCTCACACACGATTCTATCAGGCCTCGACCAGTGAAATGTATGGGGGCCTCTCGGAGGAACCCCTCTCCGAGAAGCATGACTTCCATCCGCGTTCTCCTTACGGCACGTCCAAGCTGGCAGCCTACTGGCATACCGTCAATATGCGCGAGGCCGCCGGCCTCTACGCCTGTAACGGCATCCTCTTCAACCACGAGTCACCGCGCCGCGGCCTGGAGTTCGTCACCCAGAAAGTGGTGGAGGGCGCCCTGGACTACCTCGACTGGAAGAACGGCGGCGCCAAGGGGAATCCGCCGGCACTTTCGCTCGGCAATCTGGATGCCAAGCGGGACTGGGGACACGCACTGGATTACGTTCGCGGCATGTGGATGATGCTCCAGCAGGACAGACCTGGCGATTATGTACTGGCAACCGGAGAGACCCAGAGCGTGCGAAAAATGGTAGAGCTCACCTTCTCCAATCCGGCCATCGGAACACGCGTCCACTGGGACGGCACCGGCACCGAGGAGATCGGAAAGGACGATGAGGGCCGTACCATCGTCAACATCAATCCGGTCCATTACCGGCCCACCGAGGTGGACGTCCTCCTGGGAGACGCTGAAAAAGCCCGAAACATCCTCGGCTGGAAGCCCGAGTTCACCTTTGAGGACCTCATCGCCGACATGGTCAAGGCCGGCGTCGCCCGGCGCAAGTCGTGAAGATCCTGCATGTCAATTACACCTTCGGCGTTGTCGGCGGCACTGAGAGCTATCTCTACAAGCTCATCCCCGACCTGGCCGATCGCGGCCACACTTCCGAGGTGGCTGCCGAGAAGGACCTGACCGACGGCGCCGCGGCCTCCTTCCATGCCCTCCCCGGCGTCGCCGGATACGAAAGGCGCTTGGATTTGCGCCACGGACGGCGCTTCAGGGCGATCGTGCATACGGTCGATCCCGACCTCATCCATATCCACAACACCCTGAACGCTGGCGTGGTGAAGCTGGCCGCGAAACTCCGCCCCTCCATCCGCTACGTCCACGATCACACCATGTTCTGCCCGGGCCTCAACAAGGAATTCGCCGACGGGAGCCTGTGCAACCGGTCCATGGGCCCGTACTGTCTCGAGAAGTATCACCGAGGAGGCTGCTTCTGCTTCCGGCACTCGACCGAGAAGGTCGCTGCAAAGTTCCTGAAGATCCACAATCGGCTTCTCTCGGTGCACCGGGACCTGAAGAGATTGATGGTCGCATCCAAGTACATGAAGGAAGAGCTGGAACGGGTGGGGGTGGCCACTGACCGCATCACAATCAATCCCTACTACACCGCCGTGCCCGAGCCGGGCGACATCCAAGAGAGCGATCCCCCGCTGATCCTCGCCCTCTGCCGCATGGAACACCCGGACAAGGGGCTCCTCCCGCTCCTGGATGCCCTGGCCCGCATCGAGGTCCCCTTCAAGGCCAGGCTGGTCGGCACGGGCAAGCACCTGGACATGATCCGGGACCATGCACGATCCCTGGGACTCGCCGACCGGGTGGAGTTCCCGGGCTTTGTCGAACACGCCGAGGCCCTCGACCTCATGCGGCACGCCCGCGTCATCGCCTTCCCAAGCATGTGGAACGAGCCCTTCGGCATCGTGGGGCTGGAGGCCATGGCTCGAGGCAAGCCGGTGGTGGCCTTCGACGTGGGCGGCGTCCGAGAGTGGCTGGATCCCGACCGGACCGGCATCCTGGTGCCCCGGGGAGACGTGGAGGGCCTGGCCTCGGCATTGACCGAAATGGTGGAGAATCCCGCCCGCGCCGGCGACCTGGGCAGGGCCGGGCCGGATCGTGTCCGCGAACAATTCGTGAAGCAGCGGCACCTGGACATCCTGGAAGGCGTCTACCAGGAAGCGGTCGGGTAGCGCTTACCGCCTGTCCAGGGCCTCTTTCCGGATCTTCTCGGCGATCTCGTGGGGGGCCCGGGCGAACAGGGCGGGCTCCAGGGTGAAGGTCCCTCGACCCTGGGTGGCGCTCCGGAGGACGGTAGCGTACCCGAACATCTCGGCCAGCGGAACCAGGCCGGTGATATCCCGGAGACCGCTGGTCTCCCCGCCGATCTCGTCGATGACCATCCGCCGGGCGTTCAGGCTTCCGATCACGGTGCTGGTGAACTCGTCCGGCGTGACGACTTCGATCTTCATCATGGGCTCCAGGATGACGACGCCCACCCTGGCCGTGACCTCCCGCACGGCCTTCCTGGCCACCGACCGGAACGCCTGCTCGGAGGAGTCCACCTCGTGGTACTTTCCGTCATAGAGGACGACGTTGACGCCGGTGAATGGAAATCCCAGGGGGAATCCCTCCTCGAGGGCGCTGCGCACCCCGGCCTCCACCGACGGGATGTAATTCCTCGGTACGTTGCCACCGACCACCTCGCTGAGGAACTCGATGGAAGTGGACTCCACGGGCTCGAACCGCATCTTGACCACGGCAAACTGGCCGCGCCCCCCCGACTGTTTGACGTGGCGGGCCTCCAGGTCGCACGGTGCGGCCAGGGCCTGGCGGTAGGCCACCTGGGGCTTGCCGGTCTTTACCCCCAGCCGGAAATCCCGTTGCAGCCTGTTCAACAGTACCTCGAGGTGGAGCTCACCCATGCCGGCGATGAGAGTCTCGCCGGTCTCCTCGTCGGTGGTGCGGCGGAAGGTGGGATCCTCCCGGGCCAGGACACCGAGGGCGCGCGTCAGGCCGTCGCGGTCCGCGGTCTTATTCGGCTGGATGGCGATCTGGATGACCGGTTCCGGGAAATCCATTCTCTCCAGCACCACTGGGCGCTCAGGGGCGCACAGGGTGTCGCCGGTGGTGGTCTGCTTGAGGCCGATGACGGCACCGATCTGCCCTGCTTCGAGGCTGGTTACGGACTCCTGCTCACCGGCGTGCAGCATGACGATTCGGCCGGCCCGCTCTCGCCTGTTCACGGTCGGATTAAAGACCTGATCCCCGGCCCGGAGCGTGCCCGAGTAGATCCGGAGAAACGTGAGATCTCCCCCCGCCGAAGTCACGGTCTTGAAGGCCAGCGCTGCAAAGGTCTCCTCGGGCAGGGGCCTGAGCAGAACCTCTCGGCCCTCCAGGTCCTCGCAGGCGACCGTCTCCCTTTCCAGGGGATGCGGCAGGTAGTAGCAGACCGCGTCCAGAAGACGCTGGATGCCCTTGTTTTTCAGGGCGGATCCGCACAGCACCGGCACCACTGCGCCCGAGACCACGGCCGCGCGGATGGCGTTGCGAAGCACCTCGGGGGTCGGGTCCTCGCCGTTCAGGTATTTCTCCATCAGGTCGTCGTCCTGGTCGGCCACCGTCTCGATCATCTCGGTGCGAAGCGCCGCGGCCTTCTCGGCCAGCGTCTCGGGCACGGCCTCTTCCCGGAAAACCCGGCCACCGCTCTCGTCGTCGTAGTAGACGGCCACGTTCTCGATGACATCGATGATGCCGCGGTAGTCCGGCCCGGTTCCGATGGGATACGAGAGAGGGAGGGTCCGGGCGCCCAGACGGTCCTCGATGCTTTCCACGACGTGGTCGAAATTCGCGCCGAGTCGATCCATCTTGTTTATGAACACCAGTCTGGGAACCTTGAAACGATTCGCCTGGCGCCACACGGTTTCGGACTGGGCTTCGACGCCGGCCACGGCGTCGAACACGGCCACGGCGCCGTCCAGGACGCGGAGGCTCCGCTGCACCTCGGCGGTGAAGTCGACGTGGCCCGGGGTGTCGATGATGTTGATGCGCACCCCCCGCCACTCGCAGTTGGTGGCTGCGGCGGTGATGGTGATGCCACGCTCCTGCTCCTCGGCGAGATAGTCCATCTTGGCCCTGCCGTCATGGACCTCGCCGGTCCTGTGGATGCGGCCGCTGTAGAAGAGGATCCGCTCGGTGACGGTGGTCTTTCCGGCGTCGATATGCGCCATGATACCGATGTTCCGGAGGTCCACACGCGGACTGCGTCCCCGGCCGTTGCCCGCCCAGGGAACGCGGATCTTCTTCATTTTCTGTTCAGCCTTCATCGGAGGCTCGTCTCATGAATATCGTTTTGAACCCGGGGTGTCCTACCCGTCTTTTCGGACCCCTCTCTTTAATGCCAACCCTCCCTGCGGGCAAGGGATTCGGCGGGGGAGGGTCCGGAGGCTGGTCATCAAGGAGGGCAGCCACAGGGGATACCGAATCCGGCCGTCTCTAGACGCGTGTCGATTTTGCGATTACTCCAAAAATTTCCGGATATTTCGAAACCGGTCTCAAAATTATCCGACTTGCAGGAGAGCCGAGTTTGACCACGGAAGCTCTCATCAGATGACCACGGAAACAGGTCTCGATTCCTTGCCGTCCGTGCTCCAGAGAACCTGGGGGTACGAGGGATTTCTGCCGCTTCAGAGGGAGGCCATGGGGTGCGTTCTCGAAGGCCGTGACTCGGTGGTGGTCCTGCCGACCGGCGGAGGCAAATCGCTCTGCTTCCAGGCACCGGCCCTTTGCATGCCGGGCCTGGCCGTCGTGGTATCTCCTTTGATATCCCTCATGAAGGACCAGGTGGATGCCCTCCGGACGTGTGGGGTGCCGGCCGGGTGCATCAACAGCACGTATTCCATGATCGAGCGACAGAGGGTGGTGGACGAGATCCGGGCGGATCGTCTGAAGCTGCTCTACGTGGCTCCCGAGCGCCTGGTGATGGACCGCACGATCTCCTTCCTGCAAACCGTTCAACTGGCCTTTATCGCCGTGGACGAGGCGCACTGCATCAGCGCGTGGGGGCATGATTTCAGGCCGGAATATCGTGAGCTGAGTATCCTGAAAGAAGCCTATCCCGGCATCTGCGTGCACGCATACACCGCAACTGCGACTCACCACGTCAGAGACGACATTGCGCGACAGCTACGGCTGACGGATCCGGAGGTTCTGGTCGGCTCCTTTGACCGGCCGAACCTGGTGTACAAGGTCGCACGACGGCACGATCGCCTGAAACAGGTGCGTGAAGTGGTGGACCGCCACCGGGGGGAGTCGGGCATAATCTACTGCATCAGCCGGGCGGAGGTGGACCGCCTCGCCGGTGAGCTGGCGAATCTGGGGTATCGGGTCCTGCCCTACCACGCCGGTATGGCGGACGACGACCGCCGGAAGAACCAGGAGGCATTCATCCAGGAGCGGATCGACATCATGGTCGCTACCGTGGCCTTTGGCATGGGGATCGACAAGTCGAACGTGCGGTATGTGGTCCACGCCGGTATGCCGAAGTCGCTCGAGTCCTATCAGCAGGAAAGCGGCAGGGCCGGCCGTGACGGTCTGGAGGGAGAATGCTGCCTGTTCTACTCGGACCGGGACTTCATGCTCTGGAAGAACTTGATCGCCCGCTCAGAGGTCGAGAGCCAGAAGGCTTCCCTTGGATTGCTTTCCGCCATGCACGATTACGCCACGGGGGTCGTGTGCCGGCGCAGGGTCCTTCTCGACTACTTCGGCGAGACCTATGCCGCGGCATCCTGCAAGGCCTGTGATGTTTGCCTCGGTGAGCTCGAACTGGTGGAAGATGCACTCACGACCGGCCAGAAGATCCTGTCCTGCGTGGTCAGGCTGAACCAGTTCTTCGGGGGCGACTACACAGCCATGGTTCTCCACGGATCGAAGGATCAGCGGATTCTCGGGAACAAGCATGATCGACTGCCCACCTACGGAGTCCTGTCCGGGGAGAGCCGCCGCACCATTCGCGACTGGATCGAACAGCTCGTCGGACAGGATTACCTGCAAAAATCAGGGGAGTACAACGTCCTGAAGTTGACCGCGGAGGGTGCCCGCCTCCTCCGCGGGGAAGTGACTCCGCGGCTCCTGAAGCCGAAGCCGCCGCCGAAGAAAAAGGCCTCGGCCAGATCGGTGGCTCGGGGTGAGGTCGACACCTGGGAGGGCGTGGACCGCGGACTGTTCGAAGTCCTACGGCTTCTCCGGCGCGAGAAGGCCGTGACGAGGAGCGTGCCCGCGTATGTGATCTTCAGCGATGCCGCCCTTCGCGACATGGCGCGCAGGCGCCCCTCCTCCCCGGCAGGATTCCTGGAGGTTCACGGCGTCGGCCACAAGCGATGCGAGGACCACGGCGAGGCGTTTATCAATTGCATGAGGGAGTACTGCAGCAAACATGACGTGTCCATGGACCAGGACCCGGCGGTGGAGCACGGTGGAGCATGAGTAGCGCTGTGGCCCGACGAATTTCGGATCACATTCTCCTACGCACAGTCGTCTGAAGATACGCATGTTATGATGTTCTCCGCAGGGAGAGCCGAGAGTCTTCCTGCTGGACGTTCATGGTCCTGACCCGGACCTGTCTTCTCGCTGACTCGACCCTTGCAGATGGATCTCGGACAAGGTAAAAAGGTGTTTTATTCGACCATTCCTCCCCTCTCCCGAGACACTATAGGTCATACCGCAAGGAGATCCGGTCATGCGAATCCCAGATTGTCCCACCTCCCCCGCCCGCCCGGATTTCGTCGCCTACGTCCTGGCAGCCGTGATCGGCCTCGCCCTCGCGGCGGGACCCGCGTCCGGCCAGGTCGAGAAACCCCACCCGGACTCTACCCCTCAAGCCATCCGCGTGGCCGCCGACGGAAGCGGGGATTTCCTCGGGATCCAGCAGGCGGTGGACAAAGCCGTTCCCGGGTCCGTGATCCACATCGCGCCGGGTACGTATCCGGGCCCTGTGAAGGTCACGAAACCGCTCACGCTTGAGGGAGCCGGCTGGGAAAAAGCCGCCATCGTGTCCACCTTCGATGCGAGCCGACTCGAGGATCCGGAGCTGATCGCCGAGTTTCAGAAGCGGGCCGCGAAGGCCAAGAACGACCGGGAACGGCAGGCGATCCGGGAGGAGTTTTTCGAGGAATACGGCCCCAGGCCCGCCCTGGACGTGGATCGGGCCCAGGGCGTCGTGGTCCGCGGCCTCCGGTTCACCCTCTCCGGAGGCCAGCCCGAACAGGACGTGGCCATGACCGGCTGGGTGGTTGGCATCCGTGGTGGTAAGGTGTCGCTCCACGACTGCGCGGTAGTCGGCTCTCCGGCCAGTGGAATCGGAGTCGGGCTCGGAGCAGTCATCGAGATTCGGCACTGCCTGGTGGTCGGCATCTGGAACACCGGTATCGAAGTGATGCGCTCCGGAGACGACGGCACTCGCGCTCACATCATCGGCTGTACCATCCGGAACTGCCATCACCGCGGCCTCGTGCTCGGCGGCGTCGACGGCCAGACCCGCGTGGAAGGCTGTGCCATCTCGGGCTCGGCGTGGCACGGCATCCGGTACGATCACGCTTCCCCCATCATCACAGGGAACCGCATTTTCAGGAACGCCCGGTGCGGCATCTACGCCTCCGGCGACACACGAGCCACGGTGACGGGCAATCTCTTCGTCGAAAACGCCATGACCGGGATCTCCTGCTGGTTCGGCAACCGTGACACGATTGAAGGGAATACCTTCGCTCGAAACCGCCGCTCGGGCATCGAGGTGCTCGGGACCTCCTCTCCGGTGATCCGGAAGAACGTCTTCTTCGCCAATCCGACCGCGGTCCATACCGGCGACGTCGGCGGTGGTGGACCGAGCAAGAAGTACGAGGGGCCGATCACGGTCGAAAAGAACTTTTTCTGGAAAAACGAGAAGAACGGCTTCTGGGGATCGCGCGGAGAGCGGGCCGGCGGCGGAGACGCGGAGAGCCCTGAAAAGGAGGCGGCCAGGCTAGCGGCTGCAGGCGAGAACACACTCGCCGATCCGAAGTTCGTGAATGCTGCTTCCGGAGATTTCACGCTCGCACCGGATTCGCCCGCCCTTGCGGCAGGAGCGGGTGCCGGCCCGGTTCCTGGCACGGCCAGCAAGTGGCCCAGTCAGCCGGCCGAGGAGGCCATGCGGGCCACCCTTCAGGAGGATGAGGCCGAGGAGGAGTCCGAGGAGCTCGGCTGGGAGGCGCACCGGCGCGCCTGGCCATGGATCGAAGACTTGATGCAGCTCACGGATGCGGCGCAACGAAACCGGGCACTCGTACGTATCCAGAAAGCGCTGGCCGGCACGAATCGGTTGGATCTAATGGCCGGCCTCATGGCGCTGGCCCGCACTGCCGGTGCAAACTACGACTCGTCCTCCTTTCGCGACCGAGTGCTCGCGCTGGCCGAGTCGGGACCGCGTGAGCTCCGCCTCACGGCCATCGATGCGCTTCGGGCGATCGGCGCCGAAGCCGAGGCCCGGGGACTGCTCGACAAGATCCTCCGCACGACGCCGGAGGTGATCGGCGACGAAGGCTGGCACACCCTGATCCGGCTGAACGGCGGCGCGCTCACCGGAAAGGCCGCAGACCTCGTGCTCGCCCGGCTGAAGACTCGCGATTCCAGGCGGATCCAGATGTTCCTCCCCAGGCTCCAGGGGGCATGCACCTTGAGTCCCGACCTCGAGGCGCGCATCATCGAGCTCGCGAACGGCCGTCAATTCGAGGTCCGTTCGTACGCGATCTACTTTGTATTGTCACGACTCGATCCCAAGTCCCCAGCCGTGGTGCGGGCCCTGATCCGCGCGGCCAATGACCGGTACTTCACCGATCGTGAGCGGGCGCTCTGGGGTCTGGCAAAAGGTATTGGACCTGAAACCCGTCCCATCGTAGTCGATTTCTTCGTGCAATACCTCGCGACGAGGGAGCGGCCCAAGGACGAGCGCAACCTGGCATTGCACACGCTCGGTAGCCACGCCGGCTCCGACCATATTCCGAAGCTCGAGGCCATCGTAAAGAACAGACTCGCAAGCGAGGCTCTCCGCAAAGCGGTCACCGAGCTGATCGATAATCTCCGCAAGCGAGACGCCAAAGCCCAGGGCGGGAAGAAAGACTGACCGCTTGCGGTTTTGGCTGAAATCAGAATCCTACCTTAACAGCCTGTGGTAAGGGGCCGCGCAAGAATAAATTCACATTTTCGCGCTCAGGTTCGGGTCAGCTTTGACAGACCCGAGTGAGCGAAACCGGAGGCATATTACAGGCAATATGTCGAGGATTTCGCGAGCGAGGCCCTGTCGAAGATGGCCCGAAGATGAGATGCGAAAATGTGAATTTATTCTTGCGCGGCCCCTAAGTGCAGACGCCGACGGGAATGATGAATCGCCCTGCAGTCAAATATATGCATGGGCGGAGCTGATACTGAGGTATTCGAAATTGAAGTCTTGAGGTGCGAAGTTGCAGCTAAATCCCAAAAGGGATAATATGGGTATTTGTTTCACCTATACTTCAGCATACCTTTGCTCTCATTGTTCATTAGTAATCAGACCTCTGGCTTGAACGAGGGCCAATGAAAAAGCTATTCAGGAAGGTCCTCTTCATTTTATTCTTCACCTGTGTCGGCCTCCTGCTGGTCGAAGTGGGGGTCCGGCTTGTCCTCGACCCGCCCATGTACTGGGGAAGCCTCCAGCTGGACAGGGAATTCGGCTTCAGGATGAAGGCAGGGTCCGAGAAACAACACAACGACGAGTTCGGTGAGTATATTTACCAGATCAACAGTGAGGGATTTCGCAGCCCCGAATTTCCAATAACTGCAAGAACCCGTCCGGACGGCAGGAATCGACTCGTTTTTGTTGGAGACTCGTTCCTGAACGCCTTTGCCGTCCGGGAAGACCGCCTGATAACTCAACAGACAAGGCAGCGGATCTTGGCTAGAGGCCGACCCACCGAGGTCTACTCCCTCTGTTCGGACGCCTATGGAACTGCCCAGGAGCTTCTTCTCCTCCGCAGGTTCGGATCACACCTGGCTCCGGACGCGGTTGTACTGGTCTTCTTTCCGTCCAACGACGTGATGAATAATTCCCCCGAGTTTGCCGGTTTCAATCCAGGGGATTACCTCCGGCCCTATCTCTTACCCGACGCTGCCGGTGTGTTACAGCCCCGTTTCATACACCCGAATCGGGCCCTCGGGCGCAGGCTTTCCAGGACCTTCGCCTTTCTCGAGCGCGGGCTAATTTCTCTCGGCTTGCTCGAACCCTTTCCCTCGGTGCAGAGGCTTCACTGCGGCCAGCGCGCCAGGCTGGGACTCGCTCCTACCCTGGAAATGGAGATCTTCCTGAGGGAGGGCCGCCCAAGCGACTGGAACAAGGCCTGGGTAACCACGGAGGCCCTTATCCGCGCTTTTCGTGACGAGGTTCAGGCTCTCGGCTCCCGTTTCCTCGTCCTGGTCATTCCCAGCTGCTACCAGGTGCAACTGGATGCCCGGCTGGTCGAAATCGACTGGGAGGTGCACAGGGCCACGGGAAAAGGCCTGGGGGACGCCATGGACTGGAACCGGCCCGAACTCCGTCTCATGGAGTTTTTTTCCAAAGAGAATATCGAGGCCCGATATCTTGTGGAACCCCTGCGAGCCGCCGCAGCTCCGGATATGTCGAACCTATACGTCCAGGACGGGCACCTCTCCTGGCGCGGCCACGACATCGCTGCTGCATCCGTAACCGCCTGGTTTCTGAACGAAGTGAACGGCAATGGCATCGACAGGAACGTGGCATCCACACCAGGACCCGTCCCGGTGATCCCTCCACCGGAGAAAACGCCATCTCACCTCGATTTCCGCAAGGCGTGTCACGACGTGTACCTCACCAGGGGCTGGCTATTCTGGAACCGGGAACCGTTTGGCCCTGGATGGGTCATAGGGGAATCCGCCGCACTCATGCTGCCGTTCCAGCCGGGTACGCTGGTGATTCGCGGCGTGGTTCCCCCCGAGCTTCCATTGCCTGCCGAGATACGATTCATCCCGGCAGGATGGCCGGAACACCGGGCCGTTGTGGACAAGGCTGGACCATTCGAGGTCCGCTATCCAAAGCCCTTCCCTCTTGATTCCTCTTCGAAGGGGTACACACCTCTCTACATCAAGTGCAGCGAGTATTTCTGGAAAGTGCCGCACGTGAGCCTCGTCATCCAGGAAATCGCATTCGAGGCGCATTAATCAGTGGACAAGGGTCGATTCGGCCATGTTCCTGTCCTCAAGAGGCGCTTCCTGGACGAACAAACCAGGCGAGAATCTTCCGAGGGATTGCCCGTTCAGAGCCTGATAGTCTAACTAGTTGTTGTTGCCTAATCAGATGAGAGGCCGAATTCTCCCTATAAAAATAGGGATTATTGGAAATTTTCGATGAGGAAAAAAGGTCCTCCTCGCACTATTCTTGATGATGAGAAAAGTCAAGCGCGAGGAGGAAAAATGCGTAGGAAAAAGGTAACTACTCACCCCATAAGAGTCCATAAAATCGATTCAGCCCCACCATAAC
>CAZAKZ010000009.1:0-79618 GCA_964485695.1 uncultured Planctomycetota bacterium | reverse complement strand
CCGTCAGGCTACCGCGAAGCGGTTTAGTTCAAGGGGTTGAAAAGGGGTGAATGCCCCCAAAAATGGACAGAACGGGCCTTTCAGTTCTGCTCAAATCTGGGTGCCGGCCAACAACAAAGGCCCCCCGAAATCACGCTTGACAGCCGGATGTACCGGGATTCTAGTCTGTTTTCATCCGTCGTTTGAGGTATCTGTCTGCCCTGTTGAACGTGAAGCGCCGGAGGCGTGACAGGGAAGTCATCCGACCAGAACATGCAACGAGCGCGGCTCCGTCAGACGAAACGAGCCCGTTAATGAAACCAAACAGAATGCGACCGTTTCCCTGTGGTGATTCGGTCGATGGTGGACCATGGCTGTTCGCCTTCCCCGGTTTTGGATTCGCCTTCCTATACGCCTGCCTGATCCACATCTTCATTCTCTACTGGCTTCAAACCGGGAGTCCGGGAGATTGCATCTGGTTCCGGTCGGCATTGGGTACCTGGTCGGTGGCAGACGTCGTGCGCGTGGTCAACTGGCTGACAATCGGGTATCTTCTTACTCTTGTTCCGCAGATTTCATTCTCAAGGGCGAGGAAGAAAGCGTTCTGCTGGTGTTTCCTTCTCGCCTCGATCGTACTGATCCTGGGAACTGAACTGTATGCGGCACGAGCCGCGTGGCTTTCGGTGCAGCCCTTCGTCGGGATGGACAGCAGCACGCCTCAGCCGTAGAGTGGAGCCAGACAGTGGCATGCATCTGCGGATCAGTTCTGACCCGGTTCTCTACCTGGGCGCGCGAGGCGACAGGCTCATCGGTTTGCGCGGGCTCAGGCAGGTCGAGACGTGGGCCCCGTCCGCATCGTTCGATGTACTGGACGATCCGCACATGCTTCTTCAGGCGCATCCGGGACAGGCAGCCCGGTGCATACTTGATTTCCTGGACAGGCTGTAAATCGATGTCCATTACAGAGGAATTGACCGGCCAGATAGGATTCAAGAACAATCACGGTTGCCAACTCGGCATTCCACTATTTAATTGCATGTTCCGTTTCCAACCCGCACTGGAACGTAAACGCTGGAGGTTCGCATGGGTTTGTTCGAGTTCATCCTGCCCGAGGTGGCCGAGGCAGAGCATCTGAAGACCATATCCAGGCAGATGAGGCATATGTCCGTACAGAGGTCCTCATCCCGGGCGGAATCCCGACGGTCCGCGGATATCGAGGAGGATCTGGGCGTGGTCTCTCTGATTCTCCTCTCCCTGGTCAAGAAACTCATCGAGAAGGGGGTCATCACCCGCGAGGAACTCTTCTCGCATATCAAGGAGCTGGACGCTCTCGACGGGATCAAGGACGGAAAGCTGGACATCAACGTGTTCCGGGGCGTCATGGGACTGCCCAAGGAGGAGAAGCCGAAACCCACCCCGCCCGCACCGAAGCGGAGGCGGAGGAGATGATTTGGCTCCGGGATTGGAAACCATGAGGGGATCGAGGCGACTCGGAATATTTGTTGCAGCCCTGGTGTTCCTGAGCACTCCCGGGTGTTTGCACAGAATGGCGGGAGTCGGGAGCGAGTCGGGATTCGAGGTCGCACGACGACTCTCTCCCGGTATGAAACGTCCGGACGTCCTCGAGGTCCTGGGTTCGCATGGCACGACATCCATCAGCAAGGATCTGCTCAGACCGGAGGGTTCCGAATGGGTCTACGGCGTCGATGAAACCGAGCGAGCCCGGCTGTCCAGGGTCGAGGATGAAAACGGTGTGCGTGTGAGCCGGTTTGTTATCGTCGATAGGGCCTGGGGAATGATCGGATTGGACCGCTTCTTGCTCTTTTTATCGAGGGATGACCGACTCATCGATTTCATTCACCGCCACCTCGACTGAATATTCCCGGGCACCCGCCCACTAGGAACCGGAGAATGACTGACACAGAAACGTACCTGCGGATGCTCAAGGAATCCAATCCCTTGCGAGAGCCACTTCTCCGCTGCGTGATCCGTGCATTGCAGCTTCCTCCGGGGAGCCGGGGGCTGGATGCAGGGTGTGGAATCGGCCTGCAGGCCATGTTGCTGGCAGAGGCGGTCGGGCCTGCTGGCCATGTCACGGGCCTCGACCTGTCGCCGGTGTTTCTCCGCCACGCAGAGGAAGGGGTGGAGGCGTCCGGCTTGTCGGACAGAATTACCTTACGGGAAGGGAACGTGGGCTCGCTGCCGTTCGACGAGGACACCTTCGACTGGGCATGGAGCGCGGACTGCGTGGGATATCCCGCCGGCGACCTCCTGCCCTTGCTGCGGGGACTTTCGCGGGTGGTGAAGCCCGGCGGTACGGTGGCCATTCTGGAGTGGTCTTCTCAGTGCCTGCTGCCGGGATATCCTCTGCTGGAGGCCCGGCTGAATGCGACCTGCTCGTGCCTGGCCACGCACGTCCGGGGGAAGGCGCCGGCGTCTCACTTTCTGCGTGCGCTCAGGTGGTTTCGTGAAGCGGGCATGGAGAACGCAGAAGCCCGGACCTTCGTGCACAGTGTGCATGGCCCACTGAGCGATGAAATCCGCACCGCCTTGATCTCGCTCTTTCAGATGCTCTGGGGAGAGCCGCAACCGGGTGTGACCCAGGAGGATCGGGCAGAATATGAACGGCTGTGCCGGCCCGGGGCACCGGAGTGCATCCTGGATCTTCTCGAATACCAGGCCTTTTTCACCTACACTGTGTTCCGGGGAACGGTTCCCGCTTGACAGCCGGGAATTCCAGTGCTTCACTTCGACTCGTCATTCTTACGAGCTTCGCCGGTTCCTTCCGAGAGATACCCAGCACTGGGCGTTGAACTGCAACGAATGGACGCAGGGCAGATGGAAGATGGATCAAAGACGAGAGAGCAGCTGGTCGACGAACTGGTGGATTTGCGCGGGCGAATTTCTGAATTGCAGAGGGAGGTCGATTCCACCCGGGAGAAGCCGTCAGGCCTCTACGAGTTCCTGCTCGACAGCATACCGCATCCGGCCATGTTGATCCATTCCGACAAGACCGTACTGGCGGCAAATCGCATCGCGAGGCAGGTCGGCGCCAGGGTCGGCGGCCTTTGCTGGCGGGATTTCGGCCAGAGCGAGTACATCTCGGATAGTGACAAGCAGTATCTCAACATGCACAAGGGGGCCATTCCACCCGACGGCATCAAGTGCACCTTTTGCCTGGCGGAGGTAACGATGTCGACGAAAAGCCCGATCCATGTTCCCGATGTCGAGGCCTTTGGCAAGATATGGGACACGTGGTGGATTCCCGTCACCGAAGATACGTACTTCCATTACGCCATAGACATCTCGGACAAGAAGCCAGCCGAAGGAACCGGGACGGCCAGGGTTCCCGGCAGCTATTTACCGATCTGCGCGTGCTGCAAGAAGATCCGGGACAAGCAAGGTACCTGGCACGAGATGGCGGCCTATTTCCTCGAGCATTCGGAGGTGAAGTTCACCCATGGATTTTGCACCGGATGCTACGAAGACATGCTTCGCGAAATGGAACAGGAAAAGAAGTAGGCCTGGCCTTTCCCCTGTTCCGGTCGAAATCGTATGAACATCTGGATCGCGCTCTTTCCCGGCATCAATGTGGGGGGGCACCGGAAGCTCCCGATGAGGGAACTCGTCCCCGTGCTGGAGAACCTCGGTCTGTCCGACGTGCACACCTACATTCAGAGCGGCAACGTGGTCTTCCGGAGTATGGGGAAGAGTCCATCCGCGCTATCCAGTAAGATCGCCGGCGCCGTTCAATCGAGCCACGGCTTTCAACCGCGCGTTCTGGTCCTGTCCCTCGATGCATTTCGAGACGCGGTTGCGGCCACTCCATTCCCGGCTACTGATGCTGAATCGAAGACGGTGCACCTTTGTTTTCTGACGGAGCCGGCACCCCGGCCCGATCTGGATGCAATGGACGCGGTGAAAACGGATAGCGAGGAATATGTCCTGTCCAAGGAAGTGCTCTACCTCCACACGCCGGACGGGTTAGGGAAATCCAGGCTTGCCCAGAAGGTGGAACGACTGCTGGGCGTTCAGGCGACAGCTCGCAACTGGCGCTCGGTCAACAAGATCCTGGAGATCGCGGAACGGATCTGATGACGCCGGCCTGAGTTTTGATTGCGCGGCGTGTCCTCCGGGACCGGAGCCGCAGTGGGGAAAGTCAGCTTATCCACCGGCTGTTAAGACTACACAACACAGAACACAGACGTTATGAGCACAAACGTTGCGAAGCCCGTCAAGGTAGCAATCATCGGCGCCAGCGGAACCTACGGCAGGGGGATTCTCGCCCGGGCCGAGGAGATCGGTGTCGAGGCGGTGGTGGTCACGCGGTCGCCGCACAAGTTCAATGACGTGAAGCCGACGTCAACGGTGGTCGAGGTGCAGCTGGATGAAGTGGCGAAGTTGAAGGAGGCGTTCACTGGGTGCGATGGCGTAATCTCGGCGCTCGGCGACAACCGGAAGAAGCGTCTGAAGGCGAATTACCTTCCGTACGTCTGGAACGCCATGAAGGCTGCCGGCGTGGCGAAATACATCGGCATGGGCTCCGGAGCGATGATGATGCCGGGCGAGAAGCGTGGGGGTTTCCAGCGTACCGTGCATCCCTTGCTGGTCGTGCAGAAGTTCTTTGGCGTCGATTTTCTGGAACAGAACGAGTGGGAGCGCGACAGTCTGCTCATGGGGAAGAACGGCGCGGATGGCATCACGTGGGTGCTCACGAGACCGGTGAGACCCACGAAGACGCCCTTTGTCGGTGCCTACGTGCACAAAGACAAGCGCGGCCCCATAAACTGTTCGATTTACGACCATGGCGACTTTTGCCTGTATTGCGTGGCGTCGAGCGAGTGGGATAAACTTGCGCCGCATGTCAGCTCCGGGCCGCAGCACAAGAAGAAGTAGGATCCGGAAAATCGTTACGGTCCCGGCCGATTCGGACGGACATGCGGCCCGCCGCTGAAGCGGAGGCCTTCCTACGGGAGCGGATGGCGATCAGGCAGAGCAACGTCGCCGTTAGCTCGCACCCTACCCCGGATTCCTGGCCGCCGTAATCTCGCCCATCGCCTTGATCGTCGCCTCGATGTGGTCGCGGGTGTTGAAGGGGCCGAGGGAGAAGCGGACGGTTCCGCGCGGGGAGGTGCCCATGTGGTCGTGGAGCAGGGGCGCGCACTGCAGGCCCGTGCGGGTCTGGATGCTGTGGTCCACGTCGAGGAAGGTGCCCACGTCCGCGGGGTCGTAGTTGTCGACGGTGACGGAAAGGGTGGCCACGCGGTTTTCCAGGCTGCGGGTGCCGTGGATGTGGAGGCCGCGGATGTCCGACAGGCCCTCCTGGAGCATGGCCAGGAGCTCCATCTCGCGGTGGTGGATGTTCTGGATGCCCTGTTCTTCCAGCCACTTCTGACCGGCCCAGAGGCCCGCGATGCCGGCCAGGTTCTGGGTGCCCGCCTCGAGGCGGAAGGGGTAGTTCTCGAGGTGATAGGGGTATTGGCTGTTCACGCCCGTGCCGCCGTAGAGGGTGCAACGGATCTCGGCGTCGTCAGCCACGCAGATACCGCCGGTGCCCGTGGGGGCCATGAGGCCCTTGTGGCCGGTGAAGGAGAGGAAGCTGATGTTGCACTCGACCATGTCGATGGGCAGGACGCCCGCGGTCTGGGCCGTGTCCACCGCGAACGGCACGCCCTCCTCCTTGCAGACCCGGCCGATGGCCACGAGATCCTGGACCACGCCGGTGACGTTGGAGCCGTGGTTGACCATGACCAGCTTGGTGTTCTTCTGGATGGCCTTGCGGATGGCCTCGGGATCGACGTAGCCCTCGCTGTCCAGCTCCACGAAAGTGGCCTCGGCACCCTCCTTCACCTTGTGGTTGACCGGGCGGATCACGGAGTTGTGCTCCACGTGGGTGGTGACCACTTGGTCGCCCGCCTGGATAAGGCCGTTCAGGATGAGGTTGAGGCTCATGGTGGCGTTCAGGGTGAACACGAGGCGGTTGGGATCCTTGTCCTTGCCCGCCTTCACGAGGCTCGGGTTGAAGAAGGCGGTGAGTTTTTTTCGCGTCTCCAGGATCATGTTCTCGGCGGTGATGCCGAGGTCGCATCCCGTGCGGCCGGGGTTGACGCCGCTTGAGCGGTAGAAGTCGCGGACCGTGTCGTGGACGAGGTCCGGTTTGGGAAAGCTGGTGGCGGCGTTATCGAGATAAATCAGATCGTCCATCGTGGCTCCTCGTCCGGACCGAGACGCGGGTAATAAGGAGGTACGGAGAGGGAATACCTACTATGAAAATCCGGAGGAGGCAATCGTCAAATGGAGTACCAAACCGGTACCGTTTCTCACCTCACCTGCACCACGGCATGGTCGGTCAACCGGAGGCCCACCAGGGCCTGGATCGGAAACTGGATCTGAACCGGCAGGGCCGAGGGCAGCGGAATGGACAGGGTGATCACACCGTGAGCAGGAATCGTACCCAGGGGCACCAGGACCACGGGCCAGGCGAGGTAGAGGTCGCCGTACCCGGGTAGGGTCACGGGCGGATTCAGCGGCTGGGGGGAGAAACTGATGCCCAGGATGACCGGCTCGCTGGGCGTGCCCACCACCTTGACGTCTACGGAGCCGCCGGGGGTTGCCCGGCCCGTGTAGAAGATCAGGGGAGGTACGTTTCCGGGCCGAGGACAGGTCCCGGCTCCCCAGCCAAGGGCGTCCAGGTCTCCGGTGTTGCCGTTGCCCGAGGCATCCCGGGTCGTAGGACCCATGCCCTCATCGAAGTGCCAGAGTCCCCGGGTATTGCCGTCCGGCAAAAACGCGGTCCTGGACGGGGTGAAGTTCCCGGCGTATCGCTGGACGTCGGAGATCCTCAACTCGTCCACGAGGGCTCCGGCCCCTTCAAGGTGGGCGGGCACCGAGTAGGCGGAGTTCGGAATGTTGATCAGGCCGTTCCGACCCCGCTGGATCCCGTCAATAAAGATCGTGCCGGCCGATCCCGCGGTCTGACACGCCACGTGGTGCCACTGCCCTTTCTGGATCCTGGCACCGATGGCGGTGACTCGCCGGTCCTTCTTCCCCCGCGTTCTGAAATAGACGTGGTCGCAGGCATCGATGCCCACGCGATAGCCGCCGCCGTTCAGGAGGAACCGGTCGAACAACACGGTGGCCCTTCCCGATTCGGTCCGGTAGAGCCACATCTCGAGGGTGAGACCGGAGGCGTTGCCGCCGTGCACGTCGAGGCTGGCGTGGGTTCCGAAATCCACGCGTCCGGTCGCGGCGTACCCCAGGCCGCCTGCCAGCACAAAGGTGCCGGTGGTAGAGAATCCACCGGGCGCATCCGAGAGGTCCCAGGTCTGCACCTTCCAGTGGTAGCGCACCCCCGGCCGGAGCGGCACCCCGCAGGGATTGGCCACGGCTGTGGGGGAGAGCACCTTGCCCGAATCCCATACTGTGCCCGCGTTCCGGCCGATGTGGGCCGGGTCGTCCGAGAGGATCACCCGGTACGCAGACTGCCTGTCGCCCAGGCTTGTATCCGGATCCCGGAAAGACCAGGTCAGGTCGGGGTGGCCGTGGGGAATCCCGGTCGGATTCGTCTTGCCGTTGCAAAGCATGCCTGTGGGCGCGTCCGGCGCGTGGTTCTGGATCAGGTCGATGCCGGCCTGATCCGGAGACAGTCCGGTGGCGCTGGCCGTGACCGTCGCCTTTCCCACGGTGGTGCCCGCCTGATACGTGATGGAGGCCGTGCCGCCCAAGGTCTGCACGGGATTCGTGCCCACGAGCAACCCCGGCCCGGTGAGGCTGAAGGTGATCGTCCGCCTCGCGTTCCGGATGAACATGGTGTTGCCCGTATCGTAGAGCCGGGCCGTGATCCCGGTCGTGGCCGTACTTCCGGCCGCCAGCACGGGGGCTGCCGCGGCCGTCCGGATCGCCGTGGGCCCCACGGGCCAGCCGGCAATGCGGGCGAACAACCACCAGAGGGCCCTGGCCACCCGTTCCCGGCCGGCCGACGACAGGTGTCCGTTGTCGTCGGTGTAGCCCGCGTAAAGGGTCTCCTGATTGTAGTCGTCCAGGGCGAGATTCCCGTCCGGGTCGTGGCTCTCCAGGGCGGCCAGGTCGAACAGGGGTTTCGAATGGGTCCGGCAGTGGTCCCGGACGTACTTGTTGTAGTCGGCCCGTTTGTTTCCCAGAGTGCCCAGGGCGTGGAGTGCCGTGGTGAGCCAGACGAATTTCACCTTGGGGTAGGCCGCTTCCAGGGACGTCATGGTGTCGCGGCAGGCGGTCCAGATCTGGGCCACGTTCGTGGTGGGGCCAAAGTCGATGTAGCAGAACTTGAAGAAGGCCACGTCCGCGCTGGCCCCGTAGCCCCGGTTCCGGATCAGCTCGTTGAATCCCTTGATCTTCCCCAGGGGATTGCCGTTGCCGCCCATGCCGGCCCAGTCCACGTTGTCGATGAAGCCGTTGTTGCTGTCAAACCAGGTCGCGGGCGTGCCGGTGCCGGGCCGGGTCAGGGTGTACCGGGTGGCATTGGCCCTTTCCAGGGATTTCAAACCGTTCACCATGCCCATGCCCACGGACGCGTGAACAAAGAAAATGTCGAGGTTTCGCGCCTGATCCAGGTAGGTCTGCGGGATCTTCTCGGCCTCGGTGCAGGTGTGGTCCACGAGAATCTGGCCGGCAGCGGCGTACGCGAGGGCAAGGAGGATTCCCGCCAGGGGGACGAGACGATGCATGGCAATCACTCCAATTCTCCGGGGACACGGAAATTCTAACCGGACGAGCGGTGGCCTGTCTCGAATTCAGGGGAAAAGCCCGGATTTTTCGAAACCGCCGGGCTTGCGGTGCGACCTTACCGGGCTGCAGGTACCTTATATGGAGTTCCACGATGCGCACCCCCCGCAGCCTGGGCCGCTTCGGCGAGTCCGTGGCCTCGCGCCTCCTCGGGCAAAAGGGCTATCACGTCATTGCGCGCAACTGGACGTGCGATGGGGGCGAGGTGGACCTGGTTGCCATGCACGGAACGAGTCTGGTTTTCGTGGAGGTGAAGACCCGGCGCGGCGCGGGATCCCTGGCGCCTGAGATGGCGGTGGACCTGGAGAAGCAGCGGCGCCTGCGCCGGGTGGGCCGGGCCTTCCGGGCGTCCCATCCCCTGTTGCCCCACGACACGGTCCGGTTCGACGTGGTGGCGGTGTCCCTGACCCGCAGGGATTGCATCACCGATGTCCGGCATTTCACGGACGCGTTTCCCCCGGACACAACAGCCGGTTCAGAATGAGGCCTCAACCTCGCTTCGGTCCGGGATCGAGATCTGGGCGACGACTCCGGGCCACCTCGGTGCAGATCCCCCCGGCGTCTCTCCGGACGTGGACGTGGTGGAGGCGGTCGCAGAAGAATAGATTCTCGAGGCGCACCTCGTCCACACCCCGGGGGAGCACCGGGGAGAAGGAGAGGCCGTCCGGCTTTGCGTTCATGCCGAGGAGCCCTTCCAGCAGAAGGGGCGGGCCCAGGCATCCCACGGCCATGGCGTGGTTTCCGCCCTGGATCTCCTCGCCCGGGCAACCGAGGCCGCCCATGTCCACCACGCCTCTACCCATCCACTGCATGAGTTTCCAGGCCGTGTCCACGTATCCCGCGTCGAGGTCGCGGCACTTGAGCAGGGCTCCCACGGCCAGGGCGTTGTGCCAGTACCAGACGCCGAGGCGGCCGCCAAACGCCTTGGCCAGGCCCCGTCCCTCCACCCACCAGGGCGAGGTGCCATCGGCCAGGTGGCGCACAGCGTCGGCCCGGCGCTCCGGGAGGAAGGCGCCGCGCAAGAGGGCCAGAGCGTTCACCAGCAGCACGTCGAAGGAGAAGGCGTCGCCGGTGCGGGTGCCCTGATCCGGTGCCACCAGCAATCCAGGAGGCAGGGTCTGGCCGTCCGGGCTCTTCAGAGGCTCCGTGAGACGGCGGCCGTGGTCGGACCAGGGGTGGTCCAGCAGGGCCAGGATGGAATCCCGTTCCTGGAGGAAGCGCTGCCTGTCGCCCCCGGTACCGAAGGCGTCGGCCAGGTCCGCCAGGGCCGCGAGGGCGGCCGGCGCCTCCACCAGGGCAAAGTGCATGGCCTGGGTTTCCAGGCCGGTGGTCCAGTGCGGGGCTTCCGGACTGAACGGTGCGTAATGGTTCAGGTAGGCGTCCCGGGCCCGGGCGTACCACGGCATCACGCGGTCATTGTCTCCGGTCCAGATCCAGTAGCGATGGAGCATCTGGATCTGACGGCAGAGGCCGGCCGCGCCGGTGGGCTTCCAGACCCGGGCGGCACTGGGATCCTGGGGCAGGAACGCGAAGTCCAGACCGTCCGAGGGGTGATCGGTGATACCGGCGCCGGTGCCGGCTTTCTGCCACACCCACGCCACGTTCTTTTGCGCTGCCCGCCGGAAGGCCGGGTGGTCCTCCATGAGGAGGAAGGGATACACGAAGGGAATGTCCTGGCCCACGTGGGACATGCCCCCGTAGCCCAGACCCCCGGTGGCCAGGGCGCTGTTCGGCCAGAGCAGAGACCGCATTGTGACGCGCGCCCACCGGACGTAGCCGTCCACGTGGCGGTCACCCGACCGGAGTCGGAGCGGCGACCCGCGGCCGGAGGACGGGAGGTGGATTTTGCTCGCGGTGTCCAGGGATTCGGCGCCGAGGCGAAACCGGACGACGCGGCCGCCATCGGGCTGCACCCGGAGCGCAGCATCAAAGCAGGGGCACTTCCAGTCGCCGGCGGCAACGAGGGTCGCACGGTCTGATGATTCCGGATCCACGGGCGCAATCCGCGCCTCTCCTTCCCGGCCCTCGGCCAGGACCACCAGGACAAGACCTGCAGAGCTCGCCTCGAAACGCAGGCCCCCGCGTGGATCCACTGCTGCCTCCAGGTCGTGGAACCGGAACCGGCCCCACCCGAAGGGAGGGTCCAGGAAATCGACCTGCGTTTTCCAGGTCTTCGGGGGGCGCGTCAGGGTGGCCAGCAGGGGCCGGGCCTCGAGGCCCACCGCGGCGTGAGCGTCGATCAGGTGCACGACCACTTCAAAGGTGAAGGAATCGGCCAACACCCGGAGGGTCACGCGCTTGAACACCGGATGGGGAGATTCGGGGGTAAACCGCACAACGCCCGGTTGGTGGTGGAACCGCCACTGGATTCGCGAGAAGGCGTGGTCCTGGCCGGCCGCGTCCACGGCCGTCACCTCCAGGGCCTTCCCATCGCACCAGCGCCCGTCCTGGCGGCGGCCGCAGTCCCTCACCAGGGGATACTGGGGATACCCGGCCTCAAGGCCGTCGCCCCAGTCGAAACGATCGCCCCAGGTGCCGAGGAAGGCCGTGAACTCCACCCGGCCGTGGTCTTGCGGCACCAGGAGGTGGGGGAGGATACCATGGTGGCAGTAGGGCATGGGCCTGCGGCCGCTCACGAGGTTCCGGCCGTGTACATGGGGGACGAAAGCCTTCCCGTTCCACCGGCACTCGTATCCCGAGACCAGGCGCAGGAAAGGGCCGTGGAGGAACAGGAGGCCGGTGCCGTGCCGGCCCACGATGTCCAGGGCCTCGTCGAAGTCCGCGGTGGTGCAGGCATCGGGGCAAGGGGTGAGGTCGAGGCGCCGGAGGTCCTG
Organism: uncultured Planctomycetota bacterium; assembly: GCA_964485695.1. Classification (GTDB taxonomy): domain Bacteria; phylum Planctomycetota; class JAFGQW01; order JAFGQW01; family JAFGQW01; genus CAZAKZ01. The sequence goes on along the minus strand of CAZAKZ010000009.1, from coordinate 68,045 downwards.
GGGATCGCTCATCGCTCCGGCACCAGATCGAAGTAGCGCCCCATCCAGTAGGCCAGGAGATAGTCCTGGCCGCCGTAGACCAGGCCCCGGAGGTCGCCCACGGGGCCGTGGACGCGGCGGTAGGGCGAGGACTTCCAGTAGTGGGTGCTGATGGGGCGGTTGGCCAGCGGCTGGATCCGATGCGTGTCCCGGCGTTCGGTGGTTCGCGGGCGCTTGTCCACGGGGAAGTCTCTGAGGTCCTCCAGAATCTCCCCCATGCAGAATCGCCCCGCCTCGGTCCGGACCAGGGCCGCGTAGCACAGGGTGAAGGGCGCGTTGCGCTCGAACTGCACGAAGGTCCAGAGACCCGTGAGGGCACGGCGGACGTATCGCGCGTGCTCGCGCCGCTTCTCCTGCATCAGCAGGGCGCAGGCGGCCAGGGCCGCGGCCTGCATGTCGGAAAACGAAGGCTTCTCGAAGCGCTGGTGGCCGACCTTGCGGATGGACTTTCCGACCACCTTCAGGCTCCATCCCATCCACGGCGCCCAGGCCCGGATCTTCTCCTCGTACTCCACCTTCAGGGAGGCGTCATACGGAGCCGCCGACCGGAGCATGCACAGTGCGAGGAGCATGTTGAAGCCGTTGGCCTTCTGGGGCCTGAGATTCCCGTACTCGGTGGCCTCGCCGTCGGCGTCCAGGATCCGGTAGTCGCCCGCCACCAGATGGCGCACCGCAGCCAGGAGCACGTCGATGAGAACCGACCGGGTTTCCGCCTCCAGCACCAGGTCGCCCTTCTGGTGCAGGATCAGGGGTAAGGCGCACCCGAAGCAGGCCAGGGCCAGGTGCCCTTTGGCCAGCCCGTTCCGCCACCAGGCCCCGCTAGGACCCCGGGTCCAGTAGCGGGTGGGCCTCTGAGCCCGGGTCTCCATCCAGTCCAGGCGGGGCCCGCGGTAGTCGGCGATCATGGACCGACCCAGGAGGCCGCGGACGCCCGTGACCCGATGGAAGGTCCTGAGCCCCCGGGCGAGGCGCAGGATCTCGGCGTCCCGATCCTCCCCCGTCACCGCCTCGGCAAAGGCCAGGGCGGCCATGAGACACCCCTGCCACGCCGGGGCATCGGCCAGATCGTGCGACTTCAGGTAGTTGCTCCAGTCGGACAGGGGCTCGTGCACCACGTAGAGAAACAGGCCGGCGGAATCCACCTGTTCCATGGCCCTGTCCTCGAGGCGGACGGCCTTCTCGAGCAGGTCGGTCTCGGTGCGGAACCAGGGTGCTCTCGGTGCGGTATCCGGAACCGTGGAGCATCCGGCAAGGACCAGAACGAGGAGCCACTCGAATACTGCTGGCCTATTTCGCATGTGCCTCCTCGAAGGGGATGAATCCGGCTTCCTTTGACATTGGGGCCCGCGTCGAAGAGAATATCTCACCCGAGCTCCATCATGAAGGGAAATCACGAACTACCCCGGTGCGAAAAACAACGATGCTACCCCTCATCCGACGCGTCTCCCTGGCGCTCCTCTTAGCCGGGATCACGGCATGCCCTGTGCGGGCGGGCGTGGGACCCGAGCGCACCCTCCTGGTGGTCAACGCGGATTCGGGCAACTCGCTCCGCGTGGCCAACGAATACATCCGGCTTCGCCGCATCCCGGCCAGCCACGTCTTCCATCTCCGGGGTATCCCCCGGATGGACATCCTTTCCGTGGATGCCTTCCGCGACCGGATCTGGAAACCGATCCGCGACTACATGAAAAAGGAGGCCCTGGAGAACGTCATCGACGTCATCGTCTACTCCGCGGATTTTCCCTATGCCGTGGATTTCACGCCGGACGTGAAGGCCGTCGGCAAGTCCGAGAAGAAGCCCAGGCTCTGCACCGGCTCCCTGACCGGACTCACCTACTTCGCGCACTGGGTGGAGACCAAGGAACCGTTCTACCGCTGGCTCTTCCTGAACCGCTACTACCGCTGGAATCCCGGCGACGACCGCTATCACCGCGGTATGCGCCAGGGGGAGATGGCGCGGCTGACCCGGGCCGTCCAGGCGGTGCGCGCCGGGGAATACAAGGAGGCGGTGACGGCGTTCGAGGCGGACTTCGAGCGCTTTTACGGGGACTGGAAGACGTGGCTGGCCTATGCCCGCGCCCTGAGCGGGACCGGGAAGGAGGCCGAGGCGTTCCAGGCCCTGCGCGAGGCCGTGCGCTGCGGCCTGCCGGATCTGGATCGACTGGACCGCACGCCCGCCCTGAAGAAATTGAAGGCGCACCCCGGCTTCCAGGCGCTCGAGGCCGAGGCCGAGGTGGCCGGGCGCGGCACGCCTCCCGCCCTCGGATTCCAGGCCGGGACCACGGGCAGCGTGGGCCGCTACTACCTGTGCACCTGCCTGGGGTACACGGGCGTGCGCGGCAACACGGTCCCGGAGATTCTCCGCATGATCCGATCCGCGGCCAGCGTCGACGGCACACGTCCGGAAGGCACCGTCTACCTCATGCGCAACAAGGACGTCCGTTCCCGGACCCGCGCCCCCGCCTTCCAGAACGTGGTGCAATCCCTGAAGGCCCTGGGGCGCAAGGTGGCCATCCTGGAGAAGGGCAAGGCCGGTCAGGACGGGAAGATCCCGAAGGGCAAGGACGACGTCCTGGGCGCGGTGGCGGGCATCGCCTCCTTCAACTGGCCCGCCTCGGGCAGCCGCATGGTGCCCGGTGCGGTGTGCGAGCACCTCACCAGCTTCGGGGCCTACTTCCGCACCTCGGGCCAGACCAAGATTTCGGAGTTCCTCCGTCACGGAGCCGCGGGCACCAGCGGCACCGTGGTGGAGCCTTTCGCCCTCCAGATGAAGTTTCCGCACCCCGCCCTCCACGTCTACTACGCCGAGGGCAGCTCTCTGGTCGAGGCCTTCTACCAGAGCGTTTGGGGGCCGTACCAGCTTCTGATCCTGGGGGACGCCCTGGCCTGCCCCTTCGGCCGGTTCGCCCGGGTCACCCTGGCATCGCCGCCGGCATCGGCTCCATGGAAGGGCGTGGTGGAGGTCCGGGCCGCAGTGGAGCCCGCCCCGGGTTGTTCGCCGGCGCGGGTGGAGTTGTGGGTGGACGGCCAGGTCGTGGCCGGGGCCTTGCCCGGCACGGCGATGATCTGGGACACCCGCAATGTGGACGACGGCCACCACGAGGTGCGCCTGGTATCAGTGGACGCCACCCGCCTGGCCACGCGGTCGTCGTCGGTGCACTGGATCCGGGTAGGCAACGGGAGTCGTACCCTTCGGGCCGCGTTTGGGCCCGGAGCCGTGGCCCTGGACGATGCCGTGAAGATCCGGGGCCGCGCACCGGGATTCGAGCGGGTGGACCTGGTCCGGGGGGAGCACGTCCTGGCCTCGCAGGCGGTGAAAGGCGGGGCGTGGCGTCTCGAGGTACCGGCGAGGCAGCTGGGCGTGGGGCAGGTCCAGGTGCAGGTGCGGGCCGTGGGTGGCGAGGGCCCAGGCTTGCGAAGCGCTCCCCTGGAGGTCACGGTGACGGCGCCGAAACCGTGGCCGGGAAAGGCGGCTCCGGGCCCCTTCCTCGAGGGCTTTCAGGCCCGCATCGTGGAGGCGGGCGGCCGCAAGAGGGACGCGCTTCTGGCCACCCTGGACGATTTCCGCGGCCGGAGCGTGGAAAGGGACCTGAGAAAAATCGGGATCAAAAAGGCGGATCGCCTCGGCATCGAAGGCGAGTTCCGGGTGAAGACTTCCGGCCTTCACCAGCTCACCCTGCGCGCTGCGGGCACCCTCACCCTCGAGGTGGACGGACGCGTCCTGTGCCAGGCCCGGCCAATGCGTATCGACCGACCCGTGTTCCTGGTAGTACCCCTGGCTGCGGGCTGGCACGCCCTGAAAGTGGACCTGAAGACCGAGGGCCCGCCCCGCCTCGTCGCCTTCCTCGGCGGGGAGGACGTGACCGTGGCCCTGGAGGGTGGGGGAATCCGCCACCCCCTCACCGGCATGGCCGGGGTGCGCAAGAAACCCCAGGCCGCGGTGGACAAGGGCAAGGCCGCGGCCGTTCTGGTGGACGGCAAGCGCGGCGGCAAGGCAATGCAGGTGCCGGGGGCCGGTGTGTGCCTCACCTGGAAGCGCTCCGAGCGCAAGGTCCAGGCCGTGGTCCTCTACCCGCCCCGGGCCACCAAGAAGAGCCCGGCGTGGCCCCGGACCTGGACCGTGGAAACCCGGTCCGGCTCCGGTCCGTGGCGCAAGGTGAAGAAACCGGAAATTTGTGTCCTCAGGGCCGCGGCCCGGGGCCGCGGCAAGCACGAGGTTCCGCAGTTCCTCAGGGTGTCGTTCCGGCCCGTGACGGCGCGGGCGCTGCGCATTCGACCCGCCTTGAGGAAGGGCGAGGCCGCGCACCTGACCGAGATCGAGGTCTACCGGAAGAAGTGAGTCGAGATGAACGAGGACGCGATCCCGTGGCATGAACGCATCGCGGACGAGATCCGGCAGGCGGAGGAAGAAGGATACGACGTGACTGCGCTCCGGGCGCGAGTGGAGGAGGAGAAACCAAGGGACGAGGCCTCGTACCGGAATATCGCGGACCAGGTGGCCGCGTGTCCGCGCCGGCCCTTTCCCTTCGAGGAGCCGGACTCGTGGGAGGGGATCCTGGAGACTCTGGGGACGAGGCCGGAGGCCGTACCCTTGCCCCAGGATCTGGAGGCGCGCCTGGAGGCCGCCTGGCTGGGGCGGTGTGTCGGGTGCATGATGGGGTGTCCCGTCGAGGGGTGGAGCACGAACAAGATCCGGAAGGCCCTGGAGGGGGTGGGCGCCTATCCCCTGAAGGACTACGTTCCGGAAGCTGCGGCCGAAGACCGCCTCCACTACGGTGTGCCTGTTCGCCTCTACTGCCGCGAACACCTGGACCGGGTGCGGGCCGACGACGACGTGGCCTATCCGGTCTTGGGATTGGTGCTGCTGGAGAGGGTGGGGCCGGAGTTCACCGCGGCGGACGTGGGCAGGGCCTGGCTGGACCACCTGCCCCGGGCATTCGTCTTCACCGCCGAGCGGGTGGCGTACGAGAACTTGGAGAAGGGGCTTGCACCGCCGGACACCGCCCGCCGCGGGAATCCCTACCGGGAGTGGATCGGGGCCCAGATCCGGGCCGACATCTGGGGCTGGGTCGCGGCCGGCGATCCCCTCCGGGCAGCGGAGCTGGCCTGCAGAGACGCCTCGGTCTCCCACGTGCGAAACGGGATGTACGGCGCGGCTTTCTTTGCGGCGGCCATGGCCCGCGCCTTCACCACGACGGATCCACGCCTTGCCCTCGACGCCGGCCTCCAGTGCATCCCGGCGGCATCCCGCCTGGCCCGGGCCATCACCGAGACCGTGCAGTGGGCCGAGGAGGACGAGAACTGGGAAACGACCCTGCACCGCATCGTGGCGCGGTACGGTCGGTATTCCTGGGTTCACGTCCTCCCCAACGCTCTGGTCACGGTCATGGCGCTGATCCACGGCCGCGGGGATTTCCTCGCCACAGTATCCTGTGCCGTCATGGCCGGCTTCGACACCGACTGCAACGCCGCCACCGCCGGTTCTCTGGCCGGGATCCTCTACGGTCCGGATGCCATTCCCGGGCATTTGTCCGCGCCCCTGGGCGGCCGGGTGGAGACCTACGTGAAGGGCCACGAGCGCCAGTCCCTTGAGGACCTGGCGCGGCGGACAGCCCGGGTGGCTCGGCAGGGGTGGCCATGATTGGTTTGCTTTCGAGGGCACTTTTTGAGCGCGAGCCCGTTCATTTTTGGCTCATGAAATGAGTTGGTTCCGCAATCGGGCTTCTCGTCATGAAACGCTCCCTCGTGGGGGCATTCACAGGCTGCTAGCCCCCCTGCTATGCGGGTCGTTGTGGCTTTGCAGAAATCAATATTACACGGTATTCGCTTGATCGACGGATCGATGGTGACTATTCTCAAACCATGAAACTGGAAGAGGATACAAACGAATTCCTGTCTCTTGCGTTGAAGATTGGAGCCGAAATCCCCCTTGACCGAGCCAAGTTCTAATTCGGAGCGCAACGGCCCAGCACTCGAGAGTCCCCTGCTCAGCGTGCTCATGCCGGTCTACAACGAGAAGAAAACCGTCGTCGCGGTGTTGAACCGGGTCTTGAACGTACCTCTGGACCTTGAGGTCATCGTGGTGGATGACGGTTCCATCGACGGCACCCGGGAAATCCTCTCCGACTTCCGGCATCCCCGCGTCCGGGTCTTCTTCCACGAGAGGAACCGGGGCAAGGGCTTCGCCATGCGCACGGCGCTTCCCCATGCTGCCGGCGAGATCATTGCTGTCCAGGACGCCGACCTGGAATACCGGCCCGAGGAGTTTGTCGATCTCGTGAAGCCCATTGTCGAGGGTCGATGCAAGGTTGTGTACGGTTCGCGATGCCTGAATCCGGAGAACGTGATGAAGTTCGACCGTTTCCGGTTCGGATCCTGGGTTCTCACCAAGCTCACAAACCTTCTTTACGGGTCGCGCCTCACAGATGAGCCTACCTGCTACAAGGTTTTTCACCGCGACGCCATCATGGGAATCCGGCTGCGGTGTACCGGATTCGAGTTCTGTCCCGAGGTCACGGCCAAGGTCCTGAAGCGAGGGCACGAGATCCTGGAGCTGCCCATATCCTACAAGGGGCGCACCGTGGAAGAGGGAAAGAAGATCAACTGGAAAGATGGCGCCGTCGGCATCTGGACCCTGCTACGCTATCGCCTTCTGGATTGAACGGGATTCGCTTCCTGGTTCAATCATGGGCTGGATCCGATTGCACGGAGGTCACTTCGGTTTGTCGGTATCGGTCAAGGACTCCGGCGCGCCCGGCCAGGCAAGCAAATTCGTCCAGTGATAATTGACCTCGGCTTGCATGAACAGGATCTCTTTCGGAGAGAATCCCGGCGGACGTCCAAACGGCACCTCGATGTAGCCACTGTGCGGAACAGGAGGAATCCAGATCTTCTGGATCGGGTCCCCCAGCTGAAACACGTCGTCACGGTCGGTGAAGCGACCAAGTTGATCCCTGAATCGACATATGCATATGTGGATGTCAGACCCCGGAAATCCGATGATGCGAATTCGAGGCGATCCGGATTTTGAGCCGACCCGATACAGTCTGGGCCGGAATTCATCCGCTCCGATGTCAGGGTTCCCTTCGGTCTTCCTGGAATCGTTCTCGAAATCCCGCGCGCCGGCGAGATCTTCTTGTTCCGGCGGAGAACGGATCACTGCTCCCCGCCCCAGGCAAGGCGAGTCCCCTCGGAGGTGGAAGTCGTCGGTGGCAGGATCGACGAATCGCGGGTCGAGGTCGAGATTGTCCTGACCCGGCCATCCGCCGCCGATCAAGGAGTGGTCGACGTCGAGGGCACTCTCGGTGCACTCGATTTCTCCGGGGGTGGACGTGCTGTTCATCCACACGATCGTGTTGGTCAGGGTCGCCTTGGATCGATGGAGCATGATTCCACTGCCGCGCGGAGCCCGATTCCTGGTTATCGTGTTGCCGACCAGGCGGATATTTGCGTCGGCGGCGAAGAGTCCGCCCCCCTCCTCGGACTCGCATCGGAAGATGAGGTTTCCGTCCATGACGGTCGCGCCCCCGGCGATGCTGACACCGCCCCCTCGTAAGGCCCGATTCCTGGAGATCCGGTTTCCGGTGAGGGAGGCCGTCCCGCCTTTCAGACGAATACCTCCTCCGAAGTTGCCGGTGATCGTATTGAACTGGATGCGGGCGGCGCCTCCCTCGCATGAAATGCCGACGGACCCGAATCCGGAGATCTGATTATCGACGATGAATGGGCTCCCTCCATCCAGGCTCCGGATTCCGCACCCGGATCCACCATCGCCCTGGAGAACGTTGCCCTTGATGGTCGGTGACGATGTCCGGCAAAGAACGCCAACGGTCGCACGAATCGTGAATCCCTCGATCTTCGAAAATCGGGATCTCCCGCGTTCGATGAGGACGGCGGCATCGCCCCCTTTTGCGAAGAGAACCGTATCGGCTGGACCGTCTGTGCTGATGAGGATCAGTTCCTTGTCACGGAAGTCGAAGGGGCCGCGATACTGGCCGGGTTTTACCCGGATTCTCGTGAAGGGGCCGGCGGCATCGATGGCGGATTGAATCGAGGCATGGCTGCCGGGTACGGTCAAAGTGAATCGGTCAGGCTGTATACCCATGTTTGCGATGAGAAAAATTGCCCACGCCCCCAGGAGGCTGAAACCGACGATCCTGCCGGGAGTTCTTCCGAGGAGCCGGGTGAGCAGGCCGACGGATGCAATCCCGACCAGTGCGAGGCCGAACAACGTGAACGGCATCTGCCACACGACGTAATTCAAATGGAAGTGAACGTATGAGTGGCCCTTGAAGATCACGAACCACGACAACGGCGCCAGGATGGAGAACCACAGGGCGCCGACCAGGCTCAGGTGCTTGCGCCGAGTCCCCGTGGCGCCGGTATGCAGGCTTCGGCAGCACGCGCTGATCGAAGCCAGAGCGAAGATAAGGGCCAGCATCCAGTAGCGGAGCTGAAGGATGTTGCGATGGATGAACTGTCCGCAGTCGAACCAAGATCTTTGATGCAAGTCGAAGAACGTGCCGTCAAAATACTGCACGAGTATTTCCGTCCTGCCGGTCTTGTCGACTGCCAGTTCCGCCCCGGTGCCGATCGTTCTCCTCTCGAGCGCATGAACAATGTGGTCGATGGCGTCCTGAAAGCTGCTCTCGGCAGCGATCTGGAAGAACAGCACCAGGAAACTGATCGCCACGGCAAGCAGCGAAGCGATCACCACGACTGCCCCGTCCACGACTAGGCGTCGTGCGGATAGCCCGTCGCGAAGGTGGTAGTAAACCAGAGGTGTCACCATCATGATCAGGGTCGTGGTGATGTACTCGTAGCCGTTGAACACGCACTTGACGAAAACGGCCGCTCCGACGACGGCCGCCAGCAACAACGGCCTTCGACGTATTGAAGTCGACTGATAGCGGAGGAAGTAGATGACGCCCAGCAGGGGCAGGTAGAACACCCAGAGCGACCACCACAGGTTCCTTCCGAAATAGGTCAGCCACTGTGACATCACGATGGAGAACAAGACCGCCAGCGAGGCGGCCAGTCCGAATTCGAGCAGGAACCAGCGTACGATCAGGGCCAACATGATCGCCGAGAGGGCCGCCGTGATACCGCGAAACAGTGCGAGTTTGAAGCGCGGCGATACGGGAATTGCAGCATCCAGCAGGCTCAGCAGGATGGCCTGGCCGCCGATCTGAGAACAGTAACTCCAGTAGCCGCGAAACTCTCGATCCTCCAGGTAGGAGTCACATTGGAAATCAAATAGCCTGTCCCCGCTGGGAAACAGATGTTCGATGTATCCGAACCCGGGCAAGCCCCCGTACGAGAGGATTCCTTCCTGGCGGGACTGCACCAGCCTGCCGACCACGAGGCATTCCGAGTGTGGATCGAATTTATGGAATGCTCTGATCTCCGCGACATTGAAACAGTTCCAGTAAAAAGCGCTGAAGATCATGAGGAAGGAAATCGAGAACAGGATCCGACCCGAGGTGCCACCTCTACCATGTTCCGGGGTGTGATTCATCTTGCGGTCCTGAAGGTCTGGCTTCCTCGGTCACGGAGAGCTCATGCTGTATCGGATGAGATTGGATAGGATTCTATCAGGACTTCGATCCGGAGTCTAACTGCCTGTCCACGGGCATTGACTCCGTACGCCGGCGCCGGAACACGACGGCCGCGTGCAATCCCGACAGGAGGATCAGTGCCGCCAGCGAGGCCAGGACCGGACCGAGGTAGTCCGTGGGAATGTCCAGAGTCAATACTCGGTCCGCGGTGCGGCGGCCGAGACGACCGGTGATCTCTCGGGCCGCCACCACGAAGTGCACCTCGCCCTTTGCTTCGACCTGGTAGGTGAACGCCGGAGTCCCCACGTCGAAGTGGACGGGGTAGACGCCCGCCTCGCTGCCGAACCAGATGCGGTAGCCCAGGACCCGACCCCCGGCCACCGGACGCCAGGTGAAGGTCACCTTTTTACCCTGGACATCTGCGCGGACGCCCTCCGGTGCAGGAAGGCGGGGGGCGGGATCGAGGCGTCCGGGCCGTCCCGGCCGGTAGTTCCGGAGGTCGTAGACGCGGTGGTGCTCCAGATCCCGGTGCGGGGCCGAGGCGTCGAGATGGGCCCGGAGGTCCGGATACGAGGAGAGCTCCGCCTTGTAGAGGAAGAACACCGCGGGCCGCTCGGGCAAGGCCATCTTGCGCTCCAGGGCCCTGGGCGTGGTGATGCCGCCGAGGATGACGCGATCGGCGTGGTACCTGACCGACACCAGACCCTCGCTGGCCGTGACCGTGGCCGCGACCTCGTGCACGCGCACGGCTTCCCGCACGACTCGAGCCGTGGTCTGGACCGGCTCCACGTGGGCGTCGTACCGGGCCCAGCCCTCGAGCCCCGCGTGGGTGGAGAGGAGAGCCCAGGGCACCAGGGCCAGGAGTCCGGTTGCGGCTGCGGTCCGGCCCAGACGCCTGACAATCCACTCGTATGCGGCCACCACCACCCGGCCCGACAGCAGCGACAGGGGCAGGATCAGGTAGAGGGAACAGAAGTCGTGGATCCGGCTGCCGAGGGGGTAAAGGATCGTGTAGTAGGCCTGGAACAGGAGGAGGGCCATGATGAGGCGGTCCAGGGGCGTGATGCGAGCACAAAGGGCACGGACCCCGAGTCCCACGAGCCCCAGAGCCGACAGCCCCAGGACGGGCCAGCCGAACAGTACCCGGTAGTGCTCGAGGAGGGTCTCGAAGAACGCGGCGTCCCAGCTGTGGAACCGAGCCAGCTTTCCGAAGAACGTGAGGTAGCCGTCCGAGGCGGGCAGGATGGCGTGGTAGAGGAACCCGACTCCGACCAGGGCCAGACCCAGCCACACCCCCGGGATCCACGGGCGCCTCTGACCGCCGAATGTCATTTCCACCGCGCAGACGGGCAGGAGGAACACCGCGTTCCATTCGGTCACCATGGCCAGGACAAAGCACAGCGCCAGCACGGGGCCGCGCCAGAGTCCGGGACGAGCGCTCGCATCTCCGAACCAGGGCAGGAATGCGAGGCACCACGCGAGGATCCACGCCAGGGATCCCCAGCCCACGGGATCCACCCAGACCCCGTAATAGGCGGCCCCCGGCATGAGGGTCAGGAACAGGACGGCGGCGGCGGCCGTCCGCCACCCCGCCAGGCGGCGCGCGAGGAAATAGAGGAGCCCGAGGGCGAGGAGAGCGGCCGGCAGCATGGCCAGGCGGGCGGCCCAGGCGCTGTCCGTGCCCGTGATCCAGAACAGGGCCGCTACCATGAGCGGCACCCCGGGCGGGTGGGAAGTGGGGGGGGCGAACTTCACGCCGGGCGGGGGCTTGCCCGTGTGGAGCTTCTGCACCAGCGGCGGGTCCAGGATGCCCTCGCGGACGAAGTTCCTCGCAATGGTGCTGTACCGGGCGCCCACCAGGTCCAGGGACACGGTCCAGGGCCGGTCCAGGCGAACCGACTTGTTAAGCACGGCCGCCAGACCCAGGCAGAGAAAGAAGAGCCACCCGCGGCCCATGCTCAGCGCACGGCCGGGGTGATGGCCGCCGGGGTGGACCGCTTCAGGAACAGCAGGCAGAGCGCCTCGTACACGTGGTCCCGGCCCATGTCCTCGTAGGTGTCGTTCAGGATGGCCATGGCGCCCTCGAGGTACCAGTCGTGGTGGCCGATGGTCTTCACGCGGCCCAGGTCGCAGGCCCGTTCAATGGAGTAGAGGTGGTAGGCCCAGTCCGAGGTGATCTGGGGTCCGAGAAGCACGTAGCGCCGGCACTGACGAACCGAATAGAAGTATTCGAGCCAGCGCATGCCCCTGGATCGCAGACTCCTGATGGCCGCGGCGTCGCGCGACTTGTCTCCCGGCTTGAGCCCCAGGCCGGCGGCGATGATGGAGAGGGAGGCGAGACCGCCGGCAGTCATGGACAGGTAGGCGGTTCCGCGGCCCTCCTCGTAGGCCCAGCCGGAAAGGTAGCCCGAGGCACCTTTGGGTTTGAAGCCCTTCTTCAGGTAGGTTCGCTTCCAGTGGCCGAGGGCCTTGCGCCACACCTTGGCGTCGATGCGGGCCCCCATGCGGAGCGCTGCGTAGAGGCCCATGAGGGCGAACTGGGTGTTGGAGTTGTCCGGAGGGCCGAACTGGGACGGAAAGAACTTCTTGTCCCGGTTGTACCCCACGTAGGTCCAGCCGCCGGCCATCTGGCCCTTGACCAGGTAGCGCACCGCCCGCTCCACCAGCCTCCTGTCCTCGTCCGAGAGGTTTCGCACGGGCTGCTTGTCCCGGTACGCGTCGGGATTCACCAGCTCCTCGGACGAGGTGTTGACGGCTTCCAGCACCATGAGAAGCAGCGCCGCCGAGTAGGTGCTGTGGATCGGTTTTTCCCTTATGCGTTTCACCACCTTCTGGATGACGGAGTGGTTCTTGGGCACCTTGGCGTGGAGCAGGGCCAGGACGTAGAGGCTGTCATACGCGGTCTTGAGGGCGTAGTTCTTCCCCTCGTCGTCGCCTGCCCATTCCTCGAGGATCTTCTCCGCCTTCTCTTCCACCCACGCGTCGATGAGGGGCTGTAACGCGGACTTCTCGAGGATGCCGTCGAAGCTGTAGATGTGGGGGAGCTGCACCTCCACACCACGCTGCTGTTTCAGGTTTGCGCCGGTGTAGAGGCCCTCCAGGGGCACGCGGGTGTCGTAGGTGTAGGTGTACTTCACCACCGCTTCCTTCAACCAGCCGTTCAGGGTGTCGAACTGGGAGGTGAAATCCAGCTTGCCGCCGGTGATCTGGTAGAAGCGGCCGTCCTTGCCCCCGGCGCGCACCTTCAGGAGCTTGAACTTGCCCTCCAGGAAGAGGAGAGGGCCGATGGCCTGGACCACCTTGACTTGCCCCGCCACCTTGACGGGCGTGTAGCCCTCGAAGTGGGTATAGGTGTGGGTGTGGAGAATCTTCATTCCTGCCTTGGGCCGGGTGGCCGGCAGGAGGGTCACAAGCGGTAGCGAGAGCAGGGTGGGGTGGCCCGGCTCGGATCGGAGGGCCCGGCCCTGTACGACGTCGTACCCGAAGAATCCCAGGTGGTGGATGCCCACCATGCCCTCGATGGAGTAGGCCGCGTAGTCGTGGGATTCCAGCTTCCACCTGGCCAGCCCTTTGTCGTTGGGCCCCTTCTGGGCCGGCAACGCGCGCAGGGCCGGGATCAGGAGCAGACAAGTCACAAGGGCGGGAAACCAGGTTCGGATCTTCATGCGCCTGCGTACCTCCGTACGGTTTTCAGGAACACAGGATACTGTAATCGCCGGGCGTGATTTTACGGCATGATTTTCACACCTCAGCGGAGATTCATGGGCAGCGGCGGTTTGACCCGAGCGCGGTAGACGGGAATCTCCACCGGCGCTCGCCGCCACTGGTGGGCCAGGTAGTTGTCCAGGAAATTCCAGGCCAGGAGGCCGTCGCGACCCCGGGGCTCCAGGAGCTCCGCTGCCAGGCGTCCCAGGGGCTGGGCCACGGGCACGTAGAAGTCCCCCGCCTCGAACGGCCGGTCGAGGTCCTCGGTGGTGACCTCGGCGTGCTGGAGGCTCCGGCCCTGGTAGAGGCGATCGGAACGCTCGAGGTGGGTCATGCGGCACACCTCCACCTTGACCGCGCCGCCCTGAGCCAGACGGTAAACCCGGATGCCGTGGACACCCAGGTGATCGGCCACGTCCTTCAGGGCCCGGGGGAAGAGGTAGCCGGCGGGCACCGCCACGGATTCGGAAGCCTCGAAGGCGAGGAACACCGGGCCCTCGTAGTCTTTTGGCTTGTCGGCCTTGTCGGGGCGGCGGCGCTTCCTGGAGTCGGGAGTGACCTCGTACCCGAGGAGGGTGCGCGTGCCCGGCCAGGCCGTGCGTTTGAACTGGATCCCCTGGGTCTTCCACTTTCCCGCAGTCATGCGCCGGTCCGCCTCGCGGGTGAGCTTGCTGATCTTCTCCCGGTGCCGGACGGCGAACCGGATCACCTCGGTCACGAACTTCCGGGTTGCGTCCACCCGGGTGCGGAAGTCGCGGTAGGCGTAGACCTCGCTCAGGACGATGAATCGGTTTCTGAGGCCGTGGTAGTTGCTGCAGTAGCGGCCCTGCCAGGCAAAGGTGCCCCAGCCCTTGGATGGATTCCGGCGGTCGAGCCAGTTTCCGTAGTGGAAGACATGATACTCCGGGGCGAGGGTCCGGGTCACCTCGGGAAGGAGCACCTTGTCGGCGAAGTCCTGGATCGTGCGGTCGGCGTTGGGATGGGCGCTTGAAGCATACGTGAGGGCGTAGCGGTGCTTGCAGCCGTTGGTGGTGTGGAGATCCATGAGGAGGTGGGGATCCCAGGCGTTGATGAGGCGGAGCGACGCCCGGGTCTCGGGCGCCTCGGCCTTGATGTAGTCCCGGTTGAGGTCCAGGTTCAGGCCCGTGGCCCGCTTGCCCACGCCGCCCTCGGGGCCGATCTGGTTGCGGCGATGGAGGGTGGAGATGGCCTCGTTGCCGTCGACGTTGAAGATGGGCACGACCAGCAGCACCATGGACTGCAGCATTTTGTCGTGGCTGCCTGCCGCGATTTCGCGCAGCAGAATTTGCACCGCCTCTTTCCCCGCCACCTCCCCGGCGTGGATGTTGGCCTGGACGTAGACCACCAGGCGGTCCGAGGCGTGGGCCCGGGCCGGATGGCGGAGGTGGGACGGGGCCACGATGACGTACGGGATCGCCCGGCCTTCGGTGGTGAGGCCCAGGAAACCGAGGGCCAGGTCGTCACGGCGAGTGGTGATCCTTCCGAGGAGGTCCATGACGTCGGCGTACCGGGACGTCTCCCGGTAATCCGTGCGCTCGGGCCGGATCAGGAGCTCCTGGGCTGGAAGTCCCGACGTCAGGGCCCATAAGGTCGCGAGGATCCGAACCGTGTTCATTCCTTCTCCTTGTTCGCTGTGGATAGTTGTTTTTGGAGATCTTTCAGGTTCTGCTTTGCTCCGGGGTGGCGGGCATCGATGTCCAGGGCTTTCTGGAAGGCCTGGAGGGCTGCCTCGGTCAGGTCCGGCCGCCCGAGCATGCGGCCGGCATAGACCCGGAACCATCCCGCCTCGTTCCACTGATCCGCGTTTCTCCCGCTGTCCGTGGTCCGGGCCCGCTCCTCCACGCATCGGAGGATCTTCTGGATCTGCTCTCCGGCCAGGACCCTCCACTTCGCGGGGAGGCCCGGCCGGGCCGCCACGTTTCCGACGATGTCCAGGGTCTTTCTGGGCTGCAGCGGTACGGGCCAGGTCCCCAGGTATTTTTGTGTGAGCCCATCCTCCACGCCGGCCCTCACCAGGGCCATGGCCTCGTCGTGGCGATCCAGGCCCACGAGGATCCGGCCGGCGCCCAGCACGGCCTGCACGTGGCCGGGTTCTCTCCTCGCACATTCCAGATAGGCCTCGAGGGCTGCGTCCCGGTGGTGCGCTTCTCCGGTCCGGCGCCACGCCGCACCGTGCACCTCCCCGAGCAGGTAATAGAGGGCAGCGCTTTCTGGATGGCGCTCAAGGAGGCGGCCGTACGTGAGGCGGGCGCGATCGAGGACCTCCTCGAACCGGGTCTTCAGGCGCTCCCTCAACTCCAGGGTTCGCGGCATGTCTCCGCGCTTTTCCTCCGGGACCCCCGTGTGGCGGAGACCGCTGCGGAGGAGCTTCAGGGCGTCGGAGAACCGGGGGCCGCCCGGGTCCTCCAGGGCGCTCATGGCGGGCACGAAGAAGGTCTTGCCCAGGCGGGTGAGGGTGGCGTCGTCGCGGTGCTTCTCCACGAAATATAGGTTCCAGGCGGCCCGGGTCCGACGGATCTGGTCCAGGATTTTCCGGGCCAGCGGATGTTCGGGCGCCTGGCCCACGGCGCGTCTGGCCATCTCCAGGGCGAACTGGATGCGGGCCACGTCCATATGGAGGATGGCCTCGTTCCACGCGTACACAGCCAGGTTCAGGGCATTCGACATGTTTCCGGGCTCTTGCCGGAGCGCAGCTTCCAGGGCCTTGAAGACCTTGCTGGAATCCCCCTGCATGCGGTACGCCGCGGCCAGACCCGCCTGGACGGGGGGGTAGCACGTTCGCTGGTGCACGTCGTGGACGAGGTGGCGGGCGCGGACAAAATGCCGGAGGGCTTGTTCCATGTCGTACCGGTCCAGGAGCTGGAATCCGAGACCCGTGTGCATGCGTACGCTTTGCGGCGCGGCCTCCACCGCGGCCTGGAAGAAGGAAAGGTTGTCGCGGTAGTGGCTGCAGCGCACTCCGTTCACGAGGGTGCAGACCCCGGCCAGGATCCCGACGGTGGCAAGGGCCGGCCTTCGGCCGAGGTGCTTCCCCAGGTGCGTAAGGGCGAGGAGAACGAAGAAGCTGGGGAGGTAGAGGAACCGCTCGGCCACGGGGAACGCCTGGTCCTCGGCAAACCGGGCCAGGCGAGTACCGGGAAGGAGGCAGCTCAGAGGCGCCAGGGACAGATAGAACGCCGTGATGGAATAGGCGATCCATACGGCCCGCTTCCGCAGGATTAGGTAGAGGGCCGGGAGCACCAGGGCGAGGTGGAGGAGGCAGAAGGGAAGCCATGTCCCCACTGCGGCTGCGTCTAGGAAGGAAACGTCCGCGTACGGATTCAGGGGGAAGGGCCAGATGCACTTGCCCAGGTACCAGGCGCCGGCCTCGAGGAAGGTGACGGCCAGGGTGAACACGGACAGAGGCTCGAGGGTACCGGGATCGAGGAAGTTGTCACCTGTCCCGGCCGGCCAAAGGAGGAGTCGCAGCAGGAAGTAGATGAAGAATCCGGCCAGGTAGGGCCACGTTGCCAGGATGGCCTTGCTCCGGGAGAGGCCACGGGGGTGGGGGAGGATTCCTTCCAGGGCCAGAAGCGTGAGCGGCAGCACCAGGACCGATTCCTTGGTCAACAGGCCCAGGGCGAAGGCGACCAGGGACAGGACGTGGGTTGGCCGCGCTCCGGACTTCCGGTGCCGCAGGTAGAGCCAGAAGGCCAGAAAGAAGAAGGTGCCGGCAAGGACGTCGGTGCGGCCCGCGATCCAGCAGACGTTTTCGGCGTGGATGGGATGGGCGGCAAAGAGCACGCCGATCACAAGGGCTGCAAGTCGCCCCCGGATCAGGGTGAGGACGATGCGAAAGACCAGGAGGCAATTCACCAGATGGATCAGCAGGTTGGTGAGGTGGAACCCCACGGGATTGAGGCTGTCCCACCGGAGGCTCCCGGGCCTCGAGGATTCGCCCGGAGGAGGGGGCCCGATGTCGGACCAGAACCAGGCGTCCACCACGTAGCTCATGACGATGACCGGCCTGAAGTAGCCCAGACGCTGTCCGCCATCGACGCCTTCCTCCCGGGTTCCCAGGCGAGCAAAGTCCGAGAAGAACACGTCCGGGCCGGGGGCGCCGGCCATCAGGGCTTTGAGCGCATCGCCTTCCACGATCAGTTTCACGTCGTCGTACACGAAGCCGCTCCAGAGGGTGCCTCCAAAGGAGAGGAACACCACGGCCGGGAGGACGACCCAGACCAGCCAGGTCCTGGAGTTTGAGAGGTTCACCATTCGTGTCCTCGGGATTTCCGGAAAAGGCGTATTATCCGCAGCCGCCCGGCCCAGGGGAAGCGGTCATTCCGGAGGTTGAGCAGAGGGGCCCCGACAACCGCGCAAAAATATCCCTGTTTTTTGTTTGACTTCCAATACATATGTTTTATTAATAAAACAGTCGATAGGGATGCAAAGCGGGTCGAGCTCTTTTCTGAGGGAGCCTGGAGGGAATACAGGATGAATCAGATCCCAAGCTATGCTTTTCTCGTATCTGTGTCTCCGGTGTCCGGCTAACACCGGAGACATTATTTTGTGGCAGGAAGAACCTGACCGGAAAGGGGGACCTCGAACGCATGAACGAGGATTCACCCACCCTGCGCATGGAGCACATCCTGGTATCCGCCAGGACGCGGGAAAACATCCCCATGGATGACCTGCTGGACGCGTTTCGCAGCCATGCACGCCGGGAGATCGGGGACCTGCCGGAAAAGGACTGGACCGATCTGGAACGAAGCGTCGGAGCTTGGGCCCGTCACTTCTCGATCCACCAATCCAGCTTCGGCCAGCGGTTCTGGGTCTTCACCGAGTACGAAACCGTCACCACCTACGTGGTCCAGGCCGAAGAGGAGAAACGACTGGAATCCCTTCTTTTCGATACCCAACCCTGACTTCTTTTCCTGACCTTGTTCGATTCGGACCGGTGTTCTTCTCACCTCCAAACTCGAGGCGAACGCCGGTCTCTTTTTTTGCCCGTAGTGCTTCCATGATCATCCACTGATCGATTGTTACTCTTCTTTGAGATCCGGTGAAACCACCCCCGGAAAAGAGACCTTGCGCAGCACAACGTAGTGTTGACGTTCAATACGAGATGAGGGCATCAGAAGACCGAAATAGAATATGCGTATGGTTTGATCCACACGGTGGATGATTTCATACCCTATTTTCGGAAAGTCCTTTATCCTTACCTCGCGCCACATTTCCCCTCGCTGGTTGTCCCATACGCCCACCGTACCTTGCGGCAAGCCAGCAAGCAATCGAAGCTGCTCTGTGCGACCCCAGATGTTGGGAACAGGCAAGTTGCTCGAGGGCGGAAAATCGAGCTCGGCGATCAGGATTTCATCCCCTGCAAAAAACCTCGGTCTACTTTCCAGCAGGTGGTGTTCCCGGATGAAGTTCGCTACCTGACGGATGACATGGCAACGATGATGTTCGGGGACGGCATAGTATTGTTGAAGAGGAATGAAGCCGGCTATCACCAGGATCACAGTAGCGCTCAATTTTCGCTTGCGTCTGGACATCCCTGCGCGGGAAGCGAAACGCCCAAAGGCGTTCCAGCCATGGAGGCAGACGAGTGCAGTGATTGGACTCGTTGTGACCAGGATCCTCATGAGGCCCAGCGATGCGAACAGACCTTGCCACCACAGGAAACTGTGTACCCCCAGAACAAGGGCCCAGACGATCCAGGGCAGCCGCATCGAGAAACGCACGGACCATGGGAGCCCCACAACGAAGAGCACAAAAAGAAACTCGCCGCAGTACTTCGGCCATTGTTCAACATGGTAGAACAGAGAACCCTGTCCGTACGATTCATAGCTTGAAGCAGGCCAGGACCAGCTGTCCAACCAGTAGAGTGGATTGCCGGCCAGGACCCAGCTGGCGAGGGTCCAGCTGGCCAATCCCACACCCAGGCACAGGCATTGAAGCAGACGTGCTCGCCATGCCGAACCGGGAGTGGGTGTAACGAGGACGATGATTCCCCATGCGGAAGCCAGAATGAATCCTTCCGGGCGAACCAGGGGAAGTAGCGAGACCAAAATACAGGAGGCGGTCCTGCGATGCGCTGACCAGAGCCGAATCGCCAGCACGATTCCGAGCGCCATGGGGATCTCGGTCATGAAGTCGCTGGCCAGCGCAAAGGCCAGCGGTTGCATGATCACCAGGGGGCCGGCGAGCGTGCTGTTGGGGATCTCCAAGTCATCTGCCAATCTCATGGTCTGCCAGACCAGAAGGACACTGAGACCCGCGGCAAAAGCATGCAGGGCGACGACGCCGGCCATCGCCGGGAGGAGCATGACCAGGACGAACAGCGGGCGTGCCCAGGGGTGGAGCATTGCGACCGGATTGACGCTTGCCTCCCGGATATTCAAGTAGTGAAGTGCAGAGTCGCCGTCTCCCGTGTAGGGCCAGTACAAAAACCAGCCGACCAGAACCGCATAGATGATCAGGCAGATGAAAAAGCGAAGCTTCCTCCCGGAGTGGCTCGAGTGAGACTCCGGGATCCTCTTGTCTGACGGGATAGGCATGATCATGGAATGGAATACGTCCTGTCAATCCCCGCTGTAAGGACCGAGGCGACGGGGTACCTGGTTTTCCCTCCGGTTCCCCGCTACCGGATCGTGAACGGGTGCGGCCCCAGGATGCGCCGGAATCCCTGGGTGTCCACCACCACGCACGCCATCAGGATCCGGATCCCCCGCAGACTGCCCGCGGGCGGGATGTCCACGGCCAGCATGGAACCCCCGGTCGTGTCCAGCATCCCGTTGAAGCCGCGGAACATCGGAACGCCCGACATGGAGAGATAAAAGAGCGCGTCGGGATTCAGGGGCACCGGCCCCAGGGGGGTGGGGATTCCCGGCCGGCTGCTGAAGGCAAGGGCTGTCCGGTAGACCTTGCGCGCGTCGGGGCGGGACCGGAGCGCCACCCGGTAGGATTTCCCCACCTCCGGTGCCGAGAGCGGCAGGAAAGCGCGGCCCCAGGCCGCGGTCACGTTGCGCGGGTTTTTCGGCGATCCGAGTGCGGTGGTGCGCACGGTCTTGCCCACGGCGTCCAGCTCCTGGACGAATCCGAACATGCCCGGCCCGAATCCCATCCAGTACGAGAAGAGGTAGCCCCGCGTGGCATCATCGAAGCACAGGCCCATGGCCTCGGACCCGCCCTGGGGAACGCCCAGGTAGATTACGGTGGACATCTTTTTCCGGGCCGGTTCGTACCTGAGCAGGCTGAATCCCGACGTGATGAGCACGTCCCCGGTGACCGGATCCATGACCAGGTCGCTGGACCGGAGCGAGGTCGCGCCGGTGTGTGCAATGGAGAGCAGGGCGCCGCCGCTCCGGGTCAGCATGTGGAGCATCCCGGCCTGGTCCACCACCCACCAGTCGCCGGAGTCGATGTCCTCAGTGAAGGCCAGGGGCTCGGCCAGGCCCTTGGGCCAGAGCGCCACCAGGTTCATGGAGGAGGTGCCCGAGAGCGGGGCCCGGTAGAGACCGCTCCGGCCGTAGCTCCGGTTTCCAAGCATCAGGAGATCCCCGGCATCGTCCAGATCCACGTCCGCGGCGTACGTGGGTACCATCATGTAGGTGGTGAGCGTCGTGATGCCCGAGGCATCGACCCGGAATACGAAGTTGCGATCGATGCCGCCGATGAAGGTGCCGATGGCCAGGGCCGAGGCGTCGCCCAGGCCGGCCGTGAGGGGGCCGTACGTGAGGCCCAGGGGCAGCGTGACCAGGGTCGTCACCGTGCCCCCGCGCGGGGCGGTCAGCACGACGCCCGATTGGATATCCACGGTGATGATGTCTCCGGCGCCCTGGGCGGCCAGGCCGGAGGTCAGCACGAGCACGAGCAGAGCGGGCAGGCATCCTGCCCGGAGGATGGATTTCATTTCAAGTCCTCCCGGAATCGTGAGGGATCCGATTTCCTTCCCCAGTGGCTTTCGCCATTATACACGGGACGGGGCGGTTCGCGTCTCTGTTCGGGCTGAAAAGGAGTGAATGCTCGGATCAGGGGGCATCCGGCCCCTTTCAAGTCCTTGAAAGAGGTCGAATGCACCTATAATTGAGCAGAACTTGCTTTTCAGTCAGGCGTGCAAGCGGGAGACTACGCATGAAGATGAAGTGGGTCCTCTGGACCGTCAAGTACCGGAAGTACCTCATCCCCGCCCTGATCGTGATCGCGGCTGTGGTTTGTTACCTGGTATTCCTGCAATGACGGTCTTGCGCCTTCCACCCTCTCCATGATCCGTTACCTGTTGTTCTTCACTGAGAACTCGTCGATGAAGGCGAACTCGTTGTGCCATGGATGCCAGGATCCTCCGGCCGCACACTCGAGGACGAGAAGGACTTCCTTTCCCGCGTATCCTGCAAGATCCCCCCGGATCTCGATCCATCCCACCGGGCCTGATTTGCCCGATTTGTCGGTGGCCGAGACGGATTGGAACGCCCCGAACCATTTCGTCTGGCCCTCGTGAATGGTGTAGACCCCGAGGCGCGCCTTGAAATCCGCTTCCGCAAAGTGGTCGGGAGCACAGGCAGCAATTCTCGCCACCACTTTCGCTTTCCTGGATTTGATCTTGATCTTCCTGAGTATCAGAGCAGATCCCCTCTGATGAGGTGGATGAACGCAGATCACCCCCTTTGCCCCGGAGGGCGGACGTGCTCCCTTCAATCCCTTGGCGTCCTTGATCCGGGTGAAAGGAATCCTGTGCCAGCTCCTCAGGAAGTAGGTGCGGTCCAGGTCCTTCTCGGTGCTGAACTTCAGTTCGGGCTTCTCGTCCACCGGGATCAGGGCAAAGGCCTCCTTCAGGGATCGGTTGTCGGCCCCGGCATCGAAGAACTCCCGGTCCGTCGGGCCTTGCCGGTCGATGTGCGGCACCAGCCGTGCAATCGGCCTCCCATTTTCGTGGCAGATCCTGAGAATGAACCCCCAGCCTCCACCGAGGTCGGCGACCTTCACCAGCAGCCGGTGCTTTCCCTTTTCGAGCGTCCTTCGGATGCAATACTTGTCGGGAAACATCCAGGACATCAGATGAAAGTCACCCACGACCTTGCCGTCGATCCACATGCGGGAGCAGTCGTCGGGGGTGAACCAGAAACAGACGGTAGTCTTCTCCTTCAGGTCGAAACAGGTGTAGGCATACGCTGCGGATCCTCGATCTCCCCAGCACGCCGTTTTCAAGTCGATGAACCTGGAGGTGCTTCTCAATTTCTTCGTCCGCAGGCTACCGGATGACTTGAATCCAGCGGATCCGAAACCGGCCTCGTCGATGTGAGACGCCTCCAGGCCAACGCCCGACCTGCTCTCGAACGGACCCACGATCAACCAGTTCTTGACAAAGGGGACTCCTCGCCCGGGTCTGCTTGGATGACGATAGACCTCCACGTCTCCTTTCACCACGGCTTCATACCCGGCTCCGATAGCTTTGTGCCCGGCTCTGCCGAGGAAGAGAAGTCCCAGAGCCGTATCGGATATATCAAAGAACCAGCCTCCACCGTCTCCCTGTGCCTTCACGAGTTCCCTTGCGCAATCCTGGTACCAGTGCTGGCCGAGGAGCGTCTTTCTCTCTCCGAGCGCGCAGGCCCGCTCCAGGGACGCCAGGTAGTAGACGTAATGCTTGTACGTATAGGTTTTCTCCTCGAAATGCACATAGGGCACGAAGCGTTTCTCCAGGTAGTCCCATCCGCGGTTGATGGGCGCACGAACGCCCGGCGCCTTTCCATTCTTCTCGCACAGGATGAGGACCGTGATGGCGGCCGAGGTCATGGAACCCGTGGAGGATCTCCGGGGATGGTATCCGAAGCCGCCGTCCTTGTTCTGGTACCGCATCACCTGTTTTGCGAGCTTCCTCCAGTTCTCCTTCTTGAATACAAAACCGTACTTCCCGGCGAGGTGCAGGGCAAAGGCGGCTTGCTGGATGATGGACAGATCCGGTCTGCCCTCGGGATATGCCCAGCCGATGTCTCCCCGGTTGACGTCCCCCTTGCTCCTGAAGTTATTAACGAGCCAGGTTGCCGACGCCCGGATGTCCTCTTCCATCTGGACTTTCTTGTTCCTGAGCGCATCCAGGGCCATGATGCGAAAGGCGGTGCTGTAGGTCTTCCTCGGTGGACGCTGGAGGATGAAATCGAGCGCCTTCCGGACGTTCGTGTCCTCGGAGGAGACCCCTGCTTCCAGCAGGGCAAGCAAGCAGAGCGATGCAACCCCGGTCGGGTAGTTCTTCGAGAGCCTCGAATGGAAGCTCCCGTCTTCCTTCTGTGCCCTGCGGATGCACTGGACGGCCCTCGCCTGTGATTGAGCGATCTCGTTCTTGAGGGATTGCCAGGATCGATCTTGCTGACCCTGGATTTCCGTGGAGAGGACTGCAGAAACAAAGAGAAGAATAATAACCGCGGCTCGGGGAGACCCAACCATCGTTTCGCTCCAAAGTTCGTGCTCCTGATACGGGTACAATTCGTGTACCACATCCCGGATCTATCAGCAAGGGGCCTCCAGAACCGGGGAGCAGTTCTTTATCCACAGACTGATGCGGCCTTCTCGCAGCATCGTACCGAGGACCGAGCAGGTCGGGGCAGTTTTCAGCCGCCTCGACTTCTGGTATTCTCCTGGAGAAAGGGATCACCCATGCCTCAAAAACCGTGGTGCTACTTCGCAGTGCTCCTCGTCCTTGCCGGCGCGACTCTGGCCCAGGACTGTCCACTCCGCGCGGATTGCGGGGGCTGGACCCCGCCTCCGGAGCTGCTCCGGAAAGCCTCGGCCCTGGCGGGTCTTAAGGCAAAGGCCCTGAAGACCGCCATGGAGCGCCTGGAAAAGGAGGGGCCGGGCGTGTGCATTTCCGTGTGCCGGGCCGGGCTCCGGCTCCGGGACGACCGGGCAGCGCACGATTGCGCCGTGCACCTCGAGTGGGATACGCTTGACGCCTGGGAGCACGAGCGGGTCATTGCCCTGTGCCTGAAGGACTACGCCAGGCCCGGTACCCTCGTGGACTTCGAGAAGCTCCGGAGCATGATCGGCAGCACGGACCTGGATCACGTCTTCTCCACCTTCCCGCCGCCGCCCCGGAATGACAAGGCCACCTACTACCTCTCTCAGCTTCACCGCCAGATCCGGGCCGACCACATTCCTGTGCTCTGCGCCATGGTGTTCTCCGGAGACGAGGAGGTGTCGGAGAATTCCTGGGGCAATGCGGGCCTGGTGCTCTGCCGCACGAATCGACACCTGGACCTCGCGGCCCGGACCCTGCTGAAGTCCCGGGGACTGAGCGTGGGCAAGGAGAACCCCTCGGGCCTGCCTCGTTCCCTGGCCGGGGTCATGCGCAGCCTGTGGAAGTTGCCGAAGTACGAACCACAGGGGTGGCAGGCACGATGGCTCCTGGCCTCGAAGCCCGGCAAGGGGGATACGGACCTGATTCTGGACCTGGCCGGTCGGTTCCTGAAGAGGACCGGGTCCGTGTTCCTGGCCGAGTCCGTGTTCCAGGCTCTGGTTCGATCCATACGGCACCTCGACGACGAGACCTCGCGGGATTTCCTCCAGGCAGTGGCTGAAAAGGATCCGTGCATGGACACCCGGACCCTGGCCCTGGGTGCCCTGGCGGCCCGGGGCGAGGCGCAGGGGAGGAACCACCTGGAGAAAGCCTGGGAATCCGATGCCCTTGCCCTGGCCCTCTGGCTGGAAGCCGATCCAGGCCGGAGCAAGATGGGGTTCTGTTTTCGCGTTCTCCACGGGCCAACCTCTCTTGGGCGCAGGGCGTTGAACCAGCTTACCGGAACCGATGAACCCGCCTCCCAGTACCAGATCCACTGGCCTGAAGACCTGTTCGACGGCTTTGAAACCCAGGCCCTGGAACAGGTCAAGGATGACGTGTTTCGTCTCGGCCACATCGCCCTCGCCGTACCCGGTTGCCGGACGGAGACCCTGGCCCGGGCGATATGCAACCAGCTGACCCCGGCCTCGTTGCTCGGCGAGCTCCAGCGCAGAAAACAGGACGACGAGTCCCTCGATTCGCTTTTCTCCTTCCTCGAGACCGCATCCCCCGGGCCGTTTCGCCGGGTGCTCCGGACGTGGGCCGGGCACCCGGATCGCACCGTGCGGACCCTCGGCCTCTACACCTTACTCCTCATCGGCGATGCTCAGTACGGAGAGCGCCTCGTACGCTGGATTGCCTCGGGCCAGGCCTCGACTGACCTGGAGAAGGTCCAGGGTCTGTCCACATACTGGGTTTCGGGAGGTGATGGAATACCCGACCTCCTGGCCCGGAGCCCCTGCCCGGCCGTGGAGTCGCACCTGCGGAAAGAGAATGCCGTGAAGGCCTTGGCGATCCTCCAGGGGATCCTGGAATGGACGGCCTCCTCCCTGATCCCGGACCATGCCGTGGAGCCGGTGCCCGGGGAAGCGCTGCGCAGGGACATGATCCGGGCCGGCAGGGCCCGGGACGCCCTGCACGATTTTCTCGCCCGGGATCCGGACCGATATATCAGGTCCCTCTGGAGGATCGACACGCCCCAGGTCCGGGCGTACCTGAAACGCCTGCAGAAAAGACGTCAGGCCGAACTCTACGCCTGGGCCACTGCCCAGCTCGCCTGCATGGGCAACGAGAAAGCCCGGGCCGAGACCCTGGCCGTCCTGCACGCGGGCCGGTACCGGTGGATGGAGGAGGTCTGCGAGGACAAGGACCTGGCCACCCTCGGGTACGACTTCAAGGCCACCCTTCCCTTCTGGATCCGGGAGCTGGAGTCCAACTGCTGCCGCCGAAGCATTGCCCAGAACGTGTTCGAGGACCTGTTCGGCCTGGAGCCCGAGCTGGAGGACCGGGGATTCTACGAGATCCCGGCCGACCGGATGCGCCGCTGGTGGAAGCGCTACGGGAACGCCCGCATGGTGTGGAGCCATGTGGCAGGACATTTCCAGCCCGTGCTCTGAGAGGGGCTACCTCGCCTCGAACATCCGGAAATGGCCCGTGATGTCGTACCGGAACAGCACGTCCTCGAGCACGGCGCCATCACCGATGTTGTGCACCACCTGGAACCGGGAGCCGCCCCGGATCCTGACGTCGGAGAGAATGCCGATGTGCATGCGTCCGGAGGCCAGGCGCCACACCACGATGTCGCCGGGTCTGTAGTCCCCGGGCCGGTCCGTCGTTGGCACGGCCTTGCCCCGGCGCCGGAGGTAGGTCGCGATGTTCGGCACCCGGCGGTGGTCGATGTTGGGGTCCGGTCTCGTGAGACCCCAGATGTCGGGATAGGCGCGGAAGTTCCGGCGCATGTCCTCATGGATCAATTCCTGGAGATCCATGCCCGCGGCCCGGACCGCCCGCACCACCACGTCGGTGCAGACCCCGCGGTCCAGGGCCACGTCGCCCCCCGGGTAGTCGAGCTTTACGTACGAGGGATCGTAGCGTACGGTCTTTCCAACCTGGTCCCGGGCGCTGCGAACAAGGCGCGCGACCCGCGAATCCAGGACCGGGGCTGCAACGGGGCCGGGGGTCCGCGTTTCCGGATTCGCTCTGGATTCTGACTCCGGCCCGCATTGCATCACTGCGAATGCGGCGAGGTAGAGAACCACGAGGGGAGTGCAGCGTGAGATCATGGTGTGATGCTTGAAGATAGGAGCATTCCAGTTCCTCCTCGGTCAGGGTCGAGGCGGATCTTATCAAAGGCAAGACGGGATCTGCAACGCCATACCCCGCAATCCAACCCGCAAACATCGTTCAAATATTTTTTTCCGCACGTATCTCGTGACGCTGGTTCATCGTATCTTTTAAGGAGCCCGCAATAAGGATTTTTGAATTCGAGATTCTGTTGACGGTCGCTTTCGAGTTTGAGATCATGCGGGTCGCGGTTGAGAACGCCACTCCCCAGTGCTCCCTGTTTTCCTGACGCGCTCTGACTCTCCGTACGTTCGTACGTCGCCGTCGAGCAGACGCATCAGGCAGCCACAGGGAGACTTGCCGTCCTGATCTCGCCCGTACGCATTGGAGAATCCGTGTAGTACCGGGATTTTTACGGAGAGCGTCCGTACTCATCATCTGGGGGTTCTGATGATCGGAATGAACAAGATCTTGCTGGCCCTGAATGCGGGCCTTGCGCTCGGACTCATCGTGTTGATCGGCATCTGTTCCTCGTACATCGGGGACCGGGACCACCTCGAGGGCACGGCCCTGCGTCTCGGGGCCGGCAAGATTAAGTTGAAGGAGGTCGGAGAGGACGACACCCGGTTCCTCCTCGATTTTCCCGTGGCCATGGTGAAAGAATCCGAGGTGGGGGAGACCGCGGCGCTGGAAACCGTGGTTCTGGAGCCGGCCGTGCCCGTCCAGTGCATCTGGCAGTCGTGCTCAAGGCTTCAGATCCACCCCGACAAGCGGCTCCGGCCGGCCACGTTGTACACCTTTCACCTGGATCCACGCCTCTCGGCCCTCGACGGCCGGAGCCTGCCGAAAGCAATCCGCCTCACCCACGCCACCCGGGGCCTCGCCGTGGTGAGTACGGTGGTGTCGCATCTCAAGCCCCTGGCTCCGCCTGCTTTTGTCATGACCTTCACCCTGCCCGTGGAGCCCGAAGCCCTGCAGAAGGCCGTGACCGTGACCGGTCGAAAGGGGGCCAGGATTCCCGTGCAGGTGACGGGCCTCGAGCAAAACGGCAAACCCGCTTTCAGGATCACCCTGACGAAGGGGGAGGTGGGTAAGGATGGGTTGCCCACGCCCAGGTGGGTGAAGCTGCGCCTGGATCCCGGCCTCAAGCCCAGGGACGGGCATCTGCCCCTGGGCAAGACCTTTGCCCGCAGGATCTCCTTCGTGGAAGACCTTCATGTGCGGGGGGTTCGGTCCACAAAGCGGGGCATCGCCATCGACTTCAACCGGGAGGTGTGCCTTCCGGAAAAAGGGAATGTGGAGATCACCCCGGCCACCCCGTTCCAGGTGAGCACCACCTGGAGGGGCATCCACCTCATCGGGGACTTTCCACCGGGGGAATCCCTCGCCGTCTTGCTGAAGAAGGGCTTTCCCGGCCGCGGCCGCATCCGGCTTCCCAAGACGTGTCGCCGGAGCCTGCGCATCCGGGACCGCGATCCCTTGCTCCGGTTCGTCCAGAAGGGCCGGGTGTTGAGCTCCCGGGCCATTCCTGAGCTCCAGGTGGAGGGCGTCAACATCCGGGGCTACGAGGTGATGGTCCGGAGCCTCTACCCCAACAACGTGGTGCGCCTGATGCAGGAGCGGCCGCGGCCGCCTTCCACCGTGTTCGGGCCGAGCCGGGTTAAGACCGTCAAGGTGGACGTGGCCCGGAACCAGGTGTTCCGCAGGTCCCTGCATCTGGAGTCCCTCCTGGGCAGCAGTGCGCGCGGATTCCACCTCATCGAGATCCAGAAGTGCCTGCATCCCGATGACCGATCCCGGTGGTGGTGGCGAACCCGGCCGCTTTCTCGTCTGATCCAGGTCACGGATCTCGGGGTCACGGTGCGGGCCGCACAGAGCACCGTGGCCGTGCACGTGGCGAGTCTGGCCGCGGGCACAGCCGTGGAAGGGGCCGCGGTCCGGATCCTGACCCCGACCAACCAGGATCTGGTCGCCGGCGTCACCGACGCCCGGGGCGTGGTGTGTCTGGAATACCAGACACCGGCCGAGGACCGCATCCCCTTTCTGGTGGAGGTCAAGAAGGGCAAGGACGCCACGTACGTGGACCTCGACGGCTTCAAGGTGGAGCTGGCCTCGGACGCCCTCGGGGGGCGGCCGTACCTGGAAGGGGGCCATGAGGCGTTCGTGGCCTTTGACCGCGGCGCCATCCGGCCCGGTGGGGAGGTGCGAGCGACCGTGGTGGTGCGGGACCCGCGCGGTGCGGCGCCCGCGGCCTTGCGCCTCCAGGCCCGGTGGATCGGGCCGAACCAAAAGGTGTGGCGCACCGGAGCCCTGGAGACGTCGGGAGCGGGACTGGGCGTGGCCCGCCTGCGGACCGGGGCCGGTTCGGCCACGGGGTGCTGGACCCTGGAGGTGCACGATCCGGTAAGAGACCGGACCCTGGGCAAGGGTTCTTTCCTGGTGGAGGCGTTCGTTCCCGACCGCATGGAGGCCCGGGTGGACCTGGAGCATCCGCTCCGCATGGGCGAAGAAGGCCGGATCCGGGTGAAGGGATCCTGGCTCGAGGGCGGGCCGGCTGCGGGTCGGGCCGTGCGGATTCACGTGCGCTACGACCCCGGCCGGTTCAAGCCCGAGGGCTTCGAGGACTTCCACTTCGGCCGGCTCTTGCAGGTCAATCCGCCCGGCGCCCGGCCGGCCATTCGCACCGTGCTGGATGAGAAGGGCGAGGTCCGGGTGCGGTTCCAGGTGCCCGAGATCGCGGATACCCAGGTCCTGACCGCACGCATTGCCGTGCAGGTGATGGACCCCTCGGGGAGGCCGGTGCGAGCCAGCCTGGAGGCGCCGGTGCTTCGCAAGGACTTTCTTGTCGGGGTGAAGGCGGGGTCGGACAGGATGGCCCGTGTGGTGACCGTGACGCCGGAGGGCAAGGTCTACCCCAGGCCGGTGTCCATGAAGGTGAGCCTCGAGCGCAGGTACTGGTACTGGAAGCGGGTGAGCCGCGGCGACGGCACCTTCCGCTACCAATGCTCGGTGCGGTCCGAGAGGATCTGGGCCGGTGAGGTGGAAACCGAGGGCGGTCAAGCCGCGATCCGTCTGGGGAAGTCCGGTGCGGATCTGGAGACCCGGTACGGCTGGCTCTCGGTCGTGGTGCAAAGCGCCTCGGCCCGGGTGGACCTGGACCTGGGCACCGTGCCCCTGCGACCGGATCGTCTCCGGGTGACCGGGCCGACCGCTCCGGTCGCACCCGGGAGCGAGGCCGAGATCCTCCTGGATGCGCCCTTCGGAGGCACGGCCTTCGTCACCCTGGAAGGCATGAGCCTCCACGGAACCCACGTGGCGAAGGTGGAGCCCGGCCGGACGCCGGTGCGAATCCGGGTGCCCGAGGGCCTCACCCTGCCCAACCTCCACGCGGTGGTGACCTTGAAGGCCGGTCAAGCCGTGGCCGGTCGCCAGGGCCCTTGCTGGGTCGTGGGGGGGACCGCCATTGCCCTGAGCCACCCGGAGCGGACCACGCGGGTGCAGCTGGAGGCGCCTCCCCACGTGAGGCCCGAGTCGAGGATGAAGGTCCGGGTCCAGGCGCCGGGCGCGGTCGAGGCGGTGGTGGCCCTGGTGGACGAGGGCATTCTGAATCTGACCCGACACACGGACCCGGATCCCATGGCCTTCTTCCTGGCCCGCCGGCGCCTCGATTCCACGGGGGCGGACACGGGCACGGCCCTGCTGGAGAACGTGAAGTTCCGGCCCGATGCCCTGACGGGCGGCGGCGGCGGAGAGCGGCTCCTCGGCCCCCGCCTCCGGAACACCACGAGCCGGTTCATCCGGACCGTGGCCCTGTTCAGGGGGCCCTTTGACCTGGATGAGAACGGTGTGGGGGAGGCCGTGTTCACCCTTCCGCCCTACGAGGGCCGACTCAGGGCCATGGTCATTGCGGCCGGACCCGAGGTGGTGGGTGCCGGTTCGATCAAGACCGTGGTGAAGGCTCCGCTCGGTGTCAGGGTGGCCACGCCGCGCATGCTGGCGCCGGGCGACCAGACTTTTCTGCCGGTCACGGTGCGGAACAACAGCGGCAAGGCCGACCGTGTGCGCCTCACCCTGGATTCCATCGGAGGCCTCGTGGTGGCCGACGCAGCAGGTCCTCTCCGGGTGGAGGGGGGCAACATCCAGCCCACCTTCACCACTCTGCACCTCCGGGACGGGGAGACGAGAACCCTGCGCATCCGGGTCCGGGCCGGACACGAGGTGGGGGCCCAAGGTCGCGTCCAGGGACTCCGGGTCCTGGCTCGCATGGGCCCGGAGACCAGGACCGTGGAGCAACGCTTCCCGGTGCGGCCCGCGGCCTGCTTCGACGTGGATCGAAGGGGTCTGACCCTCGAGGGCTCCACGAAGGTGCGTGTTCCAGGGACGTGGATCCCCGGCACGGTCAAGGTCAGGCTGGTAGCCGGCGGATCGCCGGACCTGCAGATGGGGCCGGCCCTGGAGGCCCTGGTGCGCTACCCGTACGGGTGCGTGGAGCAGACCACGTCGCGGTGCATGGCTCTGTTGGCCTGCCGGTCGCTGTTTAAGCGCCTGCATTCCGGCAAGGCCGCAACCGTGGACTTCCTCCTGCAGGAGGGCATCGACCACATCTTTTCCATGCAAACCCACAACGGTGGTTTTTCCATGTGGCCGGGCGGCCGCTGGGAGTACGCCTTCGGCACGGTGTATGCCCTGGACTTTCTGCTCCAGGCCAAGGCTGCGGGCGTGGCCGTGCCCCGGGCGCGGTTGAAACAAGGTGTGAACCGGCTCTACAGCCGGCTCACGGAATCGAAAGACGTTTCCCTCCGGGCCTATGCCGCGGAGGTGGTATCGAGGGCGGGCCGGCCTGTTGCGTCCTGGCTGAGGCTGTTTTCCGAGCGTTCCCACCGTCTGGAAGACCGGGCTCGGCTCGCCCTGGCTTATTCTCACCTGGGTCGTGACCGCACGGCCCGGGCTCTGCTCATGGGCAAGGACCTCAAGAGGTGTAGCAGCCGGGAAACCGGCGGACTCCTGCGTACTCCCCTCCGGGAGAAGGCCGTGGAGCTCCGGGCCCGGCTGGCTGCCGCACCGGGCGACGGCAAGATACCCGAACTGGTGGCGGACTTGACCCGGGCGGTGCTGAGGCCCGGTCGGCTGAACACCCAGGAGCAGGGCCAGGCACTTCTGGCCCTGGCACGCTACCACGATGCCCACGCAACCCGGGACCGGACCGTGCCGGCCGTGGTGGCAGTGGCCGGGAAGAGGCACCGGCTGGATCCCGGAAAGCCCCTGGTCTTTCCTCTCGAGGACGGCTGCACCGAGATCGAGGTCCTGTGTGAGGGGCGTCTCTACGGCCTCATGGAGGTGTCGGGATTCCGCATCGACAGCACCGGAGCCCGGATTCCCGACCTGACCCTGGCGCGGTCCATCCTGGATGCCGATACGGGCAAGCCGGTGAAGACCTTCCGGCAGGGGGGCGTGTACGAAGTGGTGTTGAAGGGCAATGCCGGAAGGACCCTGGAGAACCTCCTGGTCACCGACGTGGTGCCCGGCGGCTTCGAGATCGAGAACCCGCGCCTGGGGGCGGCCACGCCGAGGCGTTTCCTCCGGCGCCAGCCCGACCACCTGGAGATCCGGGACGACCGGGTGCTGCTCTTTGCCTCCCGGCCCGTACGCGGCAAGTTCACCTACGCCTACAGGGTGCGGGCCGTGTTTCCGGGTGTGTTCCGGCAACATCCCTTCGTGGCCGAGACTCTGTACGAGGCCGGGGTGCGGACCCGGGACGGCGGGGGCGGCCGGGTGAAAATCGAGATGTGAGTAGAATGACGTGGAGGGGAGTTCCATTGCGGTGACCTCGCGCAAGAAGGTCCTGTTCATGCTCAGGGGCCTGGTCGTGCTCCTGGTCCTTCTCTCTCTCTTCTCTTCCGTGTTTCGAACCACCGAGAGGGGGCTGGACCTGCTGTGCCCCTTCCCTGTCCACCTCGTCCGGAATCCGGCTGCATCCCTGCGCATCGAGGCCGCGGACGGCACCTGGCTCCGGGTGGTGCCCACCGGCCGGGGAGAACGCGCCCTCCGCGTCACCGTGGCGGAGGTGAGCCCGCACGTGGTGAACGCCCTCATTGCGGGCGAGGACCGGCGATTCCGGTGCCACACCGGCGTGGACTTCATGGCCGTGGTGCGGGCCGCAGTCACCAACCTGATGCAGGGCCGGGTGGTGTCCGGAGCCTCGACGCTGACCCAGCAGGTTGCGCGTCTGGTGGAGCCGAGGCCACGCACCTGGACCTCCAAGGTCATCGAGATGTTCCGGGCCCGGCAGCTGGAACGGATCCTCGACAAGGACGAGATCCTGGAGGCCTACCTGAACCTGGCTCCGTTCGGAGGCACCCTCCGCGGTGTGGAGTCGGCGGCCCTCTACTGGTTCGGGAAGCACGCCGTGGATCTGACGCCCGAGGAGGCGGCCATGCTGGTGGCCATGCTGCCCGCGCCCACGGCCCGGGCGCCGCACCGGGCACCGATCTGCCTCACCTATTTCCGCAACCGCGTCCTGGACAGGATGCTCCGGGAAGGCGCTCTGAATCCGGAAGACCACGCCCGGGCTCTGGCCGCGCCCCTCGGAGCCAGGCAACACGCCTGGCCCTTCCTGGCCCCGCATCCGTGCGACGAGGTCCTGAAAGAGCTCCCCGGGGGAATTCCTGGTAATGAAATACATCTGGTACGCACCGCTCTGGACATCGGCCTGCAGAACCGGGTAGAGGCGGTGGTGCGTTCCCACGACGATGCCGGCGTGGACGGCGTGGCCGTGGTGGTGGTGCAG
The DNA here is from genome assembly GCA_964485695.1 of uncultured Planctomycetota bacterium. Classification (GTDB taxonomy): domain Bacteria; phylum Planctomycetota; class JAFGQW01; order JAFGQW01; family JAFGQW01; genus CAZAKZ01. The sequence goes on along the minus strand of CAZAKZ010000009.1, from coordinate 34,345 downwards.
CGGAACTCCGGGGCCGTGCGGGCCATGGTGGGATCGCGCGACTACCGGCTCCACCCCCTGAATGCGGCCCGATGCCGCCGCGCTGCGGGGAGCACTCTGAAACCGCTGCTCTTCGCCCTGGCCATGGGCATCGGAGCCGTCGGACCCGACAGCCTCGTCCTGGACGCGCCGGTGGCGTACGGTGACTACCGGCCCGCCAACTTCACCGAAGACTTTGCCGGCCCCATGCGCGTGGCCGACGCCCTGGTGCAGTCGAGAAACGTGCCGGCCGTGCGGCTCCTCGCCGTGGTGGGCGTGGATCGCTTCCGGAATCTCCTGCATCGCCTCGGCGTTCGCACCCCTGGGCGTTTGCACCTCGATGCGGCCCTGGGGACGCTGGCCGTCTCCCCCCTGGAGCTGGCCCGGGCCTACGCCGCGCTGTGCAGGGTCCGGGAAACCGACCGCGTCCGGGATGTAGGCATTGACGCCGACGCCCGGAAGGGCATCGTGAAAATCCTCGGACGCCACTCCCTGGCCCCCGCCCGGGTGCGTGCCGCCACCCTGGCCTGGAAGACCGGCACCTCCTCCGGCCGGAGGGATGCGTGGAGCGTGGGCATCACGCCGAATCGTGTGGCGGTGGTGTGGCTCGGAAACCTCGATGGCCGCGGGGCTCCGGATCTGGTGGGGGGGCGTTCGGCCGCAACGCTCCTGGCCGCCGTGGTCGCCGTCCTCTGAGGGGGATGGGGCCGTCGGGTGTGGATTCGGACAGGAAACGGGCGCCCCGCCACGGGACGCCCGTTCTGGATTCGCGTCGAATCAGGGGAAGAGGATTACAATCCTTCCACCTTGATCACGTGAGGATCGGTGATGGTCTTGATGCCCAGCGGCGCGGCCGGGTCCAGGGTCATCACATCGAAGAAGAGGATTACTCCATTGGCTACCGGTCCAAAGGAGGACAGGTTCAGCTTGGCCGTGGCCTTGCCCTGAGCGCTCAGGGTGCCCATGGTGTTGGTCAAATACGGCGCCAGACCCGAGGTCAGGCCGACAATGGTGATCGTGTCCGGGGTGAGGCTCGCCAGCCTTCCGTCCGCGAACGGGATGCCGGGACGCACGCCACTGGCGCTGACGGCCATGACGTAGGTCTTGCCGGCATCCTCGGGGATCGTGATCCCGATGTTCCAGGTGCCCTTGCCGGTGGCGTAGCTGTGGACGTTTCTGCGGTAGAGGATCTCGGTCTCGTAGAGGCTTGCATTGATAGTGGTCAGGTGGTTTACCGTCTTGGTGCTGATATCCACCGTGTAAATCCCGCCCGGACCCCGGGGCGTGCTCGATGGGCGGAAGGCGCCCAGGATGAGCCGCTGGTTGGCGGCGCTGGAACGATCCGCCTTGAGCGAGTAGACGCCCACAGGCGGGCTGGCGCTGCTCAACCAGACCGTGGCGATGGAGGTGCCGCCCGGGTACTGGAAGATGTTCTCCGGGGGTGAGAAATCTCCGCAGCAGCTGCCGGTGAAGATGTCGCCGGTCGGTATGTGCTGGGTGATGCCGTAGCGCGGGTCACCGCCGGAGGCCACGGTGGTGGTCGAGGCTCCGTCACGGGTGATGCGCCAGAGCGGATCGGGGGTGCTGCGGCTCTGTACCAGGAGGTCCCCCGTATCGATGTCGATGTCCATGCCGCCCGAGGCCGATGTGAGTCCGGTGAGGACTGTGGAGATCTTGTTGGTCGAATCCAGCTTCCAGAGCGTGGAAGAGCTGACGACGAAGTAGTCGCCGTTCTGGTCCACGGCCATGTCGTAGGGGCTCGAGAAGGGTCCACCCAGGGTGCCCACCACGGTCTGGGTCATGGGATCGACCTGGACCAGGTTGCCGGGGCCGTCGAACACGATCAGCAGCGAGTTGGTGCGGTCCATGACCATTCCATACTCGGTACTCGTGCCCACCAGCACGGTGGTCAGCTTGTTGGCCCCATCCAGGAAATAGACATTGCCGCTCGTGGATATTCCGGCATATCCATTCACGTGGTTCTGCGCGCCAACCAGACCCCCTGTAAGGACCAGCAGGCATCCGAATAGAATCAGTTTTTTCATGGCAGATACGACTCCTTATCCATTGCCAAAAGGGATTGGACGTGAAGCATGGGTGAACTGAGGACTCCGGGTCACTCGATCATACTCACCACTAACGCATGCCATGGTCCCAGAGGTCGCCCCGGCAGTCAAGGTCCTGCACCTGGGTCCGCTTGGGCGCGTTTCAATTCCGGAAATCCGATTCCACGATACAGCCGAGGTCATATCGATATGAGACAGCTGAAAGGCCTCTGTTGTTCAAGTTCCGGAGAAGGCCGTGGGTAGGAGAGGCCGGAGGCTCCGGGACCTGTCGATCCCGACCTCGTTTCCAGGAGTTCGGTGGGGGCCGAGTGAATCTTGCCAGGTGCCGATCTCACGCCTGATTTTTTGCTCAAATCGAGCTATTTTCGGGCCGTGAAGCGCCTCACGCCCCGAAAATAGCTCGATTTGAGCAAAAAATCAGGCGTGAGATCGGCGGTCCCGCCGCGTGGCAAGGGCTTTCCAGCTTGATTCCCGGGCCTGTCATGCTCTACGAGTCTCCGTCCGAGCTCGTGGTTTCCCTTAAATCCTCATGAGGAGCGAATTCAGATGGAAGACCGGCGCAACCGTACCTGGACGGACTGGCGCGTCGTGTCCTCGATCCTGGCCGCGGCCGTACTGTTCAAGGTCGCCTTCATCCTGTGGGCAGGGGATCTCGTGTACGGAGACGTGAGCATCGCGCTCCAGTTCGGAAGGAAGGCGCTTCAGGACGGGTTTTCAGGCGGCGCGGAGCCCCTGGTGATCAACAGCAAGACCCTCCTGGGGCCGATGGTCTGGGCCTGGATTCACAATCATGCCGGCGTTGCGGGATTGAAGGCGTTCAATCTGGCCTGCTTCCTGGGCCTGTTCGGGATCGGGGTCGGCCTCGGCCGGAAAGCGTACCCGCCCGAAGTCCTCGCGGTCGCGCTCTTTCTCTTCTCGTTCTACGTCGGCACGAACTTGAACGTCATCGCGGGCGAACAGGACGACATGACGTGCGCCGTCCTGTTCTCGGCCGGCATCCTGGTCTACCTGAGAAAGGACCGGACGTTTCTCGCCTCGCTGTTCATGGGATTGGCGTTCCTGTTCAAGTTCACATCCGTGGTGTTCTGGCTGGGCTTTGCCGGGTATCTCGCGGTCCGGGGCCGGGGAAGGGGACTGCTCCTGACCGGCGCGGGCATGGTCGTGCCGTTTCTTCTGTTCAACCTCGTCAGCGGCGGCAGCGGCTTCGATTCGCTCTGGAGATCCCTGGAGATCCAGAGGAACTTCTCCACCTGGAGCGAGGTGGCGTTCAAGTTCGGCAGCACGGGCATGGCGCTGTCGGTCCTGATCTCGGCCTGGGTGATCTGGCGCGGCCCGCGCGGCCACGACGTGCTCTTCTTCTTCCTGTCTGTTGCCTATCCCCTGTATGTCCTGATCCTGCGCGACGCCTTTGCCGCCGGATACGTCATGATGATTTGCATGGTGTTCTCCTCCTTCCTCATCGCCCGGTTTCTCCTCACCTGGACCGGGCCGGCTCGCGGCCGAAAGGCACTCTTCGCAGTATTGCTGGCGTACCTCATCATGACCACGGCCATCACCATCCACAACCTGGTCCACGATACGCAGCCCATTGTGGTGGAGGCCAGGCTCCCTACTACCGCATCACCACCAGATTCACCTCCGGTCGGCAGTTGAACCGGACGCCGTGCAGGTTGCCCACCCCGCGCGAGACGTGGATGTGGCGATTCTCCCAGGGCTTCAGGCCGGCCACGTAGTCGTGGTCCAGGACCGGCGCGAACGGCGTTCCGAGGAGGGGCATTGCGACCTGGCCGCCGTGGGTGTGGCCGCTCAGCATCAGGTCCCAGGCGAAGTCACCGATGGCATCCTTGGTGTCGGGATTGTGCGCCAGGACGATCGTAGTGTCTCTGTCGCCGGACCGAAACGCCGGCGCCGGAGCGAACGCGTCGGACCACAGATCAGTGGTGCCTGCGATACAGAGAGAGGTGTCGCGAACCGTGGTAACTGCGGCGGTGTCCGCTAGCACCCGCACGCCGGCTCCCTCGAGAACCTGAGTCATCGCGCGGGTGTCCTTGAATCCTCCCCACCGCGCACTCCACTTCCCGCCGTCGTGGTTGCCGAGCACAGCGTAACAGGGCGCCGCCGCGGTCAGCTTCGAGAAGACGCGTCCGAAGTCGCCGAGATCAAGGCGCGTCCCGGCCGTGATGTAGTCGCCGGTGAGGCAGATCAGGTCCGGCTTTTGCTCCAGGCCGAGGGCGACGGCTTTCTCGATGAAGTCCAGGGACACGACGTTCGACCAGTGAAGGTCGGAGAGCTGGAGCACGCGGATCGGCGAGATCAGGCGACTGCGCTCCAGGACAACCTCCCGTTCGCGGACGGCGATCCAGCGGGGCTCCACAAAGCGGGCGTAGGCTCCCCCGCCGAGCGCACCGGCGACCGCCACCGCGCTCGCCTTGAGAAATCGCCTTCGCGTCAGCCGCATTCCACCTTGCCTTCCTGGTCCAACGACATCTCTGAAGTGTCTCACCATCTCGCTGGGAAGTCCATGGTGACGTCGGTTCTTGCGGGTGGGTTCCGGATCGGTAATAATAGTTCCGGGATCTTGAATCCAGTTCCCATGTACTGAACGGAGCGGAGGTGTAGCATGCGTGCTCGAATACCGGCAATCTTCGTCGCCGCGGTCGTGATCGCGGCCCAGGGGGGGCTTGCGCAACGAACGCTGCGCGTGCCGAGCCCCTACCCCACGATCAAGAGCGCCATGGCCGTCGCCGGCAAGGGCGACACCATCCTGGTGGCGCCCGGGCGGTACGTGGAAACCGTGCAATTCCCGCAAAATGCCGATTCCGTCGTGCTTATGAGCAGCGCGGGGCCGTACCTGACCACCATAGACGGCGCACTGTCGACCATCCCGGCGGTCACCGGGCCTGCGACCTGCGTGATCGACGGCTTCACCATCACCAACGCGCGCGCGACAGGCGTCACGGGCGAACTCACCATTCAGAACAACATCATCACCTTGAATCATTCCCCTTACAGCTCGGGCGGAATCCGGGTCTGGGGCAACTCACTGATCCAGGACAACATCATCGAACGGAATCGAGGGCGGAACGGCGGCGGGATCGGCTTTCCCGGGATCCGTGTGGGTCTCAGCGTCCTGCGCAACCTGATATGCGACAATCATTCCGACACCGTCGGCGGTGGAATCCACGCCGACAGCTCCCACCTGACCCTCATCGGCAATCGCATTCTGCGGAACACCGCGAAAATTGCGGGGGGCGGGATCTTCGCCCAGGGCGGCTCGTACTTCCAGATGACCGACAACGTCATCGCCGGCAACTCCACGCCGGGAGACGGCGGCGGCATCGTGGGTGAATGGTCCACGATCCAGTTCTCCGAGAACACCGTGGTCTCGAACACGGCCGGCGTCCGGGGTGGGGGCGTGTACACGGACCGTCTCACGAACTGGACCGTCCAGAACTCGATCTTCTGGGGCAACCGCGCCAACCAGGGGCCGACCGCGTGGCTGGACCACGTCTTCACCTCCCAGAAAACGTCGATGTTGATCGACCACTCCATCGTGGAAGGCGGTGTGCTTTCGATCGTTCTCGGGCCGCAGGCGACGCTCCAGTGGGGCGCGAACAACCTCACGGTCGATCCGCGGCTCATCGATTTCGCCGGCGGCGACTGGCACCTGTCCGCGGGATCTCCCGCCGTCGACACGGGAAAGACGCCGCCCCGGAGCGGAAACGACGTGGATGGAAATCCGCGCGTGCTCGGCAAAGCCATCGACATCGGCGCTGACGAGTTCGGAACCCATCTTTACACCGTGGGCAGTGCCAGGCCGGGCACGACGCTCTGGGTGCGTGCGGTCTCATCCCCGGGCCGGGCCGTCCTTCTGGGCTTGAGCATGACCCCACGGATCCGCACGGTCCCGGTGCTGATTCCGGGCTCGGGCATGCTCGTCCTCGAGGATCCCATCGGCGTGATCCCCCTCGGGTCGACCGACCTCCGGGGCGTCACCGATCTCAAGGTCCCGCTCCCCGCGGCGCTGCCGCCGGTCTGTGTTTTCCTGCAAGCGCTCGTCGGGGTGGAACTGACCCGGCACGCGCCGGCCTGGGTGCATTGAACCAGAGCGCGATTCCCCACTGCCGGAGGGAGACGAGCTGATGGCAGGTCCAACCCGCAATCGCATGCTCCTCGTCGTTTCTCTTGCCGTGGCCATTTTCAGCTGGATAGGATTCGCCGACGCACAACTAGAGCAGAAACCACTATTCGAGGCGCTGGTGGCGCAGCTCCGGGACCGGGACGCCTCGATCCGCAAACAAGCTCGCGCCCGCCTTCTCGAACTCGGGGATGAAGTCGTGCCCTTCCTGGTGCAATCCTTGTGCGATGACGCCCTCGAGGACGAGTGGGTCGAGCGTCGCACACGACGTCGTTACCGACCCAGGTTTCATTTCTCCGAACGGATTGCCCGGAACATGGACGGGCCGACCTCCCTCCAGGTCGCGTCTTTTCTGGCCCGGGTGCTTGCGGACGGGGACCTCGAGAAACGCGTTGCAGCGGCCCGGGCTGTCGGCCGCATGGGCGCCGAGGGAAAGAGCGCTGCGCCTGCATTGCTCGTGGCCCTGAAGAACCCCAACCCCGGACTCCGGCGCGAGGCGGCCTGCGCCCTTGCCCGCATCGGCGCGCATGCCGAGGACGCGGTTCCGGTCCTGGTTGAAGCGCTTCAGGATCCAGACGCGCCCCGGCGCGTGGAGGCCGTTGATGCGCTGGCCGCGCTCGGTCCAGCTGCATCACAGGCCGCACCGGCACTCGCAGCCCTTTTGGCCGAGCCGTACCGGTTCCGCACCCGATGGGGAGCAAAGCAGTGGCCTCCGGTCCACGGCATCATGGCCTTCCAAGAGGAACAGAAGAAACGCGGAATGATGGACGCGGCGGAGGAGGAAGCCCTCATCCGCATCGGCGCGCCCGCTCTCCCGACTCTCATGGAAGTCTTTCGAGCTGGTGATTGGCTTGCAAGAGAAGCCGTCCTGAGAGTGCTGCATGGAATGGGCGCCGCGGCCGACTGCGTCATACCGGTCCTCGCCGGGACTCTGGACAAAGAGAAAGCCCACGCCCGCTCGTACATGGTGGTGATCACGCTCGGGCGCCTCGGCGCAGTGCCCGAGCTGACGCGATGGGTCGTGGAAGACGACCAGCCATACGTTCGAGAATGGGCTGCTCATGGGCTGGGCCGCATCGGTCCTCGCGCAAAGGCTGCCGTGCCGGCTCTGATCAATGCCCTCGAGGACGACTACTACAATGTGCGACATGCCGCGGCGGAAGCCCTCGGCGACATCGGAGTCGCGACCGCGCCGGTCGTGGAAGCCCTCGTGCGCCGTCTCGAGGACGAGAAAAGCTACGTCCGCACCTGCGCCACAAGAGCGCTCGCTGAGTTTGGCCCCAAGGCCCGGGCGGCGATTCCTGCATTGCTGAAGCACCTGGAGGACGCCGACGCCCTACGGGCGCTCGGCAAGATCGGACTGGATCCCGCACACGCGCCCACACTCGCGGCCCGGCTTCGCACTGGCGCACCGTTTCAGGCGCAGCTCGGCGAGGTTCTCACCGGCCTCGGCGCTGCAGCGGTTCCGCTCCTCACCCCGCTCCTCGACGAGGAGAACGAAGAGACCCGGGCTCTGGCGGCCGAGACGCTCGGCAAGATCGGGCCGGACGCCGCGGCCGCGGCACCGGCCCTCAGGAAACGGCTGCGCGACACGAGCTCGCGGGTTCAGATCGCGGCGGCCGATGCCCTCGGCCGGATCGGGCCGGGGGCGGCGGCCGCGATATCGGACCTGGATCGATTGCTGCTCGGTAAGATCTCGCGTGTTCAAATCGCAGCCGCCGCGGCCCTGCTCAGGATCGAAGAGAGTCGTCGAGGCCTTGATTGTTTGCTTGACGCCCTGGACGCCTCGGAGTACGAACTCCATTCGGCCGCGTTCTGTGCTCTCTTCTATGCCGGCGCCTGCGCTCGGTCCGCGGTTCCCCGGCTCCTCGAGTGGATCCACGGCCGTTCCGGGCACAGGCGCGAGGAAGGCATGCGACTCCTGGGCACCATCGGCGACAGCGCCGGAGCCGCCGTTCCCATGCTGATTCAGGAACTCGGGGGGCGAGGGAACCAGGCCGCGGCCGAAGCGCTCCAGGGCATCGGCCGGCCAGCCGTGGGCCCGCTCATCGAAGCGCTCGAGAAGCGACCGAAAACCGTGCGCCTGCCCGTCTTCGAACTCCTCGGGGATCTCGGATCGGGTGCGGTTCCACTTCTTCACGTCGGCCTCGAGAACCGGAGTCCGTACGTGCGGCAGTTCTCGGCCCGGGCGCTGGGTCGCATCGGACCGCCGGCCAGGGCCGCGACGTCCTCCCTCGTTGCCCTCCTCCTGGACCCGAAGGAGGACGAGGAGGTGCGCTGCGCTGTTGCGCGGTCCCTGGGCCGCATCGACGTCCACGGCCGGGCCGTGTGCTCGGCCCTGGCGCAAACCCTGAAACGGCCGAAGGCCCAATTGCGCGAGGCGGCCGCCGAGGCCTTCCAGCACGCCGGGGAGGGGGGGGCTACCTTGGCCGAGGACCTTGTGGCTGCCTTGGCGGACAAGGACGGTCGCGTTCGCGTCCGCGCCGCGCTTGCCCTGGCCAGGATCGATCCCACGGAGGCGCGCGCGATCCAGACGCTCGTGGAAGCCCTGAGCGGGCCGTACGAGGACGCGTGGCTGGCATGGGAGTGCCTGGAGAAACTCGGCAAACCATCGGTTCCCGTTCTGATCGGATTGCTCCGGGGCGACGACGACTGGCATGCCCGTAGGGCGGCAGCCACGCTGGGAAGGATGGGCCGGGCCGCGAGAGAGGCGCTACCCGCGATCCGGGCAGCGTTCGACCATGGAGACGAAGACGTGCATTCGGCTGCAGCTTCGGCGTTGATCGCGTTGACCGGCCCAAACCCGGAGAAAATCGCGGCCCTGGCTCGATCCGGCCGGCGTGCATTGCGGCGCGAGGCCGTTTTGACCCTGATCAGCATGGGGAAACCGGCGCTCCCGGCGCTCGAGGCATTGTTCGAGGATCCATTGTTCGCCAGCGAGGCGATTCAAGACGTCGATCCCCACTACTACGATCTCAGCTGGGCCGCTCCACTCCTGATCAAGCTGCTCTCCAGGGGCGGATCCATGACCTGGAGTGCGTCACGGCTCCTTGCCTCGTGCGGCAAGGAAGCCATCGCGCCCGTTGCCGCGTTCATTGTGCGGGACGTTCCTTCTTTTGCGCGCCGCTGCGCCATCCGGGCGCTCGGCCAGATCGGCCATCGAAATCGGCACCTGGCGCCGGCCGTGATCTCTGCCCTGCGACCGGCGATGGAGGACACCGTTCAGGAGGTTCGCATTGCAGCGGCCATAGAATTGAAGGTCCTCGACCCGACAGCCGAGAAGCCAATGCCGCTCCTCATCGAGGCCATTCGCGCGTCGAAAGACTGGTATACGGTCGACCAGGCACTTACCGGCCTGGCGCGAATCGGCCCTGCGGCGGCAGCCGCTGTCCCTCTGGTCATTCAAGAGCTGAAGAAGATGCAAGGCAACGAGTCTCATAGCAACTCGGCCCTCCGCGCGGTGATCGCCATGGGCCCGGCAGCGAAAGACGCAATCCCCCATCTGATCCCTCTCCTCTCGGGCCCGATGCAGCGGTCCGAGGTGGCCGAAGCCCTCGGCGCCATCAAGGCGCGCCCGGACCTCGCCATTCCCGTTCTGGTCGAGCTGCTGGCCGATGAGGAAAAGTACGTGCGCCTTCGCGCCGCCGAGGCCCTGTCCAAGTTCCGTGCGGCAGCCGAGCCGGCCATTGACGCCCTGAAGCGTCTCTGTCACGACGCGGAATCGGACGTCCGCATTGCCGCAAAGCAATCGCTCTCAATGATCAGCCGGGCAATCAAGCGGAAGCGCGGGGAGTAGGCGCCGGACGCCGCCGTCTCCGGAAGGCGGCCACGAAGAAGAGCAACAGCACCCCCGCGCCCACGGCCGCCAGCACGAGGCCGTATTGCAGAGAGGCCGGCCAGAACACGAACTCCACCCGGTGGTCTCCGGCGGGCACGGCCACGGCCCGGAAGGTGTAGTTCGCCCTGAGGAGGGGCGCGGGTTCTCCGTCCACGTACGCCGCCCATCCCGGGTAGTGGTTGTCGGTGAGCACCAGCAAGCCCCGGGCGGGGAATTTTACATCGAGGGTCACCTTGGCTCCGGAGGCACTTTCATGCTTCCAGCGTACCTCGGGCCGGCAGGACGGATCGGTCCGGGGGGGGGACCAGCCCTCGGGCTTGGACGTGAGGAGCACCGTGTCCTTGAACGAAAAGGACGGGTTCAGGAGCCGGTCCAGCTGGGTCTCTTCGCTGGAGAGGAACTCCGCGCGATAGACGCCGAAGGCCCGGTCCAGGGCGGCCTCGTTCTCCCAAACCTGGATGTCCTCGAAATCGCCGCGGTATCGCAGTCCGTCCAGGTCGAGGCGCAGCCGGTGGAACACGGCGGGGCCGGGGCCCGTGGACTCGATGCCGAGAACCCGGTCCCGGCCCGCCAGGGGCCTCAGGTCGAGGTGGATTTTTTTCTTCCTTCCCTCCGCCGGCCCGGCATGCACCTCGGCCAAGGTCCGGCAACGGGCCGCAGCCAGGATCACCGGGACCCTGGAAGCTCCGGTGCAACGCCCCTCCAGAACCGCTTCCCTCCGATGCCCGGCCTCGAGGGGGGGCAGGTAGACGATCCTGGAGAAGCCGGAAATCACCAGGGCGTTTTCCTTCTCCAGGAACACGGCGTCATGGTGTTGAACACACTGCTTCAGGAGGCGCAGGTCCAGGCTGCGGTCGCCCCAGAGAATCGATTTCAGGATGACCTCGGCCTTTTTCAGATCGGGGAACAGCAGGTAGAAACGTTCGTCCGGTGCGCCCGGGTTTCCCTCAAGGCGGATCACTCCGGCCTTGCCCGGGAGAACGTCACCTCGAGCCAGGAGGCGACTGGAGGTCGTATCCACCTCCTGGATCCGGATCCCGGCCCTATCCTCGCCCGGAGTCGAGACCTCGCCCGACACCACGGCCCCGCCTTCCGAGAGCTTCACAGCGAACTCGGATCTTGCGCCCGGATCCAGTCGCTTCAGTTCGAGAGGCACGGGATCTCCCCGACTGAACACATATCGCACGCCCAGGAGAGAGAGGGTGCGGCGGGGTACTTTCAGCCGCTTCGACCCCTCGGTGGGGAAGTAGTCATGGGCGTCCGGGAAGGCGAAAGCCTTACCGATGAGGCGGGTGTAGCGGGTGATCTTGAGCGCCTCGGCGTAGCGCACATCGTTCAGGGCATAGACGCCGGCTGTGTTGGGGCAGAGCACCCGGTCCGGGGAGAAGACCCGGAAGGTCCGGCGATCCCCGTGCACTGCGGAAAGAAACGGGGGCGGCTGGAAGGGATCGCCGCCTTTCGGATAGTGCTTACGGGGCACGTACGTATGGACCTCGAAGAGGACGACCACTGCCAGGAGGAAGAGCCCCACGACGCGCCATGTCGGACGCGCCGCCAGCAGGGCGCTCAGGAGCAGCACTGCAGCCAGGAAAGTCGGGAGGAGGCCGAGGGTGGGAGCCGTCGCGTGTTCCAGACCGAGGCGCAGGCTCTCGGGGGCGTGGCCGGAGAGGTGGCCGCCGAGCCAGAGCAGGACAAACGCGGCCGGCACCGCGCCCACCAACACGGCGGACAGTGCGAGGCGCTTCGAGGCCCGGATCGCCATGGTGGTGGTCAGGTGATGGAATCCCACCCCGCAGAGGACCGCGATCAGGAAGCCCGGGTAGACCGCCGGATACTTGAGAACGTTGATGCGGGAGAAGATGGGAAGCCGGTTCAGCACGTCGATGCCGGGGACGCCGAAGTGCCAGAGGCCGATGAGGATCGTGGCGCCGAGGCAGAAGAACTTGAGGAACCGCCGCCCGGGACTCAGCAGGGCCGTGCAGGCCAGGACCGGAGGCAGCGCGCCTGTGTAGAAGATAAGGGATCGCTTGGAGGCGGTCCAGTTCATGGCCTCCTGGTAGAATTCCGGCGCGATCCACGTGGGCAGGGCCAGCCAGGAAGCGTGGAGGCTGGCTGCGCCCGGAGGGTGGACGTGCTGCGAATGGCGCAAGAACTCCAGGAAGGGGAGGAGCTGCGGCGCGGCCAGCATGCCCGCGATACCGTGGGCAAGGATGCCGTACCCCAGGCGGATCCCGCGGGCGCCCCGGGGGGCAGTGAGAACCCGGATCAGGAAATAGATTCCCCCCAGGACCAGGGCCAGAAAGGAGGACTCGGGATTGCCTCCCACGCCCACGCAGAAGATCATGACCACGGCCAGGAGCACGTGGACGGGCCTTCCCCGCCTGGCCAGGCACTCGAGGGCGAGGAGAAGGCCGGGGATGAGACTCTCCACGCCGGCGTTCCAGAGGTTCAGAGAGATCACCATGTATCCGGAGCCCAGGAATGCGGCGCCGCCCAGGAAGGCGGCCGACCGGTTCAGACCATGGACGCGCAAGAAGAGAAACAACAACCAGCCCGCCAGTACCAGCCGGGCCAGAAAGGTGATGTCGAAGCCGCGGGTCGGCGGGACCAGGTGCATGAGGTAGGAAGGTGGAAACAGGAGGCCGGGGAGGAGGCCGGCGAAATAGGGATTTCCACACGCCTCGTGGGGGTGCCACAAGGGCAGGGCTCCGGACCGGACGGCCCGGTCCCGGTAGGGGAAGTTGGCCTCGTGGATGTGACCCGGGCCCCAGGGGTCATAGAGCGGGGTCCGGGTGCCGGGGCCGCGGGGCGCCGCCAGGCCGTACGGACCTTCCGGCAGGGTGAAAGCGATGTGCGGGGCCGAGGCCACGGTGCGGTCACCGAGCACCACGTTGTGGAAGAAGAGGGAAACCAGGAGGCAGAATACCAGAAGCGACAGGGCGATCTCGAGGAAACAGGGTCCCCGGTTTTCGGCGGGTGGCGTCATGGCCTCCTCTTCGATTGTGTGCGGATCACGGGCTGTCTGACCACGACCCGACTCTCGGGATTCGGCGCCGGATCGTCAAGGAAAAAGATTCATTCACGCCCTCGGACAGCGCGATTACCCCGGCGCCCACCCCGGGATTCAGCCTGCCTCCGGGAACGAATTTCAGCGCATATATTGCCCAGTAGAAGGGTGGGCAATCGGACGATGAAATCCTTGGAGACTGGGGGTATGGGGGAGGTTGGGATCCCTCCCCCCGCACGCCTTTCCATCCGATCCATTTGATTTTCCGGGAGCAGGGTCCATGCCAAGAGCGCGGCGAAGAGAAGAGGGATTCGGGTCCAGAACCGTACGGACAGGGTGGCTGGCCCTGATGAGCTGGGTCTTCCTGACGGGTTGGTTGGTTCCTTGCGCGTTGGAGGCACAAGCCCTGGACTGCAAGATCCTGGGTAAGACGACCTGGCTCCGTGAGGCCGTTCTCAACAACCGCCGTGACCTGGCCATGGCGTATCACGCCGACGCCCGGCACATCGTCCTGTTCGGGGGAAGCGACCGGAACGATGCCCTCGGGGATACCTGGGTGTGGACCGGATCGGACTGGTACCCGAGATGGCCGGTGGTGTCCCCCGACGCCCGGTACGACCATGCCATGGCCTATGATGCTGCGCGCAAGGTCACCGTGCTGTTCGGAGGCCGGCATGGCAGCGGTATCCTGAATGACACCTGGGAATGGGACGGAGAGGGCTGGACCTGCATCACGACGCCGCATGCGCCTGCCGCCCGGTACGGCCACGCCATGGCGTACGACGCCCGGCGAGGCCGGATCCTGGTCTTCGGCGGCGAGACCGGCTTCCACGACACCTGGGAGTATGACGGCAAGGACTGGGTCGAGGTGCACCCGGCCAGAACCCCTCCGGTGCTGCGCGGTACCGCCATGGCGTTCGATGCGAAGCACGGTGTCACCGTCCTGTTCGGCGGCAAGGAAGACCGCGTGGGGTACGGCCAGTCGACCTGGATCTACGACGGCGTCACCTGGACCGAGGTGTCCCCCCAGGCGCTCCCGCTTCTGCCGGACGGACGCCGCGAGCACGCCATGGTCTACAGCCCTTCTCATCGACGGGTGATCCTGTTCGGCGGCTACCGTTGCGTCGGGAACCAGGAAACGTGGCTCGGGGATACATGGGCATGGGATGGCGCGGAGTGGACTCCGATCCGACCCACGGCCTCGAAACCGGGTCCCACGCCCCGCTACCGCCACGCGGCGGCCTTCGACGAGATCCGGAACCAGCTGGTGGTGTATGGCGGCAGCCGGGACAACGTGAACGTCATCCTCCTCTCCGACACCTGGGTGAACGGCCTCGACGACGCCGGGTGGACGGACACTTGCGGCGAGTCGCCCACGGCGCGGTGCGACCATGCCATGTCCTATGACCTGAAGCGCCGGCATGTCGTCCTCTTCGGTGGGGATGACGGAGAGGCGGGCCATACCGTGCTCCGGGATGACACCTGGATCTGGAACAACCTCCGGTGGCGAGAGCTGGATACCGAGGCCCGGCCCTCGGGCCGTCGGGACCACAAGATGGTCCACGTTTCCAGCCGTGGACATCACCTTCTCTTCGGTGGCGACGACGGGGTCCGGCGCCTCGACGATACCTGGATCTTCGACGGCGAGTCCTGGAAGAGCCTGGATCTGACTTTCAGGCCGCCGGCTCGGAGCCGCCACACCATGACGGCCCTGACCTGTGGCCGTATTCTCCTCTTCGGCGGATTCGACGGCGTCTCCAAGCTTGGAGATACCTGGATGTGGGATGGAAAGACCTGGACGGAGGTCCAGACTTTAGTGGCACCGTCGCGCCGGAGCCGGTCCGCCATGGCCTATGACCCGATCCGCGGCCGGGTGGTGCTCTTCGGGGGAAAGATCCCAGGAGAAGTCAAGCTCAACGACACCTGGGAGTTCGACGGCAAGACGTGGACCCGGGTGAAGCCCTCCTTTTCCCCTTCTCCGAGGACGGGCCATGCCATGGTCTACGATCGGCTGAAGAAAAGAGTGGTTCTCGTGGGCGGTCAGTACGAAAAGCAGCGCCTCGCCGACGCCTACGAGTGGGACGGCAAGAACTGGAAGCGGATCTACTCCGAGCACTACCCGCCCGTGCGGAGCCGCCATGCCATGGTCTACAACGCCGCTCGCCAGCGCGTCGTCCTGTTTGGCGGCTACGGAGAAGTGAAACCGGTGTCCGACACCTGGTGCCTCGTGCCCATCCGCCTGTGGGCCGAGAAGACCGAGGTCAAGACCGGAGGCCGTGTCAAGTTCGAGGTGAAAGCAGCCGAGGAGGCCGGTAAGTTCTACCTCTGCGTCCTCGCCTTCAACAAGGCGCCCGGCGTCCAGGTCCCTGTTTGCGAGAGCAAGGTGGACCTGCCCCTCAAGCCCGACTCCCTGACGCTGGCCTCCCTCCACCTGAAGGGCTTCTCCGGCGTTCTCGACAAATGGGGGATGGCCTGCTACTCGATCAAGGTGGGCAAGGATCCCAACCTCGTGGGCCTGAAGTTCTACGCCTCGGTCCTCACCTACTGCACAAAGCTCCAGGTGGGCGCGGTCACCAACGAGGTTCCGGTGGTGATCGTGAAGTAAGGATCCTATCCTTTCCTTCCGCCCCACGGCTACTTTTTGGCCAAAAATGGGCCGTCTCAGGTGCGTGGAGTGTCCCACACGGGAGAAACGGCCCAATTCTGGCCAATACAAGGTCGTGGGATCAGCACGCGTGATCCATTGGACTCCATTCAACCCGGTGGACGAGGCCCTTGTCATGCCCCTCGCCTTTGAATCTCTCGACCACGGCACCCTCGCCTTCGGATTCTTCAACATCGACACGGACATGCTCCTGCTCGAGAACTACTTCTTCTTCGCGCCTGAGTTCTGCGACCGCGTCGTGGAGATTGCGGCCGGGTCCGACGGGACCGACGCCTGGGAGGTGCACCACATCCCCGAGGCCGAGGACGTCGGCGACCTCATGGGCGTCATCCACGGGCTTCGCTTCACGGGATTCATCGGCGAGGTCTACCGCCGGTTTCCCTTCCCGGAGCGGCCCGAAGATTTCCGGCAGATGCCCGGCGGATACCGGAACCGGGCCGAGGTGCAAGGCATTATCGAGAAGTACGCCCGGCCCGAGCGGATCCCCTTTGTCCTGGATGCGGCGGGGGGCGGGGTCCGCATCGGTAAATACCGGTTCAGCCGGATCGTCTTCCACGAGCTGATCCGGTACGTCTGGCGCGGCGGGTACCCGCGCTGGAAGGACGGAGAGCGGCCCGAGCCTGTCCTGGCCATGGCCACGGTGGTCACGCAGAGTAGCTCTCCGCTCCTTGAGGGGCTGGACATCGAGGCTGACTGATTTCGCGCTTCTCCGCACGATCGTTCCCGGCGTTGACGCCTGCCGGGAGACCTGATATCCTCGACAGCGGTATCATCCGACGTACTACCGCGGGCGGGACGGCCGGACAGGATTCGAGGAGAGCAGCCATGTTGCGGGTCATTGTACTTCTCCTGGCATTCTCCGGTACGGTTGCGGCGCAGAACCGTCCGCTCCTTGTCGCCGACTTCGAGGCGGGGCCTCTGCCCCGGACGACCGGAGGCAAGGTGGCGTGGACCGACGAGGCGGCCGTGGGCGACCGTGCCGTGCACTGGACCGCCGCCAGGGACGGGACCGAAGTCCGCCTGATTCTCCCCCTGGCAAAGAACGACCTCTCCGGCTGGGGCAAGATCTCGTTTTCCATCCGGACGCTGCGTCCGATCTCCCACGACGTTCTGCACATCGCGCTGGAGGGAAAGAGCAGCGGCGACCACTACAGATTCTGCATGCCGGTACTCGGCGTGTCTTCCGGCTGGCAGCGGTTCGGCTTACCCGTGAACGCCTTCAGGCGAGCCGGCGCAACCGATCCCCGGAAGCTCCACCGGCTCGCCTTTATCTTCGGCAAGGACCGCGGCGCAGTGGATGTGTGCATCGACCACGTGCTGCTCCATCCAGGAGGACACCGGTGGTGGCGGCGTACGGTGGATCCCATCGATTTCGACGACGCCATGCATCACCCGAACGTGGAGGTGCAGAACGGCGCCGTGCAGTTCGTCCGGAAATCGGAGGAGGGATCGGGCCACCTGCGCTGGAAGGTGAACCGCAACGGCAAGGCGAGCTACCTCTACCTGCGGCCGGTGCCGCGCGTTCCCCGCAATTACGGGCGCCTCGCCTTCCGGATGCGTTCGACCGTGGACATGGACCGCGGCGTGGGGATCTGGCTTGGGAACGCGTACGGCGAGTTCCTCTACCTGGAAGCGCAGGAACCCGGACGAATGTGGCAGGACTACGATTTGCCGCTGGCGTTCTTCGGGCGCCGGAGGGCGAAATATGCCCAGGACGCCACGATCTACCTGGCATTCTCCACGCAACTCAAAGACGGGGTGGACTCGCTCTTCATCGACGTTGACGACGTCCGGTGGAATGCGAACGGCTCGTGGCCACCCTTGCGGCCGGAGAAGATGTACTTCACCGAGGACCGCGACCGCTCCATGGTGTTCGGCCGACCGGGCCCCGTCCGCCTCTACCGGCAGGACCGGGTGTCGGCCATCGAGTGGTGCGGCCACACCGGGAAGGGCGCCGTCCTGCGACTCCGGTGCCTACCGCAAGACCTTCGTCCGTACAGGGCGATCCGCCTTCGCCTCGGTGTGGACCGGAACGTCCCGGCCGGGGCGTTCCTCGTGCGCTTCGACGAGGAACCCGACTTGCCATACGGCCGCCTCGGCGAGATCCGGTTTCCGCTCCCGGCGCTGAAGGCGGGCTGGCAGGACGTGGAGGTGCCCTTCGACAGCGGAAAGCGCGACCCGTACGCGACCTTCGGCGCCGTGGATGAGGTGTCGCTGGTCGGGACGAGGCCGGACAGGGATCGATTGGACCTCAAGCTGAGTCTCCAGATCGTGGAGGCCGTCCCGGGAAAGCGTTCGGGCACGCAGTGGACGCGCGCCCTCCAGGCGCGAATCGACGCCCTTGCCGGAAAAGGGGCCGAGGGCATCGAGACGCTCGTGAAGATCCGGAGGACGCACACCGGTCCCGAAGGGGCCGAGGTGCGTCTCTCGGTGGTCAAGGCCCTCGTCCGCATCGGCCCCGAAGCCCTGGATGCGCTCGTGCCGCTGGTGGCGGACCCGGACCCGGCCGTGCAGGTGCGGGCGTCGCTTCGGGTTCAGGACTGGGGGGAAAAGGTCGCGCCCGCGGTGCCCGCGCTCCTCGAGCAGATCGGCACGAACGAGGACGACCGCGCGCACGAGGTGTTCCACGTTCTTCTCATTGCCGGGCCCAAGGGCGCCGAGGCCGTCGTGGACTTCCTCGAGTCCGAAGAGACCTGGATTCACCGTGGCGCGCAGCACGCTCTCGAAAATGCGACCACCATGCCCAAGACCGCGGTGAAACGGCTCGAGCAGCGCATGAAGCGTGCTCCGGTGAAGATCGCCCGCCGCCACGTGCGGCAGCTCCTGCGTATTGGCAAGGCCGGCAGGGCCGCGGTTCGCAGGATGCTCGAGTCCGGTCCGGGCGTCCGGCAGCTGCTTGCGTTCGAGATGCTGTGTGAAGCGAATCGTCTCGGTGATCCGGAGCGCGCCCTCGGATTCCTCGGTGAAGTCGACCGGGTGGAGGCGGCCCGGCTGCTCCTGGAAACGGACACGGAGTACGTCCTGGACAGGCTGGAAGGCAGGGGCCGTGTTCGAGATGTCCATTCCCTCCGAAAGGCCGCCCTCACCGTGCTGGCGGCTGCTTTTCGCGGAGACAATGACGCGGCCCGTACGGCCGCGCTGCACGCCCTGAAAAAGGACTCCCCGTTCAAGCACGCGCTGATTGAGCCCCTTGCCGAAGGATTCAAACAGTTTGATCCCCACGAGCGGCGTCTGGCCGTGTCGTTTTTCGTCAAGGCGCAGAAAGTATCCCCGGCGCTGCGAAAGACGTTGCACGCCGCGCTCGAGGACAAGGAGGCAAGCGTGCGCACGCACACGGCGCGCATGCTGATGGAGAATCCGAGAATCCTCGTGTCTCTTTCCGCAGCCTTGCTCAAGGCACTGAAAGACGGCGATCCAAAGGTGAGAAAGGCGGCAGCCACGGCTCTTTCCCTCCATAGCACCGAGGCGTTGTCCGTGGTCGAGGCCCTCGCGACCACCCTGGAGGATTGCGACCTGACCGTGGCCCTGGCCGCGGCAAGGTCCATTCGCACGCTCGTGAACGGGACGGGTGTCTCGGCGCCGGCCCTGGAGCGATTCCTCGAGAGCGTCCGCTACCGTGCGTGGTTGAAGGACGAGGCTGCTCGCCTTCTCGGGAAGCTCGGGCGGGATCAGTCCGCGGACCGGCCTCGGGTGGTGTGCGAGATGGCAGACACCCTGGACAGGGACGCGATTCCGTACCTGATCCCCCTGGTTCGGCGCGAGGCAATCCCCGTGATATGCGCAGCCATCGAGCAACTCGTTCTTCTCCGTGCAAAGGAAGCCCTCCCCGTGCTGCGCCTATTGACACGGCATCCCAAGGAGGAGGTGCGCAAGGCGGCCGGACCGGCGGTGATCCGTCTGGATCCAGACGAATGCGGCTCCGTCGTACGGACGCTCCTCGACGATGAAGCGTCCGTTGTTCGTCATGCCGTACTGGAGTGCCTGTCGCAGATGCAGGTCAAGGATGTGGCCTGGAAGGTCCTCGAGTTCGTGCGGTACGCCGACTTGCAGACGCGTGTGGCCGCGCTGAACGCACTCTCCCTCTGCGGCGACCGGAAGCATGCCCTGGCCGTGGCCGAGGTTCTCGAGGAGGCGAGAAAAAAGCACAAGGAGCGCGGCGATGTGGCCGACGTGAGGGTCGAGCTGGAGGCGCTGAAGACCCTCGGTGACCTTGATCCGGATGGATACAGCGAGGTGCTGCTCGGCTACCTCCGGAAGTCGCCGGAGCCCGGCGCGGAGTGGCTGGCCATTCAGTGCCAGAAGATCGCCGGATTTGCACTCGCACGTGTGCAGCACCCCCAGGCGCGTACATTTCTCATCGATAACGAGGAATGGTTCCAGCTCCACTGGTACACCGAACCCGCGGTGATGAAACGCCTTGCTCACAAGCGCATTCCGATTGAGGTTCTCTTCAGGAACACCGCAGTGGAGACGGTCCGCCTCATCGCGGCAGCGGCCGGCACCACCGCCCGATTCGATGTGGAGGTCTCGAATCGCCGAGTGTATTCGTTCTCCGAGATGCAGGGTGAAAAATTCCACCGCGAATGGAGTGGCTTGACGCTCTCGGCCCTCGACCTCCTGAGAGGGAGTGATCTGGCACGCGGGCTGGCGAACGAAAAGGTGTCCATCCTGGTCCTCGAGGGCGAGATCCGCCTGGTGCCGACGGCTCGCGCCCTGAGTTACTGGCGTGGCCAGGTGCGAAAGTGGGAACGGGAGCGGAAGCGGTGACGCCTCACAGGAAAACCAGCACGTAGACCACGGCCAGCACGATCTGGAGGACGGCAAACGGCATCGCCTTGGCGACGAATCCCCCGAAGGTCAGGGTCAGGTCGTGCTTGTGGATGATGGTCACGGCCACCAGCGTGGAGGCCGATCCGATGGGGGTGATGTTGCCGCCCAGGTTGGCGCCGAACACCACGGCCCACCAGAAGGAGGAACCGGGGTCGGAGCCGATGACCGGGTCGGCGGCCAGGATCTTTGCGAGCATGGCCGCCAGTGGAATGTTGTCGGTGACCGAGCTGGCCACCGACGAGGAGACCAGCACGAGGCCGCTGCCGGTGGTCGGTCCCAGGTCGATGACAACGGACAGGCCGTGGCCGATAAGGGCCAGGACGCCTGCGTGCTCCATGACGTTGATGACCACGAACAGGCCGCAGAAAAATCCCAGGAGATCCCAGTCCAGGGCCTGGTAGAACTTCTCGGCCGTGGCCCTGAAGCGCACCAGCATGAGGGCGCCAAAGGCCAGGGCCACGTACCCCATACCGAGGTCCTGGATGACGGGCAGCACGGGGGTGGTGGCGATGACCGTGATGAACAGTACGAGCATGGCGGTGCCGAACCAGAAGAATCCCTGGCTCTCGATGCCGTCCCGCTCGTCGAAGCTGGCCACCAGGTCCCGGGCCTCATCGCGCTGCCCGGCGTCCTTGAGGCGCCGGATTCCGAAGAGCCGGGCGCCGAGCCAGAGCGTCACCACCGTGGCCACGGCCACGTAGGGGCAGGCCGCCAGGAAGAACCGGACAAAGGTGATGCCAGCGGTGGTGCCCACGATGATGTTGGGCACCGAGCTGATCAGCGTGAGGAGACCCCCCACGTTGGTCAGCAATCCTTCCACCAGCAGGAATCCCAGGAGCTTGTCCCGGCGGCCCAGTTTTTCCAGAGAGACGGCGGTGAGGGATCCCACGATGATCATGGCCGTGACGTTGTTGAGGACGGCGGAGAACACCACGGTCATGACGCCGTAGAGGGTGAGGAGCCGGAGGGGGTCGCCCCGGGAGGCCTTGGTCAGGCGGATGGCCACCCACGTGAAGAGGCCGGACCGGGAGGTGATGTCCACGAAGAGGCTGGAGCCCAGGATGATGGCGATGACGTTCCAGTCGATGGGGGGGATGTAGACGGGCATGTCGATGCCGTGGCCTCCCACCATGACCTGGCCCAGGGGGATGAGGTGGAAAGCGTCTCCCAGGACGAGGCACACGGCGGCAAAGAGACCGGCGATGACCGATTTCCTGGCGTGGAGCTTTTCTTCCAGGGCCAGGCACGCGATGAGGCCCACCAGCAGGGCGGCGAATCCCAGGGTCACGGCCGTGGAGACCTCGCCGTGGGGGCCCGGGGCGGTTTCGGTCATGAGCAGCGGAGTGAAGTCGGGCATGGTTTGCTTCTTCGGGCTCCCTCAAAGCAGCAGCAGCGGAAGGGTCCGGATCTCCACGGCCAGGGCATAGGCCAGGCCGTGCATGGCCAGCTGGTCCTCGTCCTTGGTGTTCATGACCAGGAGGTCCACGTTGTGCGCCTCCACCAGGCGGCGGTATTCCCGGAGGCGGTGGCCGAAGGTCACCACGGCGTCGGTCCTGAGCGGCAGGTTCTGGCCCTCCAGCACCTCGCGGCAGGACAGGATGTAGTCCTTCGGCTCCTTCAGAAGCTGCTGGAACAACGCCTCCCGGGCGGAGTCGGTGTCGATGGATGGGATCTTTGAGATGGTCTCGATGTAGTGATCGAAGACGACCTGATCCTCGACGTGGGCCAGGATGAGGACGCCGTCCTTCCCGGTGTATCGGGCGGCATGGTTCACCAGCCGGGCGTCGCCCGTGAGGTGGTCGGTGAGGGCCATGACCACCCGGGTGCCCTCGGAAACGCGACCGGCGCCGGTATCCGATCTCGGGTGCGGGAATACCATGACCGGGATGGGGGTCACCTGGGTGAGGACGTCCAGGTGCACGCCGAGGCTGTAGGGCCACCTCCAGGCCCGGCTCCGGAGATTCCGGTACGAGCAGATGAGGTCGGGGGCCTCCTGCTCCACCAGGTCCAGGAGACCTCCCACGGTGTCAAAGGTGTCGCGGGAGGCGAGGGTCCACTGCGTGGAGTCGTCCAGGACCTCCAGGAACCTCTTTGCCCTCTCGCTGAAGGCCTCGGCCTTTCCGGCCTCGAGGTCGGTCACTACCAGGACTTTCCGGATCTCGACGGCCTTGTACGAAAAGACCTCCTTGGCCGCGGCGCGGAAGGCGCTCTCGAACTGGTCGACGTTGGGCATGGAGAGTCGTTTCACACAGGGACTATGGATTTCTTTCCAGGTAATGTACGAAAAGCTGCAGGATCGAAAAAGGGCCTTGTACCTATTTTCTTCCGTACAAAAAAAGCCGGCCGGGAGATCCCGGCCGGCAGCTCGGAAATTCCAGCTATTTCGTGACGGAGAAGGTGAACGTGTTCGAGATGGACTGGATGCCCAGCGGCGCGCTGGCCTTGAGGGTCAAGAAGGCGGAATGGATCCGCACGCCCACCAGGGCGGGCATCGCCGGGATCGCGATGTTGGCCTTGCCCTTGCCCGCGTTGTCCAGGATGCCGGTGTAGTTCTGGAAGATCATGGGCAGCTTGTTTTCCACGGTCAAGACCATGAGATTGTCGAGGGTGAGACCGATCTGACGCTTGCCGAGGGGGAGGGGCCCGGTGCCGAAGGACGAGGCGACCTGGTAGGGGAGGCCGCCGTCCGGAGGAGAGATCAGAAACAGGCCGAGGTTCGTTCCGATGCGGCCCGTGCCGGACCCCACGATCTGGGTGTCGACGGTGGTGATGCGCAGCTTCATGCCCATCATGGCGCCGGGGACCGGGACGATACAGGTGGTGGCGTTGTACGGATCGTTGGTACTGCCGGTGTGGGTGTAGCACCGCTCCATCAGCGGGTCGGTCCACACGGTTCCGCCATTGGTCCCAGAGCCGCGGTTGTACCGGATTTCCAGGACGAGGCTGCTCGAGCCGTCGTAGGTGAAGTTCGTGTTCGTGATGCCAAGGGGGCTCCACTGGTTGCCCACCGCGTTGAATGTGTGGGGTCCGTCTATGAGGGCCACGGGACTGGCGCCCAGGTTGGTGGCGAAGGTCATGCTGAGCGAGGTCTGGAAGGTGTGGGCGATGCGGAGCTGGAACTGGCTGGCCTTCCAGCCGGTCTTGCCGGAGGCAAAGGCGACACTCACCTCCTTGATCCGGAAGGGCTGGCCGCCCAGCATCTTGGCGGGGAGGAGCTCTTGGTAGCGCCAGGCGGAATAGGTGCTGAACGGCCAGGAGTTGGGCCCGCTTCCACGGGTGGGGGTGTTGGAGGGCAGGTAGATCTCTCCGGCCGTGACCGTTCCGGACAGGAGCGCCAGCAATGCGATAAAGGCGAGGGTGTTTTTCATGGATGCTACCTCTGTAATATGATCCGAGGAACTGAACCGACGGGTCCAGATCAATCAACACGAGATGGATGGATACTTGTCCAGGAATTCAGCATACCTGGTATTGCGGACACCGTCAATACATCGGGTAGCGGCGCTTCGTTGGAACGGAACCGGAAAAAAGGCTCAGATCATGAGGTCCCCGCCGTTGATGTCGATGGACGCGCCCGTGATGTAGGCCGCATCGGCGCAGAGGAACACCACCAGCTGCGCCACCTCCTCCGGCGTTCCCAGCCGGGAGACAGGGAAGCTCTCCTCGTAGGCCCTGAGCCGCTCCGGCGAGCAGTTCAGCCTCACCATCTCGGTGTCGATGAGGCCCGGGCACACGGCGTTTGCAGTGATGCCGTGGGGAGCCATCTCCCTGGCCAGGGCCCGGGTGAAGCCGAGGACCGCGGCCTTGGAAGTGGTGTAGTGGGCGCCACCCAGGGTGCTGACGCTCCGGCCGGCCGAGGAGGACAGGTTCACGATGCGGCCGTAGCCGTTCTTCTTCATGATCGGGAGCACGGCCGCGGTGCAGAGAAAGGTGCCGTTCAGATTGACGTCCAGGACCCGATCCCACTCCGCCTTGGTGATCTGGTCCACCCGGGTGGACAGGAGCACGCCGGCGTTGTTCACCAGGATGGAGACGGTGCCGAAGGCCTCGAGGGTCCTGTCGACCATGCCGGCCACCTCGTCTTCCCGGGTCACGTCCGTTTTGAATCCCAGGACTCGGGTTCCTCCGGGATCCAGGCCCTCCGCCGCCCGTCGAGCGCCCTCGCCGTCCACGTCGGTCACCACCACGCGGGCGCCTTCCCCGGCCAGGGCCTCGGCCATGGCCCGTCCCATGCCCCGGGCGGCGCCGGTCACCACGGCCACCTGGTCTCGAAACTTGCCTTGGGGGTGATTCATGCCGCATCCTCGGGGAAAATCAAAAAAATTCCGCTTCCCATTCAACCACGGCCAGGAACCGGATCATAGAGATATCTAATGGCCGGTCATTTGGGTCGATCGATGGCGTAATTCACCGTTTCCGGCAGGCCGGGGCCAGGGGCTGAGATCACAGGCCGCACCGGACATCCGTCCCTCTGGTATGAAGGAGAGAAGTACCATGAAAGTGAACCGATTCGTCTGCCTGTTCCTGCTCCTGGCGGTTCTGGCCCCCCTCGGCAGCGCTCAGGTCCTCTGGACCGTCTACCCGGATCCCGTGCCCATGGACCAGTCCGTGCTGCTCAAGATCGAGAATCGCCTCCGGTGCACCATCTACCTCCCGAGCTCCGCTCCGTGGTCCATCTACAACTCGAACGGAAAGCTGGTCTACAGTCCGCTGAGCATGCCGGTCATCGTCCCCATCAAGCCGCTGGCCCACAAGGCGTGGACCTGGGACCAGTCGGGCAGGATGTCCGTGCGCGTGCCCCACGGCACGTACGAGGCGCGCATCACCTATCTGGACTGCCTGAGGAAGAAGCATCTCCTCCGGACCAAGTTCAAGATCGAGAACGTGAGGCTCAAGGCCTCGCACCAGACCGCTCCGCCCGGAACCCGGGTCACCTACAACCTGCAGGCGCCGACTTCAACGGGCAGCCTCTACCAGGCCGCGTGTTCCCTCGGTGACCGCCCGGGTATTCCCCTTGCGGGCAACCGCCTCCTGCGCCTGGTTCCCGACTGGGTCTTTCTCATGAGCATCATGTTCCCGAGCCCGGTCTTCGAGAACTTCTCCGGGGTCACGAGCAAGTCCGGCCACGCCACGAGCCACGTGAACATCCCCAGGCACAAGGGCCTCATCGGCATGAAGTTCTTCACGGCCTTCATGACGTTCCGCCTGGGTGCACCGGGGAACATCCACGTGCACTCGACCTCCAGGATGGTGCTGATCAAGTAATCGATTCCTCACCTGGCGAGTGGTTTCAGTTCGCCCCCTTTTGAGGGGGCGAACTACGCCCATTGGGCGAAGGCCGGATTTCATCCGCACTGGATGAGTCAAATCAGGTTCATTCACACCAGGCGAAATTGGACAGGAGATGGACGCCGGATCAACAGAACCTCACTGGGCCTACGCCCGGTAGCTCGGGAAGTCCGCACTACCCCTTGCTCCCGGACACCTGGATCTGCTTGAAGTAGGCCACCTGGGCCAGGAAGAAGAGCACCAGGCACGGCACCAGCACGATGACCGAGGCGGTCATGAGCAGATCCAGGTGCGATTCCCCGTGGTGCGACTTGAAGTCGCTCAGTGCCAGGGCCGCGGTGCGCAGGTCGTGGCTGTTCAGGTAGATCAACGGCTGGAGAAAGTCGTTCCAGGTCCACAGGAACGTCAGCACCGCCACGGTGGCCACCGCGGGCTTCGCCATGGGCAGGAGGATGCGCCACCAGATGTCGAGGGGGCCGCAGCCGTCGATGCGGGCCGCCTCGTCCACTTCCCGGGGGATGGAGAGGAAGAACTGCCGGAACAGGAAGATGAAGAAGGGGAATCCGCCCAGGAAGGACGGCAGGATCAGGGGCTTGTAGGTGTCGATCCAGCCCAGGGTGCGGAACAGGATGAACAGCGGCACCATGGTCACCTGCTGCGGCAGCATCATGGTGGCCAGGACCAGGAGGAAGAGCACGTTCTTGCCCCGGAACCGGAGCCGGGCAAAGGCGTACCCCACCAGCGAGGCCACTAAGACCTGGCCCACCACGCAGAAGAGGGTGATGACGGTGGAGTTCAGGAGATAGCGCTCGAAGGGAAAGTTCTTGACGACGGGCAGGGGTTTCCCCTTCTCGTCGTTGACCTCGATACCGAACACCCTCTGGTAGTTTTTCGTGTGCCACTTCCGGGGCAGGAGCCGCGGCGGATACTCGGTCCGGATCTCCTGGTCGGTCTTGAACGAGGACGACACCATCCACACGAAGGGCAGGATGAAGAGCACGGTGCCCCACGCCAGGAGGGCGTAGGCCACGGCGCGGTCGATCGGCTTCATCCTCATTTGGGTTCTCCCTCCGCGTGGGTCCAGTGCCGGGCGGTCCGGAGCACCAGGAGGGTCAGGGCCATGACCACCAGGAAGAGGATCCACGCCATGGCCGCCGCGTACCCCATGCGGTGGAACCGGAAGGCCTGGTTGTAGATGTCCAGCACCAGGAACAGGGTGGCGTTGTTGGGGCCGCCCAGGGTGATGATGTAGGCCTGGGTGAAGACCTGGAACGAACCGATGATGCCCATGACGAGGTTGAAGAGGATCACCGGCGAGAGGCCGGGCAGGGTGACGTGCCAGAACCGCCGGAACCGTCCCGCTCCGTCGATGCGGGCCGCCTCGTAGAGCCGCTCGTCGATGCCCTGGAGGCCGGCCAGGAAGATGATCATGGGCCCGCCCGCCATCCAGAGACTGAGGAGAATGAAGGCGGGGAGCGCCCACGTCTCGCTCATGAACCAGCCGGGCGGGTCCGAGACACCCACGGCCCGGAGCGCCGTGTTCAGGAGCCCGGTCCTCCCGTCCAGGAGCCACCGCCACAGCACGGCCACGGCCACGCCCGACACGATGACGGGGAGGTAGAAGATGGTGCGGTAGACCGCCATGCCCCGCACCTTCAGGTTCAGCAGCACGGCCAGGCCGAGGGCAAGTCCCAGGCCCAGCGGTACGCTCACCCCCGCGTAGACCAGAGTCACCTTCAGGCTCTTCAGGAAGTCCGGGTCGTTCCCGAACATTTCCCGGTAGTTCTCCAGGCCCACGAACCGCGCCTCCGTGAGCGGCACCAGGGCGGACCAGTCCGAGAACGAGAGCACCAGAGAGGCCAGGATGGGCCCGAGGAAGAGCAGGCCGAATCCCACGATCCAGGGGGAGACGAGGCAGAGGAAGGCGCGCTCCTCGCGGCGCCCGAGCGGCGTGGGCCGCGGGCCGCGGGTGGCCAGGAACAATCCGGCGATCAGCGCCATGGCCAGGGCCACGGCACCCAGGGCCCACGCCCAGCGGAGCCGCGGCAGGGGTTCGGCCGCCTGCCTGCGGTTCCGCTCCATGACGCGGTTGATCTCCCGGGCCACCTCCTCGCAGGCGGGTTTCGCGTTCGAGGTGCCCAGCACCACCACCTTCTCCAGGCGGCTCTTGGCGATGGCGTCCAGCTCCTGGAACTCCCGGGTGGTGGGCATGATCCGGGCGTGGTCCAGGGCCTCGAGGAAGACGTGGGTGGATCGGGGCGGTTTTTCGCGGTGCAGAAACTCGGGCAGGGCCGCCACCGACTTCAGCACCGGCACGTCCACGCCGAGGCGCATGAAGGCCCGCTGCGCCTTGAATCCCGACAGGAACTTCACCAGGTCGTACGCCACCCGGGGATACCGGGACCGGGCGCTGACGCAGTAGGCGGTCTCGGCCACGGCCGTGGCCGGCGGGGCGCCCTTTCGCCGCACCGGCAGGGGCGCCACGTCCCACCGCACCCGGTCCGGATCGATCTTGGCGAAGTAGAACACCATCCAGAAGCCCACCGGACCGTACATGCCGAGGCGACCGCGCTCGAAGAGAGAGATGCTGCTGGTGCCGGTCTTGATGCCGGCGGCGAGCTGGTCCGGGATGGCCACCCCCGGCTCGCTCATCATGTCCTTCAGGAACTGGAGGGCCTCAACGGCCTCGGCCTCGTCCAGGGTGCACCGGGTGCGGGTCTCGTCCAGGAACCGGCCCCCGTTCTGCCACACCCAGGGCGCCAGGCCCTGGAGCCAGTGGGAGTGGCTCAGGCCGAAGGTGTCCACGACGCCGTCCCCGTCCTCGTCCTTGGCAATGCTCCGGGCGGCGTGGCGCAGGTCCTCCCAGGTCCAGCCGTCCCTGGGATACGGGAGGCCCGCCTTGTCGAAGAGATCCTTGTTGTAGTAGAGGACGTAGGGCGTGAAGCCCTTGGGCAGGCCGTGGAGGCGGCCCCGCAACTTCAGGGCTTCCAGACCGATGGGGAAGTAGTCGTCCGGATCGAGGCGGCCCGCGGCCACGTCCTTTTCGAAGAGGTCCTGGATGTCCAGGATCACCCCCTGGTCCTCGTACGAGGCCAGGGTGTTGATGTCCAGGCCCATGACGTCGGGGGGCATGCCGCCTGCGATCATGGTCTTCAGCTTCTCGTTCACGTCCGGAGCATTCAGCACCTTGACCCGGAACTCCGGGTGCTTGGGCTCAAAGTCCTCCCTGATGAGGCGCTTCAGGAGGTTGTAGTCCCGGCTCGAGGCCCAGGCAAAGAACACCAGCTCCTTGCGGCCGTGGACCAGGCCTCCCCGGGGCCAGAGGGCGTAGGCCAGGACGCACAGGGCTCCGAGGGCCGCCAGGAAGCGCAGCCGGTGCGGCCGGGGGCCGCGCTTTTTTTCCCGGGGCGAGGAGGCTTGGTTCCTCAGTGTCTCCCTCCTTCACCTGCAGCAAGGATTCGGCCGTCCTGGGGATCGAAGAAGAGCAGGCGCTCGAGATCCGGCACCAGGCGCACGGTGTCGCCGTGGCGCGTCCGGAATCCGAGGTCCGCCGCGGCCACCACGCGGCCGGCCGCGGTGTGGGCGTGGACGAACGCCTCGTGGCCCAGGTGTTCAAAGGCCTCCACCACACCCGGAAGCGACGGTGCATCGGCCCGGTCCACGGCCCTGAGGTCCTGGGGCCGCACCCCCAGGAGCACCGGTCCCTCGACGCCGCTCCGGGGTGTGTGGTCGAGGGGCAGGCGATGCTCGCCGGCCGTGAAGGCGCCTCCCTCCAGGCGCCCATTGAGAAAGTTGATGCCGGGCGTGCCCAGGAATCCCGCCACGAACCGGTTGGCGGGGTGGTCAAACACTTCGAGGGGCTCGGCCAGCTGCTGCAGAACACCGTCCCGGAGCACGGCGATGCGGTCCCCCAGGATCATGGCCTCGGCCTGATCGTGGGTCACGTAGATCATGGTGCCGCCCAGATCCCGGTGGATGCGGCCGATCTCGGTGCGCATCTCGGTGCGGAGGTTGGCGTCCAGGTTGCTCAGGGGTTCGTCGAACAGGAACACCGCGGGTTTGCGCACCAGGCTGCGACCCAGGGCCACGCGCTGCTGCTGGCCGCCCGACAGCGCCCGGGGCCGCCGGTCCAGGAGGTCTGTAAGGCCGAGGATGTCCGCGGCCTCCTTCACCCGGGCCTGGATCTCGGCCCCGGGCACCCGGTGCATCTTCAGGGGAAAGGCGATGTTCTGCCCCACGGTCATGTGCGGGTAGAGGGCGTAGTTCTGGAACACCATGGCTACATCGCGGTCCCTGGGCTCCAGGTCGTTCACCTTTCGTCCGCCGATGCGGATGACGCCTTCGGTGGCCTCCTCCAGGCCGGCGATACACCGCAGCGCCGTGGATTTTCCGCACCCGGACGGGCCCACCAGCACCAGGAACTCGCCGTCCAAAACCGTGAGGCTGAGGTCCTGCACGGCCCGGACGCCGCCGGGAAACGTCTTGGAAACGTGTTCCAGAATCACCTCGGCCATGGACGGCACCTCTCCGGGAACGGGTCAGGCCGGGTATTCTACCTGCTGGCCCGCGTGGCTTCAGGGGTTTTATTCCCGTGCCGGTGTGGTTACAGTATCAAGTTCCTGTTGCAACAGGAACATACACGATTCGCGGGCAAATGAGACAATGAACTCTACATGAAGCGCTCCATGCACTGCGCGCGACGGGAGGCGAGATGAACTTCCTCAAGGTCTGGAAGCTCAGGATCCACTGGCAGATCGTCCTGGCCATCCTGGTGGGGGTAGGCGGCGGGCTCCTGATCCAGCAGGCCGATCCTCGCCCCACCCTGGGCATCACCGTGGCCGAGGAGGGCGGCATCCTCCGGGTGAAGAGCATTCAGAAAGGCACGGCGCCCGAGGGCATCCGGGCGGGGGACCGCATCCTGGCCGTCGAGGGCGCGGCCGTGAAGTCGGCGAAGGACTTCGACAAGGCCCTGGCCCCCAGGAACGTGGCCGACGTTGTGGTGGTGACACTCGACCGGAGCGGTGAAAGTACCCGGGTCTCCGCCACGGTGAAGATGAGCGCGGACTCGGCGCGGGCCCGGGCGCTCGAGCCCTTCAACTTCCTCGCCGAGCTCTTCATGCGGTGCCTCCAGATGCTCATCGTGCCGCTGATCCTCACCTCCATCATCTCGGGCGTCACCAGCGTCGGGAACCTGGGCGCCCTGGGCCGCATGGGTCTGAAGACCCTCATCTTCTACGTAATGACGAGTCTGCTCGCGATCCTCGTCGGCCTGTGCCTCGTGAACGCAATCCAGCCCGGGTGGAATGCGGACATCTCGTTGACCCAGGCCGTCTCGGCCGAGGACCTCGCCGGTGACGAGAGCTTCGTGGGGATCTTTCTCCGCATGGTTCCGAAAAACGTGTTCCAGGCCTTCTCTTCAAACGGCAGCATCCTCCAGGTCATCGTGTTTGCCCTTCTCTTCGGCGTCTTCATCACCCGCCTGGGCGGAGAACACGCGGACTTGCTCAAGAAGTTCTTCGACGCCGCCTTCGAGGTGATGATGAAGATCGCCGAGTTCATCCTCATGTTCATCCCCCTGGGCGTGGTGGCCCTCATTGCCAGGGTGGTGGGCGCCAGCGGCCTGGGGGTGTTCATCCCGCTGTTCTGGCTCATGCTCACGGTGGTGGGGGCCCTGGCCATCCACGCGGCTCTCACCCTGCCGCTGATCCTGTCGCTCATCGGCAAGGTGAATCCACTGCGCTGGGCCCGGGCCGTGAGCCCGGCGCTCCTCACCGCCTTTTCCACCTCCTCCTCGTCGGTGACCCTGCCCGTGACCCTCCGGTCCGTGGTGAAGCGTGGGGGGGTGAGCAACCGCACGGCCTCGTTCACCTTGCCCCTCGGGGCCACCGTCAACATGGACGGCACGGCGCTCTACGAGTGCGTGGGAGTGCTTTTCCTGGCGCAGTACTACGCCTCGACCACGGGCTTCGAACTCACCTTGGGCAAGCAGATCATCGTGGTGATCACGGCGCTGCTGGCCTCCATCGGCGCGGCCGGCATCCCGTCGGCGGGCCTGGTCATGATGACCACCATCCTGAGCGTGCTCAAGCTGCCGCTGGAGGGGGTCATGCTGCTCCTGGCCATTGACCGGCCCCTGGACATGCTGCGCACGGCCGTGAACAACTGGAGCGACTCCACCTGCGCCGCGGTCATCGCCCGGAGCGAGGGGGAGACGTTCACGCCGGGAGAGGAGGAAGACGAGGGAGGGGAATCGGAACCCTGAGCGGCTCCAGGGTCTGTCAATCCGCCTTGACCACCCGCACCTTCCAATTCTTGGAACTCGTATCCGTGTAGGACACCCAGAGCCGGCCCTGGGCATCGAAGCAGGCACTGGGGAACCGGGGACGCTTGCTCTTCACCTTGATCCTTTTCACCTTTCCCGGTTTTTCCTTGCCCACGCTCCTCTGCATCAGCTCCCAGCCGTTCCGGGTTTCCTGGCCCCACACGAGGCGAAGGCCTCCACCGGGGTCCACCAGGAGACCGGGGGAATCGATCTGGCCCTTGTGGGCGGACACTTCGTCCTGTTCCCGGAAATCGTCCCCTGCGAGGTGATTCAGGAAGATGGCCTTGGCGTTGTAGCCCTGAGAGGATTTGTGGCTGTTGTCCCAGGCGATCCACGGTGTGCCTTCGGCCGTGACCGCCAGGGTCGGCACGTAGTCCCGGGCCCGGCCTTCGCCGCGGAAACCGGGGGCCAGGATGTTTCCAGGCTTCAGCTTCTTGCTGACGTGCCGGAGGAAGATCGAGTTCTCGTCCACCGGCGGCTTGCTTTGCAGGGTGCCGTGGTAGTCCCAGGTCCAGGCCACCCAGGCCCCCCCCTTGTTATCGGAGCATACCACCGGTTCCCCGTGGTCTTCGTAGGTCGGCACGCTTCTGGGACTGATCTGGACCTTCCTGGACCAGCCCTTTCCCTTGGCGCGGGCGAGGAAGACCTCTCGATCCCGGGAGTATTCACCCATGACGGCCCACTCGTACCAGGTCAGCCAGATGTCGCCCTTCAAGCCGCGGGCGAGCACGGGCCCCATGGCGTCGTCTCTGGAACGGGTCACCTGCTTCGGCTTTTTCGCCTTGCCCTTGTCGACCCGGACCGTGAATATGTCGTAGCACTTCTTTCCCATGGCCACGTAGGCCACCAGGGCCCGCCCCCCCGGCAGGCCGACGACCGTGGGGGCGTATTCATCGGCCTTGGACCCGGCGACGACCACGTCCTTGCCCCAGGTGCCCTTGACGCACGATCTGAGATAGATGTCGTTGGATCCCTTCTCGTCCGAGAAGTAGACCAGGTGCAGGATCCCGTCGGGACCGGCGGCCAGCCGGGACATCCGCTGGTGGGTGATCTTGCCGTCCTTCTTCTTCACCTTCGGCGCGTAGACCGTGGTGCCTTCGACATAGGCCTTCTTCTTCGCATTGGGCCCCTTGATCTTGGCCAGGGCCCTATCGATCACCTTGCAGAAGTCGTCCAGATCCTGGCCCGTGTCGCCCTTGTTGAAGACGCAGACACCGTCTCCGCCGAACACCGCCACATTGGAGATGCCGCTGACCCGGATCAGGTGACGCATCCAGTCGAGATTGTCGGGGATCACCGGGTAGTGGAGCCGGTAGTGCTTCTTGTAATGGAGAACGGGGAGTTCCCCGTCACCGCCGAGGGTGTGGAAGAAAAAGACGTTCTTCTTCTCATACTTCTTTAATAAGGCCCCAACCCTGGAGGCCTCGACCATGCAGCCGCCTCACCACGGGATGCCGGTATACATCACCAGGACGGAGCCCTTGTAGTGGGCGGGATCGATGACGTGGCCCTCGGTATCGACGAAGGTTTCTCCCGAGAGTCTCTTTCCCACGAAACTCCGCTGGGCGGAGGACAGGGAGCAGAGGACAGGCGCAATCATCAGGATCGCTAAGCAGAGGATACAGGATCTTCTCACGGCTCACCTCCTGGAGGAACGGTTCATGGCATGTCTGTCCGGTAGACGACACCCAATCAGCCACGATTGATTAGTGAACACCGAAAATACCGGGTCTGGACAGACCCGTCAAGCCGCACAGGGCCCATCCTGGCGGTTCGCAGCCTGAAATTGTATGATGGATTCTCGACCGATCGCTCGAGCGGG
The DNA here is from genome assembly GCA_964485695.1 of uncultured Planctomycetota bacterium. Taxonomy (GTDB): domain Bacteria; phylum Planctomycetota; class JAFGQW01; order JAFGQW01; family JAFGQW01; genus CAZAKZ01. Next base: position 350 of record CAZAKZ010000009.1, on the reverse strand, counting down.
TGTCGGCACAATACTCGAATCCGGGAGAAAACCATGGAGGCGACCCCCCCCGAGAAAGCCCCGGAGGAACAGGAGATCTTTCGCTTCGGACCCATGGGGGTCGGGGTGAGCTTCGCCCGGCCAGGACTCTTCGTGAAGACGCAGCAGAACAACACCGAGATCGTGGTGACCGACCGCAGGCTCTACGGTATGAGGAAGAAACCCCGGTTCTTCTTTGCCCGCCGCGGCAGGGAGGCCGGAACCATGGTGTTCGAGGTCCCCCACGACCGGGTCATTGCCATGGAGAGGGCGGACTCTGAGGCATCCCCTCATATTATTCCAAATGTAGCGGTCTCGGCAGCGTGCTCTCT
>CAZAKZ010000008.1:0-81854 GCA_964485695.1 uncultured Planctomycetota bacterium | reverse complement strand
TCCCACTCCAGGATCAGAAACTGCGGAGCCGGGAAAATGAATGCTCTCCGGAGAGTGCCGACCAGATAGTCATACGTTTCCCCATCGCTCGGGGCAATAACACCACCGCCGGCCTCGGCCACGTACACGGCCGCGGCCAGGCGATGGCAGTACGCGACACCGTACTCTCCCTGGGTTCCGCCCGCCTCTTCGATGCAGTTGAAGAAGCACTGGAGGAAGATAACACCGGAGGCAGCCGCTCCGACCAGGAGCGCATACCCGATCCTCCTCCACCTCGCACCGAGGCGATCCACGGCGAATGCAGTCAGCCAGAACTGCACCGGATAGAGCATCACCAGGTAGTGGGCATGCACGGGCATGAACACGCTAAGCAAGGTGAAGCCGGCAATGGGAATCGCGGTCCACAGGAGGAGAATCTTCCCGCCGGCCCCATCGAAGTTCTCAACATCTGTAATCACGCCTGGCAGCCAGGGCCGCAGAACGGCCAGGACCAGGAAGATGAAACCAAAGACAAAGCCCACGGCCACCGCAGCGAACAGGAGATTCGTTCCATGCTGGACAAACGGGGAGAACCCGGCATCGGCGGCGCCGAGGAGGTGGTGGAAGCCGAAGGCGCCCAGGTTCTGCGCCGCGTGGAGGAAGGGCAGCAGCGTGAAGCCGGACGGGGAAAAACCGAAGTGCGTGTCCCCCGGCGGCCAGGTCGCCGCCAGGTAGGGACCGTGGAGCAGGAGGCCCACCGCAGCCACGAGGCTCCAGGCCTTCCAGCCCACCCGGGGCCGGAATCGGAGGCACCCGAGCCCGAACACCACCGGGGCCCAGAGGCCCGAGAAGTGGAGCCCGGGTAGGACCAGGCACACGCACGCCGTGGGCACGAACCAGCGCCGGCTCTTCCGGGCACAGACGTGGTGCAGGCCGCCTAGCGCCAGCACCGAGAAGAACGCCATGGCGTCCTGGGCCCAGATCTTCCGGGCGTAAATTACAGCCCAGGGCGAGGCAGCAAAGAGCAGGGCCGCGAGGAGGGCCGACCGGTCGCCTACAATCCCCCGGCCGAACACGAAGCAGAGCCATACGGCCGCCACGTTCAGGCACGCCAGGAAGGCCGCGGAGAAGACAGGATCCCTGGAGACCAGGCCCGGCAGCACTAGCAGGTCGATGAACAGCGGCGGGTTGGCTATACCCACGCTGGAATCCAGGCCCCGGACGGGCAGGCCCTTGCCGTCGAGAACCTCGTGGGCCAGGCAAAGCGCCCCGGCCTCGTCCGCCTTGAACTCCATGAGGTCCAGCCGATCCAGACGGAGCCAGGCCGCCAGCACCAGGATCGCAACCACGGCCCCGTGGCGAACCACGGGATGAATACCGGACGTTGAGTTCACGACACCCCCGAATGGAGGAAACTCGGACCACGTGAGGGGATACAATACCACACAGAACATGCTAAGAGCGATACGATGTCCTCAGCTTGAGAGCGGGTGGCCCACGGGCGCTCGACTCCGAGCCATCACTTCGCGATCGAGCACGAGAAGGTGTTCGAGATCGACTGGATACCGGAGGGCGCAGAGGGACCGAGCGTCACGTAGGCCGTGTGGATGCGGAGGCCGATCAGGGTCGTGACGTTCGGAATGTGCAAGGCCGCCCTTGCCCGGCACTGGCTTTCGGTCACGCCCCGGTAGCCCTGGAAGACCCAGGGGCCGGAGTCGCTGACCGACACGAGGAGGAGTATCGTGTGCGCCTCATGGCTCTCTCCATTTTGACTCGAATACCAGGAGTCAGTCAGCATCCCCTGCAGACCGGAGACTTGATATTGTGACCCTCTCAGAACGGGCCGCCGATCTCACACCGGTTTTTTAGCTCAAATCGAGCTATTTTTGATTCGTCAGGCACCTCACGGCTTCAAAATAGCTCGATTTGAGCTAAAAAACCGGTGTGAGATCGGCATGGGACTCACCCTGTCGTGGGTGTCACTCGATTACCTATCGACTCGTCATCCCATATCATACACGTTCAGGCTTGCCCAGAAACCGGTGGCCCCGGTGATCGGTTGCGTGTATGCTTTTATCCTTTCCGACCTTTTTTTGGAGATATTCGTGACTCGTATTCTCTGCCTCCTGCTGTGCCTTCTCCTCGCCGGGTCGGCGTGGGCCCAGGACCAAAAGATTCCCGAGGACAAGGACCCCAAGACCACCGAGTCCGGACTGAAATACTCCGTGCTCCACCCGGGCGCCAAGGCGCCCCACCCCGAGATGGGCCAGGCCGTCAAGGTGCACTATACGGGCTGGCTCGAGAACGGCACGGTCTTCGACTCCTCGAAGAAGCAAGGCAACCCGATGGTGATCCAGCTGGGGAAGGTCATACCGGGCTGGAACGAGGGCCTTCAGCTCATGACGCCCGGCGCCCGGTTCAAGTTCACCATCCCTTCGAAGCTGGCATACGGACCCAAGGCCAATGGCCCGATTCCCGCCAACTCCACCCTCATCTTCGAGGTGGAGCTCATCGAGATCTGGCCGAAGCCCGTGTTCAGAAAGCTCGATCCCGCCAAGACGAAGACCACGGCCTCGGGCCTCAAGTACGAGATTCTCGAACCGGGCACGGGAGAAAAGGTCGCAAAGACGGATGCATTCGATCTGCGGTTCGCCTTCTGGAACCAGAAGGGAAGGCTCCTGGACTGGACCGGATTCCAGGGTGCCAAGATCAAGGGCACCATCGATCACATGGGGCTGGCGTTCCTCAAGGAGGCGCCGCTGCTCCTGTCCAGTGGCGCCCGGTTCCTCTTCGAGGTCCCGCCCGCCCTCTGCTTCAAGAACGAGGCCAGGGGCGAGGCCCTGCCCGCCAACTCAACCACCACCTGGGAGCTCATCCTGGAACGGGTGATCAAGCCGCTCGAGGCGCCGAAGTTCTCCTTGTCCGCACCGGACAGGCTGAAGACAACCAAGTCCGGCCTGCAGTACGAAGTGATCAAAGAAGGCGCGGGCGTGCAGCCGAAGATGGGATCCAGCGTCACGGTACACTACGCGGGCTGGCTCACCGACGGGACGCTCTTTGACTCGTCCTTCTCCCGGGGAGAGCCCATCACCTTCGCGCTGGGCAATGTCATCAAGGGGTGGAACGAAGGCCTCCAGCTCATGAAACAGGGCGCGGTCTACAAGTTCACCATCCCCAGCAAGCTGGCCTACGGGGAGAAAGGCAAGGGTGAGAAGATCGGCCCGAACGCCACGCTCATCTTCCACGTCGAACTCATCAAGGTGAAACCCTGACAACCTGTTTTGTTTCAAAGGTTCCCTCCTCCGGCCCTGCGCCGGAAGACTCGGTTGAACCATGGCGCTGAAAGTCCACTTCAAGTCGGGTCCGCTCAAGGGGCATACCCTCGACTTCGACGACGACAAGGATGACATCGTCTTCGGCCGGGATCCGGAACAGTGCGACGTGGTCCTGCCCATGGCGGAGAGAGAGGTGAGCCGGGAACACTGCGCCCTGATGCGGGTCCTGGGGCGGTATCGTCTCATCCTGAACGGAAAGAACCCGGTTTACCTGGACGGCCGGCCGGGCCACGAGGACGAGGTCCTGGACTTGAAGACCGAGCTCCGCCTCGGACAGGACGGCCCCCTGATGCTGGTAGAGACCGTCACCGACGACCGGCTGCGGTCCACGGTGGTGCTCACGGACGAGAAACCGACGAGTCCGTACACTGCGCTGCAGAAACTGCGGAGGAACGTCTTCGCCAACCGCCTCCTCGTCCTGGGCGCGGTGGTGCTGATCCTCTGCACCGTGGGACTGGCCTTCCTGGTGGGCCGCAGCATGTCCAAAAAACAGGAAGAGCAGTTCCAGGACGTCGAGAAGAAGCTCGAATCCACCCGGGTGGAGATCTCCACTCTGTCCAGCAAGGAGAGGGAGAACATCGCGGGCGTTCTGAAGAAGATCTCCGAGGAGGATCCCATCCGGCGATTCCGGGACATGGTCGGCCGGGTGGAGCCGTCTATTTACCTGGTGCTGCTCCGGACCGGGAAGGACGCCTATCTGCCCATGGGAACCGCCTGGGTCGTGGGCAAGGGGTTGGTGGCCACCAACGCTCACGTAGCCGAGGTGTTCGAGAAGCTGAAGGCGGGCCAGAAGCTCATGGTGCGCTCCTCCGCCCTGCCGCCGCGCGATTTCGAGGTGGAGTCGGTGAAGGTCCACCCGGGCTACCCCCTGTTCAAACAGACGGTGGACAATCACCAGCCCGTGGATCCCGGCACCGGGGAACGCGCCTCCTTCATCCAGGCCTGCGACGTGGCCCTGATGTTCGTGAAGGGAGCCGCCGACCTGGGGCCGGCTCTCGAACTGGAGCCCTTTGAAAACCTGACCCGCCTCAAGGCCGGCGAAGGCGTGGCCTTCGTGGGATACCCCATCGAGGGGGTGCGCCTGAACGACGTGGCGCGGCCCCAGCCCACCTCCCAGATCGGCCACATCACCTCGCTCACCGACGTGTTCAACGGAAAGACCCTCCCGGCCAAGCAGCTCCTGGTGCGCCACAACCTGCCCCTGACCGGCGGGGTGAGCGGCAGCCCGCTCATGAACCGCGAAGGCAAGGTGGTGGCGGTCATCAGCGCCGGCACCTTCCACGTGGTGTTCGACCCGGTGACCGGACTGCCGCAGAGAAAGCCCTCGGCCGTGCTCATCAACTTCGCCCAGCGCGTGGACCTCCTGAAGGAGCTCCTCGACGGTAAGGCCGAGGAGATCCAGGCCCTTCGCACCCGGGAATGGGTGGCTGACATCGTGCGGTTCAAGAGCGGCCGGAAGTCCAGGAAGGAGATCCTCAAGGAGCTGACCCGCGTCTTCAAGCTCCACCTGAAATCCCGCGGCGTCAAGGTCAAGTCCATCGAGAGGGTGCTGGAAAAGCGGGGAATGATCTTGAAGCCCGGCCTCGACTCCGGCGCGGCCTTCCAGGTGGATATCCCCCGGGCGGGCTACCACATGATCACGGCGGTGGCGGACGAGGTCAAGGACATCAACATCGCCGTGCTCCGGGGCACCCGGGTCATCGCCAAGGACGAGATGCGCGACCACTTCCCCTCGGTATCCATGCGCCTCAAGAACAGCGACAAGCTCAAGATCCTGGTGCACCTGAAACCGATGCGGCTCCCGGAAACGCACTTCACGCTGGTCATCACCCGGGCCGTGGAGTAGCTGTCCGGATTCCGAATCCGCCCGCTACTGCCAATCCCAGAGGATCAGGAACCGGAGGGTGTGCCGCTGTACGGGCTGTCGGTTCTCATCCAGGCCGAAGGGCCGGATCACCACCTCGCCCCCGCCCGGGGGCACGGGCGCGGTCACCTCTACCGCCGGGGCATCGGGCACGGGTGCGGGCATGCCCGAGACAGGCAGCAGTATCGACGCCTCCTCCACCGGCAAGACCCGGAAGGCCAGGCCGGGCACCACCGGCAGCGGCAGCCGGATCTCGGGATAAGGCTCGCCCCGGATGAAGCCCGTCAGCTCCGGCGGCACGGCCTGGAACACCACCACGTCTTTCCAGGTGCCGGGCTTCGGGCCCGGGACCCTGCGCACAGCGAACAATCCCGTCTTCACCTCCATGCCCAGGGCCGTGGACCCGATGGGCACGAAGCGCAGCTGGGTGGGCTGGCCGATCTTGCCGTAGAATCCGGATCCCCCGTAGACCCAGTCGCCGGTGGGCGGCACGTCGCCCTCGGGCGGGGACGAGGCGGGCGGAGGCGGCGGCGGACCGTTCTGGCAGGGGCTCACGAGGGGGTGCCCCTGGGAGGTGCGATACACGGTGATGTAGTCCACGTACCACCCCTCGTGGTTGCCGGGATCTGCGTCCACCGAATCGAAGGTCCACCGCACCTCCACGTCCTTGCCCTTCAGGGCCGACACGTCCAGGGTGCGCTCGGTGAAGGAAGAAACGAGGGTAGTGTACTTGACCAGCTGTACCCACAGCGTGGTGCCGAGTTCGCGCATCTCCACGATGCAGAGGTCCTTGTCCTTGGCCGGAGGATTCCGGGTCTCGAGCCACTCGAAGTAGCCCAGCCGCACATCGGTTTCATCGGGCAGTCGGATGGGCGGAGACAGCAGGGCGCCCAGGACGCGGCCGCCGGTCTTGTAATTGTACGCCGGGCTGCCCGTGTTGAAGGTCCAGGCCTTGCGGTCCGGAGGCGGGCCGGCCTCGGGTTTTCGGCTGTTGGGATTGAAGAACCGCTTCACGTCCACGTGCCACAGGTTGGCGGGGCCGGGCGCGTCCACAGTGAAGGGGTTGGGATCCTCCCCGCCCTCCCACAGATAGGGCACGCCGAAGAGGATGTTCCGGGCCCCGCGGGTGGGGTAGGTGGCGTGTCTGCCCGAACCGGGCTCCCAGTCTTCCCGGGTGTCGGTATCGGTGAGGTCCATGTCTCGGCCCAGGCTCTGGCCTGCTTCGGGCGCGGGCAAGGAGCCGCGCGCATCGGTGAACGCCGTGCCCGTGGGTGCGGCCTGGCTGGAGCCGCCCCACCGCACGAAATCGATGCCTCCTCCGGTCGCGGTGTTCTGCACCGACGCAAAGCCGCCGCCGCCCACGCTCCAGGGGAGGGCGCCGCCCAGGAAGACCAGGCTGGGGCCGCCTGAGCCGGTGCCTTCCCGGAGTTCCACGTAGTCGCCCAGCTCGAGCACCCGAACCGGTAGCGTGAAGGAGCCGGTGGCGCCGCCCGCCTTGCCGAAGGCCAGGATGCGGCCGTCCAGATCCACGGGCGTGTCCAGGGCCGCCACCTCGACGCCCCGGGGGGAATCCTGGTAGACCTCGGTCAGTCGCAGCGCGGAGGTGGGACCGAGGGTCCAATCCACGCGGCCATTAGGATCGTTCTCGTGCGCCGCGCCCTTGAAGGCGCCCAGGGCGTTCTCGAACACGATTCGGCCCGTGGTAGCCGCGTATTGAACGTTTTTGGCGCTGGTGCCGGGATCGGTGCGGAAGTAGACGTTCCGGAGCGTGGTGGTCTGGTTGAATCCGGAGACCTTGAAGTAGACACCGGCCGGGGCGCCCGCGTCAAAGGTGCCGTTGCCGAGGAGCGGGTCGCCGGCAAAGGCGCCGCCGTCCACGTGGAGCCCGCCCGTGTCCAGGTCCCGGATCGTGAAGAAACGAAGCCCCACGGTTCCCTTCACCTCGAAGGTCCACCGACCCGAGGATTGCCCCGCCACCAGGACGGGATTTCGCCAGGAGTCGCCATGGAGTTCCAGGGTGCCGCCCGCAGGAACGCGAATGGCAGCCGCCGCCTTGGGGGACAGGGTGACGCCCCCGGCCGTGGTGAAGGTGCCGCCAGAGACCCGGAGCTCCTTGTCGAAAGCCACGGTGCCAGCGCCGGCCACGGTCTTGGACCCGGCTGCAATCTCCAGGGTCTGGAACACGGCCCCGGAAGCCGACAGCACGCCGCCCCCCGAACCGTCCAGCATCACCGTTCCTCCCGTGGGTGCAAAGCCGGTGCCGGTGGCGGTGAAGTCCTTGCCACATCGGAGGGTGCCGCCCGTGGACCCACAGGTGCCGTCCCACGTGACGTCTCCGTTCACCCCGATGTCACCGCCCGGGGCCACGTCCACACGCCCCGTGGTCGTCACCTCGAGAAGGGTGTCGATGCGGGTGGTGTCGCTCACGGTGACGGGGCCGCCCGAGACCTTGAGCCTGGATAACAAACTCGTGGCGCGCAGCGAGCCCGGGCCGGTCAGGTCGATGAGGCCGGTGCCCGTGAGGGCGCCCTCCACGTCCAGGCCGCTGGCCACCGCGTGGGTAAAGGCGCCCAGGGCCAGGGTGCCGCCCGAGGCCACGGTGAGCTTGCCGGCCACGTCCAGGGCGCCGGCCGGCGTCTTGGGGCCTCCGGTCACGGTCAGGTCGGCCAGCTTGCACCCGGGGCAGGTCAGGGTGGCTGCACCACCAGAGAGTTCGAGAACCCCGCCCGTGAGGGTGAGGATCTTGTCCAGGGTAACATTGCCCTGCACCGTGAGGGTGCCCACGGTCATGCCAAAGGCACCGGAAGTAGTCACGTGGAAAATGCCGGCCAGGCGAGCCACGCTATTCACCGTGACGGGTCCGCCGGTGACGGTGACGTCCGGGGCGGAGGTGGTCACGCGCATGTCCCCCGCGCCGTCGAGGGTGAGGTCGCCCGTGCCCGCGAGGGTGCCCTCCACGTCCAGACCCCCGGTCACTGCGTGGGTAAACGCGCCCAGGTTCAGGGTGGAGCCGGCCTCCACCTCGAGCCCCCCGTTCACATCCAGGGCATGGGTGGCGGTCTTCACGCCCGCGGCGATGCGCAGCGTGTGAAAGGAGCCCTGGTTGGAAATGGAGGCGACGCCCCCGTCCAGCTCCACGACGCCCGCTGAAGGCGCGAAAGTGGCAGCCGTGCTCCAGGCCGAGGCCGCCCGGATGACGCCCCCCGTGGAGGAACAGGTTCCGGACCAGGTGATAGAGCCGTCCAGATCGAAGACGCCCCCGGTGTCCGTACCGGCCTTGGCGCCGGCATCCACGGTGAAGGTGCCGGTGACCGAGAGGGTACCGGTAGTGGCCTGGAGTTTACCGGCCTTCACCCGGAGGCTCGACGAGACCTTGGCCTGGCTGGTCACCGAGATGGTGCCCGCGGTCACCTCCACTTTGGCCACCGCATTGGGGGTGGCGGTGAAGACGCCGGTGCCGTCCAGCTCGATGAGGCCCGTCCCGATCAGGGTGCCGTTCATGACGAGACCGCCGCCGATCTTGTGCGTGAAGGTGCCGATGTCCAGCGGCGTGTTGCTCGCAACCGTCAGGAGACCGTCCACGTCCAGGGCCGTTTGCAGGGTCTTGGTGCCGACGGGATTGAAGGTCAGATCGTGAAACACGGAGCCCGGCGCATTGATGTTCAAGGGGCCGTTGGAGAACTGAACCGTCCCGCCCGAGGGCTTGAAATTGGCACCGCTGGTCCAGTGACCGCGGCAGAAAATCCTGCCTGCGGGCATGGTAAAGGGCCCGCTCAAGGTGACGCTTCCTTTGACGTCAAGGAGACCCGGCGAGTTCACCTGCAGGGAAGCGCCGGCCTGGTGGTCGAAGTTGCCGTGCACGGTCACCGTGCCCGGGTCGATGTGGTTGGAGCCGCCGGCCAGCGTGAGGTCGAGGGAAATCGTGGCCCCGCTGATTCTGCGAGTGCCACTGGAGACCCGGACAGCGGCCACGGAGGCCGTGCCCGTGCTGAGGGTGCCGTTACCGGTGAAGGTGATGAGGCCGGTGCCGGAGACGCCGCCCGTGAAGGTGCAATCCCCGGCGATGGTGTGGTTGAAGGAGCCGAGGTTCAACGAAGCGCTGTTCACAGACAGGGAGGCGAGGGTGAGGGAGGCCTGGACGTTCACGACCCCGCCCGACACCACGAGGTTGTAGAGAGGGGCGCCGCCGGTGATGAGTTTCTTGGTCCCCCCGCTCAGAAAGAGCAGCGTTCCCTGACCCCGGTTCAAGGTGCCGCTGTTCACGAAGTCGCCCTGGAGGAGCAGGGTGCCGGTGGTGAAGGTGAGGGTGCCGTTCACGGCGACGGCCCCGAAGACGTAGATACTCCCGGTCGTGATGGAAAGGGTGGCGCTGGCGTTGATGGTGAGGGACTTGCAGGTCGCCCCCGTGAAGACCACATCGGGCTGGTTCGTGGGTCCCGAGGGGATGACGGCAGCCGTGGTGGACGAGGGGACGCCGCCAGTCCAGTTGGTGGCCGTGAACCAGTCCGTGCTGGTGCTGCCGGTCCACGTGGTCTGGGTCGAAGCTCCTACGGCTAATGAAACGATGCACAGGCCAGCGGCCAGGAACAGACTCGATATCCTCGGCATAGGAAATCCACTTTGTCCGCACGACGCCGGCCCCCTTGGAACGCTGGCTGGATGCGGCATGGAGTCCCGGTCGGCGAGATTCCGGACGGGACCCTCTCTTCAATCTATCTGACGATATATCTGTAGGTTCTGAGTGCCAGGATACCTTTTGTAGCCGCCAAATACAAGGAATCCGCCTGGTTGTTACTGGATGGTGCCTTGGCGCGTCTCACTTTCGGCCAGGATGAGCCAGGGACGCTCGGGGTCGGCCAGAGCCTGGATTTTCCAGGAGAAGGCAAGAACCTGTCCGGACTCTCCGGGGGGCGCCTTCAAGAGGTCGACGGCGAAATCGGTGCAATCCAGATTGCCGGCGGCGTGGAGGGGCTTGGTGACGGCCTCTCCGGCCCGGACCGGCTGCCCCCCGTGCAGGTGCCAGGCATCGAATCGGGCCCTCTGTGTCCCCAGCTCCTGGATATCCAGAACCAGGCGGTAATATCGCACACCGTCCAGAGCCCGAAAGCTGAATCCCACATCGGGCTCGAGGTGGTGGAGGCGAGCTCCGTCCCTGGGCCCCGCGAGGATCAGATCGGGAAACCCATGCCTCAGCTCCAGACCCTGGATCTCCACCTGTTCGCACGAGGCCGGGAACAGGACCTCGAGGAACTCGATGCGCCGCATCCCAGCGAACCGTCCGAAGGCCCTCTTCTCGCCGTACGTCTCGGGATGAAACCGGAGCGGCCAGATGCGCCGGCGGAGGGCGCCCGCTTCCACGGCGGGACTCGCCGGGACCGTGAACGTCATCGCCTCTCCCTGCCCCCCCTTACCGGATACCCGGATCCGCGGAACCATTGCCTCGCCGGCCTGGAGCCGTAGGTCCAGGACCAGGCTATCCAGGTCCCCGGGGTGGACGTGAAGAGCGGGGGTGCGCACCCGGAATCCCTGGCCGGATCGGGACCGCGTCAGGACGAGCCCCCGGTCCTCCACCCGCCGGTCCGCCCCGAAAGCTTCGAGATTCTCGAGCGCCGCACCCTGCCATCGGGGCAGCGGTCCGGGCATGGGCCGGGTCACGGCCTCGATGCGCATGGACTCCTCGTACCACCGGAGGATGAGAGGCCGCTTCCGGTAGCGTTCCAGATAGCGGCCGAGGTCATCGGGCCTGTCCATGAGGTTGAGGGCCTGCACCGGCACCCGGATCGGAGAAAAAGGTGGCCGGAGGAGGTAGCCCAGGCCGGTGCGCAGGGCGTAGACCCCCGTCATGACCAGGGGCGGATTCTCGATGAGGACCGGCGTGTCGGGTCCGGCCCGCTCGTATTGCTCCACCACCTGGACCCGGAGGGCGTTCACGGCCCGGCCCGCCCGGTGAAACAGCCCGTTGTGGATGCACGTCAGAGGGAGGAAGACCACCGGAAGAATACAGCCGGCCGCGAATCGCAGGCGAACCCAGGTGCGGCCACGCCAGCGCTCTCCGGAAAAGAGCCACAGGGGAAAGGCCACGGAAAAGGCAGCCAGGGGCAGGTACGCCAGGCGCGCATTGAGGTGGTCGGGAGAGATGGGCAGCAACAGCAGCAGGTAGGCGAGCGGGGCCAGGGTGGCGGCCAGCCAGAGGCCCGAGAACAGGGCGGCCCCGCCGGGACCGGTACCACGCGTCAGCCCCCGGATCACGGCCAGGAGGACCAGGGCCAGGTAGCCCACCAGGAGACAGGCCCAGACCCAGAAGCCCTCGCTGGCGGTGTAGACCGACTCGCGCAGCGGAAAGAGCATCTTCTCCACCAGGGACGCCACGTGGCCCAGACCCTCGGTCCAGCGATCTGAAAAACCTGCTGTCACGGGGTTGCCCGCATGTTCATACTTGCCGAAGAAGTTACCGAAGCAGAGGAGCCGCAGCAGGAAGTAGGCGACCAGGACGAGGCCGCTCAGGACGTGGACGTCGAGGAGGGACCGCCGGGCTTCCTGCCATTTTCTGAAGGGCTTGAACAGGCACAGGTCGTGGAGCACGAAGTAGGCCGGCAGGAAGATCACCACCTCCTTGGAGAGCAGGCCCAGGACCAGCGACACCAGGGTGCCGGCCAGAAAGAAGCCCCGCCCGGTGCGGCGGTAGCGGACAAAGAAGAGCATGGCCAGGAGTGTGAAGAAGCCGGAGGTCAGGTCCACACGGCCCACGATCCACTGCACTGCCTCGGGATTCAAGGGGTGCAGGGCGAACAGGAGGCCCCCCAGCAAGGCCGGAAAGAGGTCGCCACCGCGGCCGAGGCGGCGGATCAGGAAGAAGACGAGGAGGGTGCACCAGACGTGAAAGGCCAGGTTGGACAGGTGGTAGCCCACGGGATTCGTCCCCCACAGGAGCCAGTCCACGGACAGAACCACGAAGTCGAAGGGGCGGTAGATCTGCCGGCCCACGTAGCCGGTGACGGGAAAGAAGTGATTCCCGAACTTGGCGGGGCTGAAGGACCCGTCCTCGAGGAGAAAATCCTCCACCATGAGATCGTCAGCGAGGAAGTAGCCGTCCAGAAACGCCACGTACGGGACCACGGCTGCTACGGACAGGACCAGGACGGCAGGGAGAAGACGTCGGGTGGAGGCACGCATCCGGAATATCGTTCCAGGTCGAAGAGTACCATGGCCATCAAGCAGTCTGTGGATGGAGAGCCTTCTGACCGCGAACCGAGATTCATTATATAATGAATGGGGAGGAAATCGGTTTGGTCATCGCCATTATCTTTGTCGTCCTGATCCTGACGCCTGCAACCGTGGTGTGTCAGGAGGAGGCGACGGAGAAGGAGCGCCTGCACCTCGAGGAGCTCCTGTATCAAAACGCCCGGGAGGAGGCTGCCACCCGGGCCGCCCGCCTGGTTCACGATCCCGGCACCCCCCCCGGCCTTCGCCGGGTGGGGGAATACATCCTCTGCCTCGTGCTCCACGATCGGTTCCGGGCGAGTCGGGCCGACTTCCAGTCCAAGACCGAAGCGGCCCGACAGGCCGTACAGGCGTTCAAGGCCTACCTCGAGAATTCCACCGGCACCGACATGGACATCAAGGCGCGGTTCTTCCTGGCCGTGCTCCTCCAGGACCGGGCCCGATGGCTCATGGAGGTCAACGACGTGCTCCATGCAGTGGATATCGCACACGACCTCGAGACGTCCTCCAGCCGATTCAGGAGCGTCCTCAATCCGCCCCCCCCTGCAGCCCGGGACACCGAGGAACTGCACCGGCTCCGACTCTGGGCCCGGCTGCGCCTCGACATCAACGTCTATCTTCTGGCCAGACTCTACTCGCCGGAGGACATCCGGCGTCCCCAGTTCCTGAACCAGGCCCTGAACAAACTTTTCCAGTTCGCCCTGGACCACGACGGCACGCCGGCCGGCAACCTGGCCTATTTCTACTATGGCCTCACCTGGGCCCTCGGCGGCGACGACGAGAAGGCCCGAGAGGTCTTCCTCGACCTGTGGAAATCGGTTCCCTGGACCGAACGCAACGCCCCCCTCATCGAGGAGGTGCTCTGGCACCTGTGTTGCCTGAACAGGCGCCACGGCCGCACCGCCGCCGTGGTCACCGGCGTCACCCTGCTGAAGAAGCGGCTCCGCGCCTCCTCGAGGATCCCGTCGCGGCATGCGGTGCTGGCCATGGGGGAGGCCGTTCTCGCCCTGTGGAAGATCCACGGGCCGGGCGTGGCCGCGGACACCCTGGAAGCCGACGCCGCCTGGCTGGACCGCATGGGATGTCCTTCGGCCGGGATCCGGCTCCCGGCCTATGCCGTGAAGGTGGCACCCCGGATCCGGTCCGCCATCGCACCCACCTCCCACCCGCACCTGATGCTGCTCACGGCACGGGGGCTCCTCGAGGCAGGCCGCGCGAGCGAGGCCCTGGTCTGGGGCATCCACCTCGCCCGGACGCCCGTCCTCCCGGCCTCGATCCTGGACCGGGCATGGAGCACCGTGTCCCGGGCCTGGGAGGCGCGGGGCTTTCTCCGGGAAGCCGTGTTCGCGGTGCAGCGGAGCACCCGGACCCTCCGGTCGGATCCCGCCACGGCCCGACGTCTGGCCTACCTGTGGAAGAAGATCGCGGATCGGTCGAGTGGCAAGAAGGACCAGGAACGATACCTCCGGGCCCGGGCCGCTGCACCGCGACCGCCCGGTCGCATGGAATACGAGGCCGGCATGCGGGCCTATCGCACCGATGCTCTGGAAGAAGCCCTCAAGTGGTTGGCCAGGGTGGAGGCGGGCTCCCTCTACCATCCCCTGGCCCTCGCCTTTCGTGGCTACATTCGCTACCTGCTCCTGGATCCCCGGGCGCCTGATCCGGCTGCTCAGGAGAAGATCCTGAGCGTACTCAAGTCCCTGAACCACGTGAAGTCGAACGCCCCCAACTGGATGCCCGCCCAGGCGCTCCGGTTCCTCACCCAGGCCCTGGTCAAGAAGGGCATGGGCGACAAGGCGGGCGCCCTGGAGGATCTGTCGGGGTTCGAGGCCCGGTTCCGGAATCAATCCCCCCAGGTTGTGGCCGAGGCGCTCAAGGTCCGCACCCGCCTCCTCATGGACCAAGGCCGCCAGGAAGAGGCGGAGAGAACCCTGACCCTCCTGCTGGAGCAGTTCCCGGGCCGCAGAGCCACGGGGGAGGCGTGTCTGATCCTGGGCCGGAGTCTGCGCAGTGGAGTGCGCCTGGACCGCGATACGGATCCGCCTCCCCTCGGCCACCGGTCGCGGCTACGCCTGGAGAGGAGCATCGACCTGCGCCGCAGGGCCGCGGCCATCCTGAAGGCGGACTTCCCGCCCCAGGACCGCTACGTCCTCGCCGACGACGAGATGGCGGTCGGCCGCCACCCTCGAGCCCTCGAACTCCTGGAGGATCTCTGGCGACGAAATCCTCCGGAACTCCGGGAGCACCGGGGCGCCCTGGAGTTGCGCCGTATACGGTGCCTCATGGAACTGAACCGCCTGGTGGAGGCCGAGCAGGCGCTTCTGGCGTGCCTGAAGCGAAAGCCCGACCACCTGAAACCCCTGAAGCTCCACGCGGTCCTCCTCGGGGGGACGCTGGTGCGCTCCCTGGAGGGATTCTCGGACCGCCCCTACCTCGACCGGCCCGTCGAGGCCCAGGCGATCTGGGAGAGGATCAAGGAATACGCCGAACAGAGCACCCCCTATCCCTCCCTCTGGTTCGAGGCCCAGATGCACATCGCCCTCCTCAGCTACCGGGCCGGGAAGAAGCACTGGGTGCTCAGGATCCTCCGGTGGATCCGGTTGTCCGGGTACGAGGACCTGGGCGGTGGCGAGGTCGCGAAGAAGCTCGAGTGGCTCGGGCAGCGGATTGCGCAGGACATGTTGAAGAAACGAGACAACGGATGAAACGCCTAGAGCGCAGCCTGGGCAAGAGAATCCGACTGGCCCTCGGACTCATGTCCGGCAGCAGCACCGACGGCGTGGATGCGGCCCTGGTACGCATCCGCACCGACAGGGATCGGATGCGGGTCCGGGTGGTGCAATTCCTGACCGAGGCGTATCCCGCCGCCCTCCGAAAACGCCTCATCCAGGCGGCGGAGGGGGATCCCCCCCTGGTCGAGGCCGCCGAGCTGGACGTGCTCATGGGCGAGGTCTTTGCCCGATCGGCCGGGAAACTCCTCGAGGCCGCGGACGTCTCCGCCGAGCGCGTGGACGTCATCGGCTCCCATGGCCATACCCTCCTGCACCGGCCGCCGTCCGGCAGAAAGGTCCCCTGCTCGATCCAGGTGGGTTCCGGCGACGTCATCGCCGAACGCACCGGCATTCCCACGGTCACCGAATTCCGGGGCCGGGATCTGGCTGCCGGGGGTCAGGGTGCGCCTCTGGTGCCCTACGTGGATTACCTGCTCTTCCGGAAACCAGGGAAGGTGCGGGCCCTGCAGAACATCGGCGGCATCGCCAACGTGACGGTGGTGGCCGAGGCCATGGATTCGGTCATTGCCTTTGACACCGGCCCGGGCAACGCCATGATCGATCACGCCGTGACCCTCGCCACCCGAGGCCGGTGCCGGTACGATCGGGACGGCCGCATGGCTGCAGCGGGCGTGGTGGATAAAAACCTGCTCCGCCGCCTCCACGCCCACCCCTTCTTCTCCCGGCCCATCCCCCGGAGTACGGGCCGGGAGACCTTCGGCTCGGCCTTCACGCAGTCACTGATCCGGGGCAGAACGTCCCCCCGGGACCTCGTCGCCACCCTGACCCTATTCACGGCCGAAAGCATCCATCGCGGCTACCGGGACCACATCCTGGAATCCTGCCCCCCGGACGAGATCCTCGTGAGTGGCGGCGGCGCCCACAACCGCACCCTGATGAAGCACCTGACCGGGATCTTTCATCCCCTCCCGGTGCGGTGCCTGGACCACCACGGCATCCTCCCCGACAACAAGGAGGCCGTGGCCTTTGCAGTGCTGGCCCACGAGACCCTGCTCGGCCGACCCGGGAACCTGCCCGCGGCCACCGGAGCGGCCTGGCCCGTGGTGCTGGGAAAGGTCAGCTACTGAGGCATCGGTCCAATCCGGTCGATTCCGGGCCCTATCCCTCGAAAATGGCTATCACTTCCTGTATTCGCCTAAACCATAATCCAAAAATGGCTTGTATCAGGCCGGAGAAACCCCCTTTCAAGTCAGGAACAAGAAGGGATTTTCATTTTCCCCGACCGGAACTAAAAAAATATCTGGATTCGATCAGTCCGGGTAATTCCTTGAAAGGGCCGCGCTTAGCCCTTGACCTGAATCCGGATATTGATAGAATCCCGCACTGTATCCCTGCGGAAAAGAAGGAAACCGAAAGCCTCGACAACCCCTGCCCTGAGGATATGTGTTCTCATGCGGGTAGGGAACCGTTCAAACAATTCTTGGTACGTCAAAGGTCAGGTCTGGAAACGAGGCCTTCGCTCCTCAGATATTCCTTCCATCTCCTCCACCTGAGGAAACATACGAATCGGAGGCGTTCATGGTGATGCGCGGCTGGCTGATTATTGCATTGGCCTTCTTTGTAGTGCCTGTACTGTCCACGGTCTTCGTGGATTCGAGTGCGACCTTGACAGCACAGGGCGTGGATGAAGAAACCGAAAAGCTCTTTGACGAGGCGATCGATCTCTTCAAGCGAGGAAAGGATGCGGAAGCCCTTCAAAAGCTGAAGGAGGTTCTGGCCAAAGATCCTACGCAGGAAGAGGCTTACCTACTTCGGAACAAGGTCGCTTTCTCCGTCTGGATCGACCTCATGATCAAGCGCGGCGAGATCACGGCCGTCGTCAACACGTTCCTGAACAGGGCGAGTCTCGGCGAGCGGAAAAAGCGCCAGGATCAGGAGGCCGTGTCCAAGCTCCTGGAGCAGCTCCGGACCGGAGACTATGCGGCCAAGCGCAAGGCCGTTTCGACCCTCGAGCGTGACCACGGAGATTTCGCGGTTCCGGTTGTCGTGCCCGTTCTGGCCGAGACCAGCAACGACGATTACCGAACCGAACTCCTGCAGCTCCTGGTCCAGATGGGACCAGAGGTGACGCTGCCCCTGATCGAGTGCCTCAATAGCGATGATCCGGCCCTCAAGAGATACGTCTGCATCGCCCTCGGTCAGATCAAGGACGACCGCGCTGCCGGCGCGCTCAAGGGGATCATGCAGAGCGCCAAGGAAGAGGCGCTCATTCAGGCCGCCGACTCCGCCTGGCGCGGGCTGGGCCTCGTCGAGGCCATGGCCGCCCAATCCGCGGAAGCCCTTTTCACAGACGTGGCAGCCAAGTATTACCGTCGGAGCCCGGCGGTCATGAAGGAGTTTTCCGCCAATCGCGTGGTATGGGAATGGACGGACGGCAAGCTGACCAAGTTCGATGTGCCGCTCAACCTCTACCACTACTACGTGGCCGAGGCCAACTGCTACAATGCGCTGGCCGTGGATCCCAACTACAAGCCCGCCCACATCTGGCTGGCCAGAATTCACCTGGCCCAGAGCCAGGAGCTCCATGCGGCGGCGGCACGCGGGTCCGATGAAGCCAAGGTCCTCGCCGAGAAGATGGCCAAGGCGGATTTCCTGGCCACCAGCGCCGGCATCGACAACCTGGAAGAGGCCGTCCGGGCCTGCATCCAGGACAAGGACCTGGCCGTGGCCGAGGCCGGCATCTTCACCTTGGGGAAGCTGCTGACCGGCCGCACCTTCCAGGGCGGCGTCCTGGCCGAGGCGCTCACCTCCCAGCTCAAGCTGGTGCGGTACGCGGCGGCCATCGCCATCGGCAACCTGGTGCCGAGTTCCGGCTTCACCAACGACGGAGCCGTCACTGCTGAGCTCTCGCGGTGCATCTCGGAATCCACCATGCGCTCCATCCTGGTGGTGGACGACAACATGGAAACCCGGAACCAGCTCCTGAGCGAGCTTCGTGACCTGGGCTACTTTGCCACGGGCGCGCACAACGGCGAGATGGGCATCCTGCTGGCGAAGCGTCCCCCGAGCCCGGACCTGGTCATCCTGAAGACCACCCTGGGGGATGCCGACAAGAGCCTCTCCACGCAGAGCGTCATCAACGAGATCAAGCTGGACGTCCGGACCAAGGACCTGCCCATTCTCGGGCTGGCCGCCGAGGGCCGGGCCGAGGCCGACAAGGACCTGTTCGGAGACAAGCTGGCCAGCATGGTCAAGATCCCCCTGGTGAAGGACGCCTATGCGGGCACCATCAAGGACACCTTCGGAGATCGCAGCGCAGGTCAGGCCAAGGCCCTGATGTTTGCCGAGAAGGCTGCCAAGGCCCTGGCCAAGCTGGCTGCAACGCCGGGCAGCCTGGATCCGTCCGACGCCCTCGGGGATCTCATCGGCACCCTGTCCGACAAACCCGACAACGTCAAGTTGCCTGCCATCGCGGCGCTCGGCAGCATCGGCAACGCGAACGCCGTGGTCCCGCTGAAGGACCTTCTCGCCAACGAGAGTGCGAGCCCCGAGGTGCGGGCCGCAGCAGCCATGGCCATCGGCCAGATCTGCAGGACCACCGGAAGCATCGAGATGGACGTCTACAAGGCCCTCCTCGAGGGGCTTGGAAGCAGTGATCTCACGGTTTCCCGCGGCGCCGGCAACGGCCTGGGCGTGGCACCGCTGTCCTTGGCCCAGCACGCCGAGGTGGCACAGAAGCACCGGATCTCCCTGAAGCAGATCTTCGAGGAGTAGGTCCGACCCGATAGTATAAACGCCGGAAACCCCCTGGTTTCCGGCGTTTTCTTTCCTGTATCCTGCTTTCGTAAATGAAGCCTGAGTAGCTCAACGGTAGAGCACAGCTTTCGTAAAGCTGAGGTTGTGGGTTCGATTCCCACCTCAGGCTCCACACCTCTTCCAGACCTGCAGACGACCGTTTACGCTAAATGGCCGGCCATTCAGCGACGCGTGATCCACCGGCTGTAGAGGCCGGTCGCTTTCCCCCCGCTGTCCAGGGCCACTACCTGGAGGAATCCCCGGCGATTGCCCGGGTAGTTCATGAAATCCCGGACAGCCGCGGACAGGTTCTCGTCGAAGTGCCCGGTCTCGGACAGGGGGCGCTCCAGCCGGACCTCGCCCGCCGTGGTGAACAGGGAGACGACAACGCGGGACCCCCGTGCCGGGCCGACGGAGACCATGAACAGGTCCGGATTCCAGGCCTCCGGCTTCACCTCCACCGGCAGGGAGGGCAGAGACCGGTAGGTGTGAAACGACTTGTACTCCAGCAGGAATCTGCGGGTGAATCGGCCCTGGAGGAGCCCCTCCGCGTTGCACCTGAACACGGTGACCGGGCCTTCTCGGGCCAGCAACCAGGCCGCCGGATTCAGGCCGAAGGGCTGGACCGTGTAGGGTGCGTGGACCGGAAACACCTCCCGGCGCTCCGATGCAAAGGGCGGAGCACAGGCGTCGGCCAGACCGAAATGGAGAAACGGAGCGCCCCTGCGCGTCAGCGGCAGGTCGTAGACGAACAGCGGCCCCGTGTCCGGTTCCTCGGCCGCCACGATGGAGACCAGGGACCGCACCCGGGTTCCGGTCTCGCGGTACGACTTCACCCCGGTCCTCAGGGCGGGCAATCCCGCCACCACCCCGAGGACGACCAGGAAGAGACCGGCACGGCCGCAACCCACGAGTAAAATCCCGAGGAACACGGCACTTCCCGCCAGGGCCGGGTACCAGCGCTCGGCGTTTTCCGGGGCCAGGCTCCAGGACCCGTAGAGGCCGACCACCATACCGCCGGCCCACAGGAGGGACAGGATCACGCCCCGGAAATCGCGGAAACCCCGGAAGGCCCAGGCCACGGCGCAGGCGAACCAGACAGCCACCACCCCCCATGCCGCCAGGGAGATGGGCAGATCGGGTCTCGAGACCAGAAACGGTGCCAGGGCCGCCACCACCGAGGTGAGGAGATGGTTCAGGTTTTCCACCAACGAGGGGGCATCTTGCGGATTCAGGATGCCGTACCCCCCCAGGAACACGCCCAGAATACAGCGCCTGGCCGCGAGATAAACCACCAACACGATCCACAGGGAGAGGTGGAGACCCCGTCCGGCCCGCTGCCCCCCCAGGACGAGATCCACGAGGATCACGAACAGGGGCACGATCATGGAGGACTCCTTGGAGAGAAGGCCGGCCACGAATGCACCCACGCAGGTCACGGCTCGGATCCGATCGGGTCGTCTTCGGTAGGCCAGGAACGCGTGCACGGCCAGGAGTGGAAAGAGGCAGCCCAGCAGACTCACCCGGCCGGCGATCCACGTCACCGTGTTGGGTCCCAGGGGATAGAATCCATGGAGGGCCGCAGCGGCAAGCCCCACCAGGGTATTGCGGGTGAGGCCGCGGCCCACGTGGTATACCAGCACCGTGCAAGCCAGGTGGAGGCACAGGTTGGTGAAATGAAATCCCCAGGGGTCCAGGCCGTAGACCGCCAGATCCAGGGCGTAGGTGGAGGTGAGCAGCGGTCTGTAGAACAGCACGCACGTGGCTCCGAGGAACGAGTGCGTCCATTCACCCCAGGCGCCGTGTTCGTGGAGGTGCCCCAGGATCATGAAGTCGTCGCTCAGGAATCCGGTCCGGAATCCCGGGGCGTACACGGCGGCCACGCCGAGACACATCCCGAGGAGCCAGAACGCCGGCATCCGCACCACGTCTTTCATGGCCGATTCACCGCCTTCTTTTGGATGAAGATCTGATACGCGCCGATCTTCTCTCCCACCTCGTACCGCGCCAGGGCCCAGGCTTTGAACCGCTGAAATCCCTGCAGTTGCTGCCAGGGCGCCTTACCCGTAAGCCCATCCACCGGGCCATCGGGTAGCACCAGGAACCGCGGCGGCCGCGCCTGGATCGCCCGGATAAACCGATCACGGTGCCGCTCACGCTCCTTGCTGTAGCCCGGGATGACCGCAACCAGGGGGTAGCTGTATAGATATCGGTTCGTGGGCAAGAGGCCCGAAAGGAAATTAAGGGTCTGGTCCAGGCCGAAAACCAGCATACCATCTCCGGGGGTACTGATCTTCCTGAGGGCGTCGGCGGCAGCTGTAAGGTCCGCGGTACGGTAGATCTGCTTGCCCTCCACCTGAAACCGGGGGAGGCGCGCGTAATCCCCGGGCGCCATACGCCCCGAGATCCGGGCCAGATCCCCGGGAAGCCCTTCCAGGTAGCGCACGCCCAGGCCGTAGGCCTGCAGGGCCAGGAGACCGACCAGGATCAGGGCGGCCACGATGCGACTCTCCTTCCAGGTGGCTCGGGTGAACACCACGGCCCCGCACCAGGCGGTCAACAAGGCCTGAGGGGGCAGCAGGAGCGCATAGTGGTAGGTCCACAGCTTTCCCTGGATCGGCACTGTGAGGTAGGCCAGTCCGTACCAGACGGCCAGCCACCTGCAGGCCCCCGGCCCCCGGACAGCCATGAACAGGGCGGCCAGGAGAGGCAGGGTCTGCATGAGGCCCAGCGGCTTGCACTTCCAGGGCAGGAAGAAGACCACCGCCTGGATGCTCACAATGTCCAGGAGGGGATTGCGCCAGGTGTGGAACCGGTTGAAGCCGATCTGCACCTCGAGGAACGAGGCCACGGCTCCGTGGGCCAGGAAGTAGACGGCCACGGGGATAACCACCAGGAATCCACCGGCTGCCACGGCAAGGACCTGCTTCAGAGCCCGACCCCGGGCCGCCCTCCGGGTCAGGCCTTCCACCACCGGGACGATCACCACCATGGACGCCGGCAGGAGGGCCGTGGCCTTGAAGAGCACCGCAGCCGCAGCCGCGGCCCCGGCCATGCACCCGTACCCCGGGGAATCCCGGTCGCGGCCGACCAGGACGCCGAGGAAGGCCAGGGCCGTCAGGGGCCCGGCAAAGGTCTCTGCCTGCGAGACGTTCCAGAAGTTGCCGTAGAGGACGAGGCTCATGAAGCCGTAGCAGGCCGCTGCGCCCACGCCGATCCAGCGGCCGAAGAGCCGTGCCCCCAGGAGGTAGAAGAGAGGCATGACCAGGAGCCGGAAGATCTGGTCGAGGGCGTTCACGGCCTCGATGCACACACCCCCCAGCCTCAGGACCGCGGCGTACGTCAGCAGGATGAACGGCTGCTTGACCTCGAAAATGTCCCGGTAAAGCACCCGGCCTTCGTTCACCATGAGCCCCGCGGTGGCGAAGATTCCCTGGTCGCGGCCGGGAGGCGCGTGCAAGGCAGGAAGCCCCAGCACGCCCACCCCGATCATGAGGAGCACGAGAACGAGGACGGGTCTCCTCACCCTGGCCATGTCACGCCTTTCCGGTCCTCGGCCTCGAGCCGCGCCGCCGGCCCAGGCAGAGAACCATCCCGAAGATCAGCACCCCGCCGGCGCCGAGGAGATCCTTTCTTCGCCGCTGGAATGAAAACCACACCCGGTGGTTTCCCTTGCGCGGCATCCGAACGCCGAGGAGGCCGTCAAGGTCCATCACCTCGAGGCGGTCCCCTTCCTCGGTGAAGGCGGTCCACCCGGGCAGGTAGCGGGCCGAGATCCTGAGCGTCCCGCCCTTCCGGGCTCCCCGCACATCCACGCCGTACCCGAAGGAACCCCTGTGGAACACCGTGGCTTCGCCCGCGTCCATGCGAACGGCCCGGGCATCGCCGTGTCGGTAATGGAACACCGTGTACGAAGGCACCTGCACCGGGTCGGACTGTCCCGGAATCTTGAACATGTAGTCGTATCGATCCGGCCGCGCCCGCAGGAATTCCTTGGCGCCTTCGCTCCAGACCACCATGCCCTCCACGCCGTATCGCTTCAATGCCGCCTCGAAGCCGGCCTCGTCCATCTCGGCCAGACGGTCCCCTTGATAGGCGCCGTTGACAATGAAGGCGTCACGAAGGACGTGGTAGGCGTAGGGATCCCAGCCGGCATGCGCGAAGAGATCCCGGCCGGTGGCCAGGGCCAGGGGCCCGGCTCGCTGCACCTGGTTGCCCGGGTAGACGTCGAACGTGCGGGTCAGGTCCTTGAGGGGGCTCTGGCCGGCGGAGTTCTCGAAGAGCACCCGGTGGCCGGGCAGGTCGCGCACCACTCCCACCAGACCTCCCTCCTCGGTCTGGAGGGACGGGCCGCTGTAGTGTGGAGACGGCCACCAGTCCATGCCCGGATAGAATCCGAACACCAGTGCCAGGCCCGTCAGCACAGCGCCGCGACCCAAACCGGTGGTCTGGCGCAGTGCCTCAGCCGCCAGGGGAGCCAGCACCACCGGAATCAACAGGTGCAGCCGTAGCATGGAGTAGCCCCAGGTCGGGATCCAGGCCAGAAACACGCTCGCCGTGAGGAGAACGCCGATCCAGACCAGGCCTCCAAACCGAGTCCCTCGAGTCGACATGGCCAGGCCGAGGAGGGGCAGACACAGTACCAGCAACCGAAAATACCCGGGAAACTCCCAGAGGATTTGATCCACCAGCAGGCGGGCCGCATCCAGGGGGCCGGCTTTCTGGAGGGCGAGAAGCACAGGCGAGACGCCCATGAGATACTGGCTCGTGATGGAATCTCCCTGCATCCACAGGGTGGCCAGAAAGGGCAGAGCCACACCCGCGGCCACCAGGGCCGCTCCGGCCAGGCGGTCAAGGGGGGGGAACCTGCGGCTCCGCAGGGTGCGATGCAGACACACGATCACGAGGAACACAAGGCCCATGGCGAGGTGCGCCAGGTGCACGTAGACGCCGAGACCCACGGCCAGGCCCAGGCCCACGGCGCCCAGCCGGCGTCCCCGGAATATGAGATCCAACATCCAGAGCTGCACCAGGAGCAGATCCACGGCCACCATGGAGTAGATCATGCCGAAGCGGTAGAGGTTGGTGGTAAAGGTGAGAAGTAAGAGGCCACCTGTGAAGAGGCCCCAGAGGAACCCGGCCCGGGCCGTGTCCCTTCCCCTGGATTTCAGGGACGTACGCACCAGAAGACCCACGAGCAGGGGAAAGGCGAGATAGGCTACGAAATAGACCACGTGGAAGGCCACTTCCCGACCCAGCCACAGCAGCGGAGCCACCAGGGGCGCCAGGGACCTCAGATTCAGCACCAGGTTTCGTCCCCCTTCCACCTGGGGGTCCCACCCGAAGAGTCCACCCGCCCGATACGCTTCCAGGTCGCGGATCGTGTTGTAGTAGACGATGCCGTAATCGTCGGCAAAAACGATGTGGTGCCAGGTGGACGGAGGAAAGAGCAGCAGGAAATTCCCGACCACGAGGACCAGGATCAGGGCCGCCCCCATGGATTCCGGCATCAGAGAGGAGCGCCGGGCGAGGATGCGACAAAGACCGCCCACCGATATCGGACCGACGGCCATGGCCGCCAGCCAGATCAACCAGAAGACGGGCCCAGGATCTTGCTGCAGGGCCACGGCGCCCAGGGAGAGGACCCAGAAGGTCAGCCAGGCCGGCCAGTCCGGAAGGGCGGCGGCCTCGGTTCGCTTGTGTCTGAGTGCGTAGAGGGCGAGAAGGAGTCCGAATCCCACCGAGAGGCCGAACAGAGCCATGCGCAATCCGCCCACGGATTCCGGGACCGACCTGAACCCGCCCTGCCCCAGCCAGAGCCAGGTGCCGAGGCCCAGGATGATGGAAATCAAGGTCCAGATCTGGATCATCCTGAGATTCCTTGCCCAACTAAATGGCCGGTCACGAATCAGGACAAGTGCCTCTCAATCATGACCTTGGAGGAGCTTATTCAGCCCGATAGCCTCCTGTCTTGGAGGAGGTTATATTGGGGCCATCCCGGTTGCAAGGAACACTTCCATCCGGAATGGAAAAAGGCGCAACATCGAATCTGCCTTTACCGTCATGGTTTACGGTAGGCACATGTAGAGGCGTGCCCGACCGAATGCCGAGCCCGAGCAAGAAACAAAAATCCGGGAAGCGAAACCGATTCCCCGGAAAAATCCGGTTCGAGGACATTGTCTTCGAGGACATTGTCAGGGAGCATCAGAACGAGCTCTTTGCCACGGCCCTCAGGATCCTGGGTGAGCGAACCCTGGCCGAAGACGCCCTGCAGGAAACGTTCATGAAGGCCTACAGGGCCCTGTCCGGTCTCAAGCCGGGTTCCAATCCCCGGGCATGGCTGTATCGAATACTGGTCAACACGACGTACGACCAGCTGGATCGACAGAAGACGCGTACCGGAGCCATGAACCGACTCATTGCCAACCACGAAGAAGCGCAACGGGGGTATGAAGAACTAAAGGAGGAAGATCAAAAAGATATCCGCGCCCACGTGGAGGAGGCCATCCGATCCCTGCCGCCGAAGTACCGGGATCCTCTCCTCCTCCGATCCATTCAGAGCCTTCCCTATTCCGACGTGGCTGCGGCCCTGAACATTCCAGAGACAACGGCCCGATCCCTTGTGCACCGCGGCAAGCGATTGCTGGTGCCCAAGCTGGCCCACTTGATGAAAGACCTGGACGGATAATCCCATGGATAGGGACATGGACAGGGAACCGATGAACTGCGAGACCTGTCGCGACCTGCTGGGAGCGTTCCTCGAGGGGACGCTGCCCGATCCGGACCGCGACCGGTTGCGCGATCATCTCGAGTCCTGCGCCGACTGCAGGATTCACGTCCAGCAACTCCGCGAAATCGACGCCCTCCTCGCCCTTGTGCCGGCCGAGGAAAAGGTCCCTGCCGCCCTCACGGATAAGATCCTGACCACCGGTCCCTCCCCTCTTCGACGGGTCCGGAAGCCTCTTCTCTGGGCCACGGCCGCCACGGTGCTGATCACCGCGGCCCTGGCCTGGATCTTGACCCGTCCCGCACCGATTTCCCCGGACAACCCCGAAGGTCCGGAACCGCACACGGTTTCGGCACGCCTCCACCTGAACCACATGGTGGGAAGGATCCTCGCCGGCGCCACGTATCGCCTCTACCCGCCCCGCGTGGGCACCGTGTTCCACGACCTGACCCTCCTCGGCATCGATCCCGCCCTGTCCTGGAACAACGTTCGAATCGCTCTGGACTCGCCCTGGGAGGAGGCCGTTGCCGACGCCCAGGGCCGGATCCGCCTGAAACGTCCCCTGGGCACCGGAATTCACCTGGTCTACGTCCAGAAAGCCGGCCATCTCGGCGCCTGGGGCTTCCTCGAACCGGTTGAAGCCCACACCGAGCCCGACATGGAAGTCGTCCTCTACCCGGCCCGGACCCTGAAGATCGAAGGGCTCGTGGTGGAGGACGCCACCGGAAAGCCCCTGGCCGGCGCCCTCGTGGCCACTCCGGACGGAACGGGCACGGCCATCACCGGCAAGGACGGTAAGTTCAGCGCCGACTTCGAGGTCCTTCCGGGTCGCCTGCCCGCGATCTGGGTCATCGCCGAGGGCCACGCCGAGGCCGGGAAGCGCGTGGACCGGAAGGCGCTCAAGGCCGGCACCTGCACCCTGGAAGTGCGGCTGAAGGCGGCGCGCCGCCTGAACACCCGGCTCTGCCTTACAGACCCCGAGGGCGCGCCCGTGGAAGGGGCCCTGGTGCTGGCCTATCCGGACCTAGAGGACGGGAACGGGGACGGGGACCGGCCCAGGCTGCCCCCGCTGCGCCGGAAACGCCCGGAGGTCGGTGTCACCGACGACACCGGCAGCCTGGTCCTCAGGCAGCTCCTGCCCTGTCGCTACCGCCTCGAGGTGAGTCACCCCCGGTTCTCCCGGGCCGAGCCCCGGTACGTGCCCGCCGGAGCTGCCGAGGCCGTCCCGATCACGGTGAAACCGGCCGGGGACGCCTGGATCCGCCTCACTGTGGCCCGGCCCGGCGGCTCTCCTCTCCCCACAGCCCGGGTGGTGCTGGCCCGCACCCACGTCAAGGACAACACGGCCATCCCCCACCGCATCCTCCAGGGCGCTACCGACCTCGAGGGGAACGTCTTGTTCAGGCGCCTGGCTGCCGGCCGTGCAGTGGTCCAGATCCACACGCCCGAGGGCCACGGCTACTACCTCTCCTTCCCCGTGGACCGGGGCGACCGGGTTCCAATCCCCTACACCCTGCCCACTCCGCTCCACACCCTCCAGGGCACCCTCGCCCCCGCGCTCCGGGGCAAGATCCGCATGGTCCGCCTGGAGGGAGACCTGCCGCGCACCCAGGCCGGCCGGAACCGAACCACGGCGCACACCTTTGCCGTGGAGACTCCGGTCCTGGAGGACGGCACCTTCACCTTCCCGGCCCTGCCTAGGCTCCGGAAGGCCAGCCTGGGGGGACGCCTCACAATGAACGCCGGGGCCCGGCCCGTGGAACTCGCTTCCGTGCCGCCCGTGGCCGATGTCCTGGCCGGCAAGACGGCCGGGCCCAAAAGGGTGGATGTCACGAAGGTGAAGTAGCTGCCTGACGACCCATTTGATTTTCTTTGGATTTGCACCCTCCCGATGCCTATCCTGGCCCCATGCACCGCACGCGTTCCCGCATCCTGATTCCCCTCCTCGCCCTGGTGGTCCTGGCCCCGTACGGGCCGGCTCTCTTCCTGGGCTGGCCGGGTACCGGGTTCGATTACATCTTCCACTGCGCCAATGTGCTGGACTTCAAGGAGGCCCTGGAGGAGGGCATCCCGTACCCGCGGTGGGCGGCCAGCGCCAACGGCGGGTACGGGGCGCCCACCTTCTGCTTCTACCCGCCGCTGCCCTACTTCCTGGGGGCGGCCGGTACGGCACTTACCGGCGATGTGGATCTGGGCCTGGTCCTGGCCGCCGCCCTCCTGGGCCTCCTCGGCAGCTTCTCCCTCTTCAAGCTACTCCGGGCGAACGCGGGCGCGGCCGGCGCCTTTGCGGGTGCAGCGCTCTTCGCCTGGCTGCCCTTCACCGTGCTGGACCTCTACCACCGGTTCGCCTGGGCCGAGTTCTGCGCCCTCCAGATCCTGCCCCTGGTCTTCCTGCTGCTCCGTGCCTTTCTCAACCGCCCGGCCCCCGGCCCGGCCCTGGGCCTCGTGGTCAGCCTGGCCGCCCTGGTCACAACACACGGGGTCACCTGCCTCACCTTCGGGCCCTTCCTGGCCGCGTATGTGGTCTATGAATCCCTCCGGCGCCGGTCCTTCCGGCTCGCCATGGCCTCGGCCGGCCTGGCCGTCCTGGCAGCGGGAGTCACGGCCGTCTTTCTCGGGCCCGTGCTCCTCGACCAACATTTGGTTCACCTCGACCACATCACCTCCTCGAGGCACGGCCAGTACGGCCGGAACTTCCTCTTTCACGATGCCGTGGCCCAGGGCTTCACGCCCTCCCCCTTCAAGGCCCAGGTCGCCCTGGCCGCCGCCCTCCAGACGCTATTGCTCCTGGGCGCCGGAGGCGTTCTCCTGCTCGGACGCAGGTTGAAAGGTCTTCTCGCCTTTGCGTTCCTGGCCGCGCTCTTTCACTTCTACCTGACCACGGCCCTGTCCGAACCCCTCTGGCGCATCCTGCCCTGGCTGGGCACGATCCAGTTTCCCTGGCGGGTCTGCGGGGCGTACGGGTTCCTCACCGCCTGGATCTTTGGCGCGGCCCTGGACACCCTCTTCCGGATACCGAGGAAACGGATAGCCGGCCTCGTGCTGGCCGGGGTGCCCGCTGCCGCGGTGCTCATCCTGGCCGGGTTTGAGCTTCACGCTTCCTACCACATGATCTTGCCGGATGGGGTGGATCCGCGCAGCCGGCCCAGGCAGAGGTCTTTTTTCACCCGGGAGTACGTGCCCCGGGCCGTGGGCATCGGCAACCTGCTCAAGTACGTGGAGTACGATCCGGATCGACGCGTGGTGGAGACCCGGGGTGAGGCCGAGGTCCAGACCCTGCAGTGGACCCCGCACTGCCGCCGCCTCGAAGTAGAGGCCGGAGGCGACGGGGCCGTGCTGGTGCTCCCGATTTTCAACTACCCGGGTTGGACCCTGAAGGTGGACGGCCGGGACACGGACTTCACCGCTGACAATCCCCTCTGCCTCATTGAGGCCCCGGTGCCTGCGGGCAAGCACAGGCTGGATCTCCGCCACAAGGCCACGGCACCCCGGTACATCGGGGCAGTCCTGAGCCTGGTGGGCCTCCTGGGGGCGCTCCTCACCTGCTTGCTTTTCCGGGGCGTACCGACTCCTTTGCCCCGCCGCGTTTTCAGAGGCGTCGCATGGAAATGGACCCTGGCCGGAACAATCCTGGTCCTGGTGGGTCTGTGGATTCCCTTCCCCTTTCCGAGACCCGTACCCCACATCGTGGTGCTCACCGCCTCGGGACTCCGTGCCGACCACGCCCACTTCAACGGCTACGTGAGGCCCACCACCGAGAACCTCGACTTCCTGGCCCTGAAGGAGGGCATCCGGTTCCGCCGGGCGTACACGCCGGTGCCCGACGCGGCCCAGGCCGCCGAGTCCCTGTGGGTGACCTCGGGCCTGGTGGAAGACCTTCGCCGGAGCGGGTATCGCATCGGCGCGGTGCTGGGGGAAGATCTTTTGATCCGGCGGCCGGCCCTGAAGGCGGCGTTCCCGGACGCCAAGGTGCCCGGCCGCCACCCCATTCCCGGGGCCGAGGTAGTGGCCCGGGCCTCCCAGTTCATGCGTCAAAACGCCGCTACCCCGGTGTGCCTCTGGATCCACCTGGCCGATGCGGCCGGACCCTACACCCCTGGCCCGGAGCGTCGGTTCCGGTCGCCTCCGGGGCCCGGCGTGGCCGTGGATCGCATCCCCGCCGAGATGCGCGTCCGTATGGGAGGCCGGGTGCTGAATGACCTTGCCGCGTACCGCGACCTCTACGACGAGGCCCTGGTGCGCGTGGACCGGTTCATGAGCCGGTTCGTGAACGACCTCCACCACCCCTTACAACTCTATGACCGGACCTTCCTCGCCGTGGCTGGACTGTGCGGCGCGGACCTGGGAGACGGTCCCACCCCCTTCCGGACGGGCGGTTCGCTCCACGAGGTCCAGACCGCGGTCTACCTGGTGGTGAAGTTTCCCGGCAACCGCTACATGGGCCGGGCCGTGGAGACCCCGCCCGTGAGCGTGGACCAGCTGGCCTCCACCCTCGAGGAGGTCCTCCACCCGCAGCGCCGCCCGGCCCGGAGCCTGTGCCGCCTGCTCGAGGACAATCCCACCGGAACCGAGGTGTCGGTGCGCATGCCCGACGCCTCCAGGCGCGAACGGGTGTTCGAGAGGTTCAAGGTCCGGTGGGGCAGGGAGGCACCGGGCGAGGTGCTCCGATGGATTCCGGAGCCGCCCTGGGAGATCCCCTGGACCGGGGAGATGCCGGAGGAGGCGCGGGCGATCCTGTCGGGGAGGGGACGAAAAAAGAACTCCCGCCGGTAGGACGGGAGCTCTTGGGTTATCCAGGTACGAGCACTACAGCCGCATCACGTAGGTGTCGGGGAGATACGCGATGCCGAGGGGCGCTGCGGGATCCATGACAGCCAGGGCGATCCAGACAGGCATGTTCAGCAGGGGTAGCGCCGACACGTTGAGGGCGCCCTGGGCCTTGCCCGAGGCGTCCAGCACGAGGGGCCCGGCATCGAAGTAGGGCTTCAGGAGATTGCCCAGGGACAGGGTGAAGAAGGTGTCGTGGTTCAGGTGCAATCTCCGGCCGTCCGGCAGCAGGAGGCCCGGCCTGTACCCCGCGGCGCTCATGAGGAGCAGGTAGTTCTTCCCCGGATGGTTCGGGCAGTTGATGAGGATGTCCCAGAGGCCCGGCCCCTTCTTGATGGTCTGGAGGTGCCGGCCGCGGTAGAAGGTGAAGGCGTAGGAGTAGTTCCGCCACCCCGCCGTGGCCTTGTGCGGGTCCAGGTTCACGTAGGTGACGGCCCAGGTCTTGTGATCGATGTAGTAGGTGACCGGAGCGTAGTAGAGCTGGCCGCCGATGTTTCCGTAGTAGTAGCCCGTGGAGACCCACCGCTTGCTCGGGGCCGACTGCAGGTCGAACTCGCAGGTGTACTGCAAATTGTGCCCCCCCGGCCGACCCAGGTGCCAGAGCGTGTTGCGGGGTGTGGTGCCGGGTTTGATGCGGTAGAGGGTGTTTGAATACTGGCCCTCGATCCAGCCGGTATCGTGGTCCTGGGGCATGTTGTAGTTGCCCACCCAGCCGTTGTTGCCGCCCGTGCTGAAGGTGGTGAAGGAGCCGTCGGCGGCCACGTCCAGGATGAGGCCTCCGCTCATCTTCAAGGTGGGCGAGATCCGGGGCATGCTCACGCTGACCAGGAAGTTCCCGGTATCCATGTTCCGCGAGATGTAGCCGTTGAAGCTGGTCGTCCCGCCCAGCTTGGTGGAGGTGAGCAGGGTGGACAGGGTTCCCCCGGCCGATAGCCTCAGGAGGTTGAAGTTGTAGACCCGCGGTGACACGGTGGTCATCTCTTGACACCCGAACACGTAGTCGCCGTCCTGGGTGACGTGGATGTGATACGGGTTGTAGAGCGTCATGGTATTGGCCTGGACCGTGGTGAGGGTCTTCAGGGCGGGGTCGTAGCGGAAGATGCCGCTCTTGACCGTGCCGGGATATGCGGTGGAGATGCTGCCCCGGACCGTGAAGAGGATGCGTCGGTTGTCGGCGTCCATCTTGACGCTCGAGCTGGAATAACTGGGGGAAACCAGCTTGGTGTAGGACGGCACCTTGGCGTCACCCAGCCAGAATCCAGTGCCATAGAGGGTGCTGGTTGTCATGTAGCCGCCCATGACGTAGACCGGATCGTGGTACTGCGCAGAGGCCGCACCGACCAGTAGACACCAGACCAGCGCAAGGGGAATCAGGACTCTCATGGTTCTCGCCTCCGTTTTTCCCGCCGGGGCGTCCGGAAATCAGCTGGACCCGGGCGAGGAGGGATAGGAAAATCTTCCGCTTTGTCATCGCTATTGGAGTGCATCGTCCGGGTGGGACTCACTTCTCACCCACAGATCAATAATGGTATCAGAACCTGACCCCCGCTGTCAATTGGAGAGAACTTCAGGGACGCAGCGACATGCCGGTCCCTGGAAGGAACAGGCGGTGTCGGCGGGCCCGGTCCGGCCGCCCCATCTTCTCGTACAGGGCGGCCAGGCGCTGGTGTACGGCCAGGCGTTCGGGCGCTTCCCGGAGGATCGACTTCAGGTCACGGGCGGCCTCTTCCAGGTTGCCCAGGGTTTCGTGGAGGTCAGCCAGACGGGTCCACGCCCAGATCCGTACCTCCCGGAACCGGGTGTTCCGGGCCATGTCCAGGACCGTCCGGAACTCGTTCTCCGCCGCCGCGAAGTCCTCCGACCGCGTGCCCGAGGCCTTGCCCCGGAGCCAGAGCAGCCGACCCAGCTTGAGACGGGCCAGGACGTGACGCGGCTCCTCCTCGATGACGCCCCGGAACAGCCGCTCCGCCGCGGGCCCCGCCTCCGGGTCCTTGCCGGCGTCCGCCAGCCGGAGGTTCACCTCTCCCAGGTTGATTCGCGTGTCCACGTGACCGGGATAGAGGGCATGGGCAGCGCGATACTGTTCCCGGGCACCCTGGAGATCCCCGCGGGCCACCAGGGCGTTCCCGAAGTAGTTCCGCGCCCGGAAGTTATCGGGGGCCAGCGCCACGGCCTTGCCCCAGAGGCAATGGGCTTCCAGGTAGTCGAACTGACGCCACGCGGCCCGGACCGACCAGAGACCGAGAACCGCCACGACCAGGGCGAGAACCCAAGTCGGGAGGCGTCCCTCCCGCAAGGTGCTCAGACGGACCCCGACCGTCACGACCCCGGCCAGGAACAGAGTGAGGGGAAAATACAGTCGATGCTCGCTCATCACCACGTTCAGCGGAATGATGGAACTCGTGGGACTCAGGGTCAGAGGCAGCCAGACCAGGGCCAGGGCGAGGAAGGGCCGCTTCCAGAGGAGCCCGAGCGCCGCCCCCAGGTAGAGCGCCAGACCGAGGATCGAAACCCAGACCCGGGTCTCGGTCAGATGATGCGCCACGGGCACGTGGTGCGCGATGTTCAGGTGCACGGGCCACGCAACCAGCGCCAGGTAGTGCCAGAACACGGCCGCCTGGGTGAAGAGGTTGGACTGGACACTCCGGCCGCCGGTGAGTTCGTGGCCGGC
The DNA here is from genome assembly GCA_964485695.1 of uncultured Planctomycetota bacterium. GTDB lineage: Bacteria > Planctomycetota > JAFGQW01 > JAFGQW01 > JAFGQW01 > CAZAKZ01. Next base: position 48,703 of record CAZAKZ010000008.1, on the reverse strand, counting down.
GGCGTAGAACCGGTGCGCGGTCAGGTTCACGCCCGTGGATCCCATGACCTCCTGGCGAACCAGGAAATACCCGCCGGCCAGGAGGACGAAGGGAAGCAGGGCCACCACGACCCGGCCCGGCTTCCGGATGCGGAAGGGCCGCGGCTGGAGGACCCACACCTCCACCAGGATCAGGGCTGCCGGCAGGGTCACGGCTATGGCCTTGCTCCCCAGGGCCACGGCAGCCAGGAACCAGGCCAATCCGTACCAGGCAATGCGTCGCCCCCGATCCCGGCACTGCCTTGCCCGGACGTACCCCAGCAGGGCGCCGAGGACCCCGAGGGCGGCGAGCTGGCTCGAGCGGCAGCTCACGTAGACCACCCCCTCGGTGGCCAGGGGATGCACCAGGAAGGCGAGAACACCCAGGCAGGACCACCACGGCGACACCGGCCCCCATCGGGCCTTGAGCAGCGCCCCGAGGAGCCCGTACAGGACGAGGCCCACCCCGAGGTGGAGCAGGAGATTGGTCAGGTGAAATCCAAGCGCCCTTCTGCCCCAGAAGAGGTCATCCACGGCATAGGTGAGCAGCAGGACCGGTCGGTACATGCGGGTCCGGGGATTCTCATCGAACAGTCCCGGATCGTGAAAGAACGCCAGGGCGTGGCCCAGATTCAGGTGGGGATTGCGCTGGACCGAGTGCAGGTCGTCGTAGTGGAAGGGGGCAAAGAGAGAGGGGGCGTAGAGGACGGCCGGCAGCACCACCAGGAGCAGCACCAGGACCTTGACCGGGATCTTTCCGGGCCGGTCCGATTCCGCGAGGGTCTCTCTCATCCTGAGTCCTTTTCAGCTTGTGCCTGAACTCCAGGACTGACCTGGAGATGCGCCTGTGCCACGATACCCATCGGCCGGATGCGCCGCAGAATTGGAGGCCGGTTGGAATTTTTCCAATTTTCTGGCGGCCTTGAGTTTCCAGCCCTACCTGGCCGAAGGAGGGTAGAGGTCTTTTCGACCTCAAGGCGGTCCGCTCCCTGGGTTTGGAACCATCGGGCTCCTCGGAGCGACCCCAGGACAGGCTGTCGGACAGGACAGGCAGTGAACTCCACACCGGCCGGACTCCAGGTATCCATCGTCATCCGGGCGCTAGACGAGGCCGAACACGTGGGCCACGTCCTCGACGCCGTCCACGATCAGACCCTGCAAGGCGTGGAGGTGGTCTTCGTGGACTCCGGTTCCAAGGACGGCACCGTGGACATTGCCCGGCGCCACGGAGCCCGCCTCATCCACATCCCCCCCGAATCCTTCTCGTACGGCTACGCCCTGAACCTCGGCATCCGCGAGGCCGCGGCCCCCCTGATCGTGTTCCTGTCGGCCCACGCCTTGCCCGACTCCCCCCACTGGCTCGAGGCTCTGGTCGCGCCCTTCCAGAGCCCCGAGGTGGGGGCCGTGTTCGGCCGACAGGTTCCCCATCCGGGGTGCAATCCCCTGGAGCGCAGGGAGATCGAGAAAGCCTTCGGGCCCGAGGCCCGGATCGGGTCCCGGTCGCCGGAATTTTCCAACGCCAATGCTGCGGTTCGCCGCGATCTGGCGCTCAAGATTCCTTTCGACGAATCCATGACCTACGCCGAGGATCGGATCTGGGCCAAGGCCGTGTGTGAGGCGGGGTGGACAGTGGCCTACGAATCCCGGGCCGCTGTGCTCCACTCCCACGACGAGTCCTTCCGCGAGCGCTTCCTGCGTCAGCGCCACGAGGTGCGCGAGAGTGTGGCCCGCCTCGAGCTTCGGTCCGCACTGGCCCACTGGTGGGTTGTGCCCCCGGCACTGGTCTGGGGACTCGCCCGGGACTGGATCCGCCTTCTGAAGGCCCGGGAACATCCGGCCTGGTTCCTGCGGGCCCCCGGATTCCGCCTGGCCAAGGTGCTGGGGACCTGGCACGGTTGCCGCGACGCGACGCGGGGGACGCCATGACTCCGTTGATCAGCGGCATGCGCCACCTCACCGCAGTGCGGGTCCTCAGGGCCGGGGGCGGCCTGATCACCCACGCCCTGCTCTGCATGTACTTCGGCATGGAGGGATACGGTGTCCTGGGCATTGCCATGGGCGTCCTGGGTCTCATCAAGATCATCGACCTGAACACGGCCGCCGGTCTCCAGACCTTCCTTCCCCTGCTCCGGGGCGAGGGTGCAGGCCGACACGCCCGGAGTATCAGCCTGGTGGCGTATGGTGTGAACGCGGGGGTGGCCCTGGCGTCCTCGGCCGTACTGGTGGGAGCCCGGGAGGCACTGAGCTGCGGGAATCCGGCCCTGGCGGACGCCTTCCTCGGCCTGGCTGTCTGGAACCTCCTGCCCGTGGTCCGTGGACCCGTGGACGCGGACCTCATGGTGGGTCTGCGCTGGTACCGGTCGCTCCTCGGCCTTCGCGCCCTGGAACACGGCGCCGGCGTGGCGGCCGCCGCCGTGGTCTGGTGCCTGGGCGGGACGCAGTGCACCTACTTCCTGCTCCTCGCCCTGTTCTCCCTGCCCACCCTGGGCATCTGCCTCGGACGGATACGGACCTGGAAAGAGGTGCTCTCGGGCGGTCCTGCCTCGCCCCTACCGTTGAAGCGCTTTGTGCGATTCTGCCTCCCGCTGACCCTGTCCCAGTGCCTGTATCGTGTCTACGCCAACGTGGGCGCCCCCCTGGTGGGTGCCTTGCTGTCCGTTCCCGCCGCCGGCCTCTACCGATTCGCCCTGACCCTCGCCGAGACCGCTGTGGACGGTCTGGCCGTGATTTCCCAGGCGTTCCACCCCGTCCTGGCCGAGGCCCGGGCTCGGGGCCGGGAAGCCGTGGGCCGGCTCTACCACCAGGCCGTGGCCGTCACCCTCGCCCTGGCCGTGCCCGCGTCCCTGGCCCTCATGGTGGGCTCGGACTGGATCGCCTGGTGCCTCAGCCGGGGGAAGTTCATGGACGCGGCCCCGATCGTGGAGATTCTGGCCCTGCAGGTCTTTCTCCGCACCGCGGCCGGTCCTTCCACCCGCATCCTCCTGGTGTGCGAAAAGTCCGGGTGGGTGCTGGGACTCAACGCCGTCAAGCTCACCGTCGAGGTCCTGGCCATGACCCTGGTGCTTAAATCCTTCGGAGTGATGGGCGCGGCCTGGGCCCACGTGGGCGCGGCCCTGCCCGCGACCCTGGCCGCCTTCTTCCTGGCCCGACGCGCCCTCGGCACCGGCGCGGGCGGCGTGGCGGGTACCCTGATCCGGGGACTGAGCACCCTGGCCCTGTTCTGGGTCGCCGTCTACCTGGGGGACCTCCTCCTCGGCCCCTCGACGGTGTTCCGGGCGGGCCTCGCGGCCCTGGTTCTGGTCTACGGCCTGCACTGCCTGGTGCACCGGATCCGGGGCACCCCGGCCGAGACCTTGCTGCGGGATGGTCTCTTCCGCGGTTGGCCCGTGGTCGGGCGGATTCCGCTTGAGCCCGGTGCGCCCGTCACCCTGGTGACCAACTCCCGGAGCATGGGCGGTGTGGAGCGCCACGTGGAGGACCTGGCCCGGGGGTTGAGCCGGGCCGGAGTTCCCTTCCATCTGGTGTGTCCGGAAGACCCGGCCGTGGACGCCTGGGTCCGGCGCCTGGAGGCGACCGGTGCCGCAGCCGTGGTCCGTGCAGGCGTGGCCGCGCCCTGGGACCTGCCGGGCATGTGGCGCACCTTCCGGGCGCTCAGACAAACGCGCGGCCCGGTCCACTTCCACCTGAACAGCTTGGACGACCAGGCCCCGGGCCTCCACCTCGCGGCCGCGGCGGGCCGGGGTCCCCTCCTGACCACCGTGCACCTGAGCCGAAAGGACCGGCCGGCATGGGGTTCTCCCAAGCACATCCGGCGCCGGTTCTCCCTGCCCGTTCCCGATCACATTCTCACCGTGGCCGGGGACCTCGGGGCCGAACTGGTCGAGACCTACGGACTTCCTCCGGACCGCGTACAGACGGTTCGAAACGGTATCGAACCGGATGCCTTTGCCCGGGACAATGACCTCGGCCGGGCCTACCGCAGGCGTCTGGACATCCCCAAGACTGCGTTCACGGCGGTGTTCCTCGGCCGACTGACCCGGGTCAAGGGCGTGGACGTGCTCCTCGAGGCCCTGGACGGCATGGAAGCTCCGCCCCAGGTCCTGGTGGTGGGCGAAGGGCCGCTGGAAGGCGAGCTCCGGGCCCGGACCGAGCGCCTCGGCCTTCCTGTCCAGTTCCTGGGGTGGCAGGAGGACGTGCAGCGCGTGCTCTCGGCCGCGGACGCCTTCGTGCTGCCCTCGCACTACGAGGGGCTCCCTCTGGTGGTGGCCGAAGCCATGGCCGCGGGACTGCCCGTGGTGGCCACGTCCGTGTGCGGCACGCCCGAGATCGTGGAGGACGGCGTCACCGGATTCCTGGTGCCGCCCGGTGATGCCCACGCTCTGGGCCGGGCCCTCACCCGGCTGGTCAAGATGCCGGCCCGGGAACGACGAAACATGGGAGACGCCGGCCGGCGGCGGGTAAAGGCGCACTTCCACGTGGAGCGCCAGGTGGCGGAGGTCCTGGCGGTCTATGGCCGGTTCGATCCCGAGGGTCTGGGGAGGATCCTGGAAGAGGCGATCCCGAAAGATCACCCGAAGAGCGAGGAGTCCGAACTCCGACGATTGGAGCCCGTCCGTGACCCTAGCTGCGTGCATTGATTCCAGCTGGACGTGTGCCCGGGATCCCGAGGTGGACCGGGCGTGCAAGGCCGTGGTGGCCGAGGCCGTCTCGGCCGTGGAGGGCGATGCGGACGTGGGGGCCGTGGTCCTGACCGGATCACTCACCCGCGGGGCCGCGTGCGGAACGATCCTGGACGGCGCACCCAGTATCCTCTCGGACGTGGACATGGTGGTAGTGCCCCGACCCGATGCCTCTCCCGACCTGCGCGGCCGCCTGGCCCGGGTGTCCGGAGAGGTGACCGGCGCGTGCAGGCACCTCGGCCTCGTGTCCCACGTGGAGTACGGCCTCCTCTCCCGCCGCACCCTCAGCCGGCCGAAGAACCGGCTCTTTCTCCACGACCTGGCCCGGACCGGCATCACCCTGGCCGGAAACCCGGAGGATCTCGAGACGCTGCGCGCACGCCTGGCCGGACAGCGCGTGGATCCCGAGGAGGGACGTATCCTGGTGCTGAACCGCATTGCCGGTCAGGTCTACATGCTCGGCCACGTGGCCTCGCCCGAGGTCCTGGATCGACTGGTGGCCCGCTACCAGTTCGCCAAGGCTTACGCGGACAGCGCCCTGGCCCTGCGCATCGTGGAAGGCCGGTACGACGACAACCCGTTCCGCCATGGGGTCCTGGATAGGCAGGCCGGAGCGGCCCGGAAGTGGGAAGCGTTCCGCGCCGATCCGCCCCTGGATCCGGGGACCGGCCCGGACCTCCTGGAGGAGTGGAGGGCCACGGTTCGAGATCAGCTCTCGGTGGCCGAGGCGTGCGGCGCCCTTGCTCGAACCGGAAGGAGAGCGCCCAGCCTCGCCCACGCCCTGGCGTGGAGCCGACTGGCCGGCGCCCGACCGCCTCTGAAGGCCCGCCTGGGCCTGGACGGGTCCCCGCTCCGGGCTGCCCACCTGAAGTGTGCGGCCCTGGCCCGGCACCTGGTGGATGGACGGGTGGATCCGGCCTGGTGGAGTGCGCGCGCCCGGACTGCCGTGGGATTCTGGCGCACGGCCGGCAACGGATCGGACGACACTCCGAAAACCTACACGGAAAGGGTTTCCGGGCTTCTCAGGAGGGTCTCATGAACAGTCCCGTTCTCTTCCTGGTCCTGGATGCCTTTCGCTGGGACTACCTGAGCCCGGAGAAAACTCCGTTCCTGTGGAAGCTGAAGCAGGAAGGTCTCCACGTGAAGAAGGTCCGCACCGCGTCCGGCTTCACCCAGCGCACCACGATCTTCACCGGGGCCTGGGCCGACGTCACCGGGCGCTGGACCATGCACTGCTACGACCCGGACGCGTCGCCGTTCCGGTTCCTGGCCGGGAAGTCGTGGACCCGATGGGCCCAGGCCGCAGCCTCGGCCCTGCCGGGCGTTGCAGGCCGCGTGGTCGAGGCCCAGTTCCGCACCCGGATCTATGGTCGCGCCCGGGCCCAGGCGCGCCACCCCTCCACGGCAAGGATTCCGCTGCACCTGCTCCGGTTCTTTGCCATGTCCGAGGACGAGCGGCCGGTGCAGGAACCCGGGGCCCTGGGCGTCCCCTCGTTGTTCGATGCCATGCACGAGGCCGGGGTGGCCTTCAACTACCTCATGTATCCCGAGGTGGACGGGTCGGACGCGAGCACTGAAGCGGCCCTGGTCCAGGGAGCCGGGAAGGATTTCAAGGTCTGGTTCGGCCTTCTGTCCGGAGCCGACCAGGTCGGTCACGCCCACGGGCCCCGGTCTCCAGAGACGGCCCGGGCCTGCACCCAGCTGGACAACCGCCTGCACCGTATTCACAAGGCATTCCAGAAGGCCGGCCGCCCCCCCACCTGGCTGGTGGTCGGGGACCACGGCATGGTCGAGGTGACGGCCCGCGTGGACGCCCTGCGAGCCCTGCGAAGAACAGCCCAAAATCTCGGCCTGGTGGAGGCGCAAGACTGGCTGGCGTTCTGCGATTCCACCACGGTCAAGGTGTGGGCCCTGAGGCCAGAAGCCAAGGCCTTTCTGGATGCGGCCTTCACGGACCTCGAGGGCCGTGGTCGGATTCTGGATGCAGACATGGCCCGCCGTCGCCGGATTCCCTTTGGAGATCGGCGATACGGGGACCGGGTCTGGCTGGCGGATCCGGGCGTCCTGGTCCGGCCCGACTTCTTCCACCGGCGCGAGGAACGGGTCCTCGGCATGCACGGCTACGATCCCGGCGTGGAGGGCCAGAAGGGTCTGGCCCTGGTCCACGGCCCCGGGATTCCGGCCACCGAGGTGGAGGAGGCGCCTCTCGCGGACGTGTGCCCGACGCTCTGTCACCTCCTGGGCGTGTCCGTGCCCTCGAAGAACGAGGGGCAGTCCTGGCTCGAGCCGGCGACTGCCGGAGTCGGAGGCACGCCATGACGCTCCGCGTCGCGATATTCCGTCCCCCGCACGCGCGCCACCACACCATGTTCGAACTCCAGGCCGCGCTCTACGCCCGCCTCGTGGACCGGGGCGAGGCCGAGGTCACGGTGTTCCGGGATGCGAGGACGCCCTTCGCCTTCCCGGGCCTCAAGGTGGAAGGCGTGCGAGCCGGGTTCGGCCCCTTCAGCCATCGGTTGGAGAAATCGCTCGGCGTGTGTCCGTACCGGTCGGCCCGGACGCGACTCGAGGGATTCGACGTCATCGAGACCTCGGACCCCACCTTGTACGCCTACCCCCGCGTGGCCCTCGCGGCCGCAAAGCGCAGCGGAGCGCGCCTGGTGTGCGGCTCCTCGGTGACGCTGCCCGGCCTTCGGGGTGCCGCTGTTGCACGGGCCAGAGTGGTCATGGACGCGGCGTCCGCCATCCTGTGCACTACGCCCCTGGCCCGGCAAAGGTTCACGGCCCTGGGCCTCCTGAAGCCCAGGGATCCTCGCGTGGTCCTCACCGGCCATCCCGTGGACACCGAGGTGTTTCGTCCTCCGGATCCAGACCGGCGCGAGGCCGTGATCCTCACGGTGTGCCGCCTGGAGGAGGCCAAGGGGCTTATCGAAGCCCTCGAGGCCTTCCGGGAGACGCCTGACCACTGGTCCTGGCACATCGTCGGAACCGGGCCTCTCGAATCTCCCCTCCAGAAGGCGGTAGCCAGTCTGGGCCTCGAGAATCGGGTCGAGTTTCTGGGATCCGTCCCGCACCAGGACATGGCCGGTCTCTACGCCCGCGCCTCGATATTGCTCCACCTGCCCCGGTCCACTCCGTCCTGGGAGGAGTACTTCGGGGCGGTGCTCATCGAAGCCATGGCTTGCGGCGTGGCCGTCCTCGGGAACCGCACCGGGGCCCTCCCCCACGTGGTGGGTGAGGGCGGTCTTCTGGTGCACGGCCCGGCCGGAGAAGACCTGCGCTGCCTCACCTCGGATGCCGATCTGCGCCGAACCCTGGGACGCCGCGGCCGGGACAGGGTCATGGAGCACTTTCACATCGACCGGGTGGCGGATCGGTTTCTCAGGGCATGGCATGGCAAGGCGAGGCAGGCTCCGTCACCAGGGCCTCCAGAAGCGCTTGGCGTCGCCCGGTGAGCGCGGCCCAGGACCGCTCGGCCTCCACGTGATGCCGGCCGGCCCGGCCCAGAGCATCGCAGAGCACCGGATCGCCGTGGAGTTTCTTCAAGGTCGAGGGGAACTGATCCACCTCGCGAACGAAAAGGTGTTCTCCTTCACGAGCGTCCAGGCCGCGGGCCCCGAAGGGCGTGGCCACAACCGGCAGGCCCCACGCCATGTACTCGAGCACCTTGACGTTGGCCCCGGAACCCTCGGTGACCGGATTGACGCAGCAGTCCGCCGCCCGGAACCAGTCCTCGAGGCTCGGGAGCGTACCCGTCACCACCCAGTTCCTCCCTTGCTCGGGTTTGGGTCCCACGGATCCAGCGACCACGAGCAGGTATTCCTGCCCCAGGGTTTCGGCCCAGGCAATCATGCGGTCCCTGGCCGCCCGGTTCGGAAGGTGCCAGGCGCCGGTGAACAGCACCACGAATCGATCCCCCACACCCAGACGTGTTCTTGCCCGGTCACGCGCCGTGCGATCTGCCGGACGGATGCGCTCCGTGTCCACACCCAGGGGAATGACCTCGGCCGGTCGGGGGCCGTAGCGCCGGGCCAGGCGATCCCGGTCCTCCTGGGTGTAGCAGATCACCGCGTCCGCATCTTGCCACGCCCGGCCCTCGATTTTTATGGCGCGTTCGAGGTGGGAAGCGCGGGCCCGGGGATTGGCCTCCACCAGGTCGGCCTCCACGTTGTGGGCCACGAGGAGCCGGGGTTGGTGGGTCGAAGCAAAGTCAAAGAGCCAGGGCAGCTCGCACACCACCGCATCGGCAGCCTCGCATCGCGCCCGGAGGCCGGCAGAGGCCCGGCGCCGGAGATAGGCGGCCGCCTGAAGGGGCGGCAGGCCGGTGCGGCCCCGTCTCAGGTAGTCCAGGGCGTTCCACCACGAAACGTGGCGCTCCTCCACCAGGCGGGGCTCGAGGCGACGCTCGAAGGATCGGAGGTGGCGCAGCGCCTCGAACTTCCGGATGCCGAGGCCGAACAGACGGACATCCACGCCGGACCGGGCCAGGTGCCGGGCCGGTTCCAGAACCGCGGCGTGGCCCCCGGACCGGGGCGGATAGACCCCGAAGGGCGCGAGGACGAGGATGTTCTTCAGACTGGTCATGGTGCTGGGGTCCTCATCGGCCCTGGCGGCCCTCGATCCTTTGAAAAAAAAGCAGCGCCCTCACGGGGAGGGCGCTGCGGGTAGAACTCGATCGGGTCGTGGGGCTACTGAACCGTCTGCTTGGAGGCCGGGGATAACATCCAGGCCGTGGCACTGGCCTGGATGGCGCCCTGGAAGAAGACGGTTATGCCTTTGAGGGCCGGGGCATCCGGGACCGGGATCTTGGTGGTGCACTTTCCGTCCGCGTCCACACCGCCCTGGAACCACCAGAACATTAAGCCCAGGTTGATCTCCAGGTTGCCCTGGATGGGGGGAACGGGCGTGGGCGGAATGGAGGAGAGGGAACCAACCACCACGCCGGCCACGTTGCCCGGATCGTGGCGGCAGTAGATCACGAAGGTCTGGCCGCGGACGGGCGGGCCGCCCGGCGCATAGCAGACGGGCAGGATGCGGTCCGCGCGGTAGATCTTATTCTGCTGGTCATAGGTGTAGTAAAATGAGAATCCGTCGAGGGTCTGGCAGCCGTTGTGCTCCCACCGCCTCGAGTTGAGCTCCTTTATTTCCACGAATTTTCCGAACGGGGAGTTGACGTCGGGCCGGGTCGCCCTGAAGAAGTCGCTGGAGCCGGTTCCTCCGGGATGGTTGTAGATGGAGAAGAACAGGGTGAGGCCGTCGCCGGAGATGGCCGGGGAGTGGTCGTCATTCGCCGTGTCGAGCTCCTTGACGAGGGACGCGGTACTCCAGGGGGAAGTGAGGCTCTTGCGGGTCGTGTGCCAGAGTCCCGTCAGCTGGCTCTGGCCGGTGCGGGAGGAGCTGAAGAAGAGCTCCAGGCCGTCGCCTCTGAAATTCGGATCATCCTCATAGTTGGCCGTGTTGAGGACGGTCAGGGGGACCGGGGCCCCCCAGGGGTCGGTGGTCTTCGCTCGGGTTGAGGAATACAGGTCATTCCGGGTCGTCGTGCCAATGTACCTGGAGAAGATGATCTCCAGGTTGTCGGGCCGGACGGTCACGTAGTACTCGTTGGCCGTGGTGTTGAGCTCCTTCACGTTGACCGGTGTGGTCCAGGCGGAGGAAATGCTCTTCCGGGTGCTCATCCAGATGTCCCCGGAGCCGGCCCCACCGGTTCGGCTGGAGTGCCAGTAGATGGTCAGCTCGTCGCCCGTAATGGTGGCCGCGAAATCCGAGGCCGGGGAGCCCGTGAGGGCCGTCACCTCCTTGGCCGACCGGAAGATCTGGCTGTCGACGGTTCCGACCACCAGGAGCAGAAGGACAAGGGGAATCAAAATTCTCATGAAACTACTCTCCTAAAAGCACCTCAAAACAAAAAATTCACTTCGGGTCCGCGATGGATGACTGGCCACTGGCAACCCGACCAAGTACAGGAAGAGATCAGGGGTGACCTCCTTCTCTGAGACTACTCTCGCAGTGAATCCCAAGGCTGGATTGTATCCGTGTCAGGGCCCCGACTTCAAGACGCTCGATGGCATTCCCGGAGCTTCCGGCAGGGGCACCTCGAAGCGATCCTGGAGGGATCCATCGAACTCCGGTATCTCTAAAGAGTTAACCGGCCCCGCCGGAGACCGCCATCCGGACTGGAATGCCAGGATGTCTCGAGACGGTGACCGACTCCCGCAGCCAAGGAAGCTGAAAGCGGACCCCCGATCGACTATATTTTTTGCGGCCCGCGTCGAGGTCGGGGCGATGCTGAATCGCACCGGAAGAGGCCTGCCCGAACCGGCAACCAGCCGCTCTTTCGGCCCTACCAGCTCCCCCCGCTCCACGCCGGGAACACCCGCGTCCATGAACCATCTTAGTTTGGGAAATCGAGATACCATGACTTCTCTGCAAAACGGCCCGGTGCGAACCCTCGACGGCAACGAGGCCACGGCCCACGTCGCATACAGGGTGAACGAGATCTGCGCCATCTATCCCATCACGCCTTCCTCCCCCATGGGGGAGTTCGCCGACATGTGGGCGACCCAGGGCGTCAAGAACATCTGGGGAAGCATCCCGTGCGTGGCCGAGCTCCAGAGCGAAGGCGGCGCCGCCGGTGCTCTGCACGGCTCGCTGCAGACCGGTGCGCTGACCACCACCTTCACGGCCTCGCAGGGCCTGCTCCTGATGATTCCCAACATGTACAAGATTGCCGGAGAGCTCACCGCGGCCGTCCTCCACGTGAGTGCGCGCTCCCTGGCCGCCCAGGCCCTCTCCATCTTCGGCGACCACTCCGACGTCATGGCCGCCCGATCCACCGGTTTCGCCCAGCTGTGTTCCAGCTCCGTGCAGGAAGCCCACGACCTGGCCCTCATCGCCCAGGCGGCCAGCTTAGAGGCGCGGCTGCCCTTCATCCATTTCTTCGACGGGTTCAGGACCTCGCACGAGGTGGCCAAGATCACCCTGCTGAGCGATGAGCAGATCCGGGCCATGATCGACGACGACCTCGTCTTCGCCCACCGCAGCCGGGGCCTCAGCCCCGACCACCCGGTGGTCCGGGGCACGGCCCAGAATCCGGACGTCTTCTTCCAGGCCCGCGAGACCGTGAATCCGTTCTACGCCGCCTTGCCCGGTATCGTGGAAGGCGCCATGAACCGTTTTGCCGAGATCACCGGAAGGAACTACCGGCTGTTCGACTATCACGGTGCCCCCGACGCCGAGCGCGTCCTCATCCTCATGGGCTCCGGCGCGGAAGCGGCGCGCGAGACCATCGAGTTCCTCGGAAAACAGGGCGAGCGTGTGGGCCTGATCCAGATCCACCTGTTCCGGCCTTTCTCCGCCAGGCACCTCCTCGGGGTGCTGCCCGAGACCACCCGATCCATCGCCGTCCTCGACCGCACCAAGGAGCCGGGGGCCCTCGGAGAGCCCCTGTATCAGGACGTGGTGACCGCTCTGAGCGAGGCGGCTGCGGCGGGCACCCTTCCCATGGGAACCCTACCCGGGATCACAGGCGGCCGCTACGGCCTCTCCTCCAAGGAGTTCACGCCCGCCATGGTAAAGGGCGTTCTCGACGAACTCGCCAAGGAAAAGCCCAAGAACCACTTCACCATCGGCATCCGCGACGACGTCACCCACACCAGCCTCGACTACGATCCGACCTTCAGCACCGAGGCGGAGAACGCCTTCCGGTGCATCTTCTTCGGCCTGGGCGCCGACGGCACCGTGGGCGCCAACAAGAACTCCATCAAGATCATCGGCGAGGAGACCGACTTCAACGCCCAGGGCTTCTTCGTCTACGACTCGAAGAAGTCGGGGTCCCAGACCACGTCGCACCTGCGCTTCGGCCCGGAAACGATCCGGTCCACCTATCTGATCCAGTCCGCCAACTTCATCGGCTGCCACCAGTTCAATTTCCTCGAAAAGGCGGACGTCCTGAAGCACGCCAATCCGGGCGCCACTCTGTTGCTGAACAGCCCGTACGGCCCCGACGAGGTGTGGGACAAGCTGCCCCGGCCCGTCCAGGAGCAGCTCATCGAGAAGAAAATCGAGTTCTACGTCATCGACGCTTACAAGGTGGCCGAGGACACGGGCATGGGGTCCCGGATGAATACCATTCTCCAGACCTGTTTCTTCGCCATCTCCGGCGTCCTCCCAAGGGACGAGGCCATCCTGAAGATCAAGGAGGCCATCGAGAAGACCTACGGCAAGCGGGGCAAGGAGGTTGTGGAGAAGAACTTCACGGCCGTGGACAAGGCCGTGGAAAACCTGCACAAGATCGAAGTGCCGGCCGAGGTGACGAGTCAGCTCGATCTGCCTGCGGTGGTGTCCGACCGCGCGCCCGAGTTCGTGCAGGACGTCACCTCCGTCATCATGGCGGGCCGGGGCGACGAGCTCCCGGTGAGCGCCATGCCGCCGGACGGGACGTATCCAACCGGAACGACGCGGTGGGAAAAGCGAAACGTCTCCCTGACCGTTCCCGTGTGGAATCCCGACATCTGCATCCAGTGCGGCAACTGTTCCATGGTCTGCCCGCACGGCGTGATCCGCGCCAAGCACTGCGACGCGTCCCTCCTCGAGGGCGCGCCGGCCGGACTCAAGTCCTCGGCGCTCCGCGTCAAGGGCCAGGAGGACCGGAAGTTTCTCCTGCAGGTCGCGGTCGAGGACTGCACCGGCTGCGCTCTGTGCGTGGAGACCTGCCCGGTCAAGGACAAGGCTGACGAGGACCTGAAGGCCATCAACATGGGCTCGAAACTCCCTATCCTCGAGCAGGAAAAACAGAACCTGGAGTTCTTCGAAACGATTCCCGACCTCGATTCGGCCGAAGTGGACACCACCAAGGTCCGGGGCGTCCAGTTCCTCAAACCCCTGTTCGAGTATTCCGGGGCGTGCGCCGGATGCGGGGAAACGCCCTACGTCAAGCTGCTCTCCCAGCTCTACGGAGACCGGCTCCTGTTGGCCAACGCCACCGGCTGCTCCTCCATCTACGGCGGCAACCTGCCCACCACGCCCTGGTCCGTGGACCGAAACGGCCGGGGCCCCGCCTGGTCCAACTCCCTGTTCGAGGACAACGCCGAGTTCGGATTCGGATTCCGACTCACCGTCGACCAGCACGGCCGGATCGCGGAGGAACTGCTCGAGGGCCTTGCCTCCCAGGTCGGCGAGCCTCTGGCCAAGGAGATCTTGGAGGCGCCCCAGGAGACCAAGGACCAAATCGACAGACAGCGAGAACGCGTGGCGGCACTCGAGAATAAACTCGCCGGTCTGGATGATCCCCGGGCCCGCCAGCTCCTCTCTCTCGCTGGCCACCTGGTCCGGCGCAGCGTCTGGATCATGGGCGGCGACGGCTGGGCCTATGACATCGGCTTCGGAGGCCTCGACCACGTGCTCGCCAGCGGCAAGAACGTGAACGTGCTGGTCCTCGACACCGAGGTCTATTCCAACACCGGCGGCCAGGCGTCCAAGGCCACGCCGCGCGGAGCCGTGGCGCGGTTCGCGGAGGGCGGCAAGCAGGCACGGAAGAAAGACCTCGGCATGCTTGCCGTCTCCTACGGCAACATCTACGTGGCCCAGGTGGCCATGGGCGCCAAGCTCCAGCACACCTTGAACGCCTTCCACGAGGCCGAGACCTACAGAGGGCCTTCGCTGATCATCGCCTATTCCCACTGCATCGCCCACGGTATCGATTTGCAGAAGGGCCTCGAGCAGCAGAAGCTCGCCGTCGAATCCGGGTACTGGCCGCTCTTCCGCTACCAGCCGGGCGAGGACGGGCCGGGCACCTTCCGGCTCGATTCCAAACCGCCGGCCATCCCCTTCAAGGACTACGCCTACAACGAAGTCCGGTACAACGAGCTCTCCCGCCGCATGCCGGAGGAGGCAGCGCGCCTGCTGGACCTCGCCAACAAGGACATCCAGGAGAAGTGGAGTGTGTATCAGGAGCTCGCTGCAAGGAGTTCGAGCAGCGGGAAGGAGTGATCGGCCGGGGAGGCGGAACACCATGGACCTGCGAACGACCTACATGGGCATGGATCTCCAGAATCCCCTCATGGTCTCCGCCTCCCCCCTCTCCGGAAACATCGATACCATCCGAAAGATGGAGGAGGCGGGCGCGGCCGCCGTGGTGATGTTCTCCGTGTTCGAGGAGCAGATCCACAACGGGGCCGGAACCCTCTCCTGTTTCCCGAGGCTCGAGGACTATGACGTCCACCCGGAGCGCTACCTGGACCTCCTCCACCAGGCCTGCACCCAGGTGGACATCCCCGTCATGGGCAGTCTCAACGGCATCTCGTGCCAGAGCTGGATCGACTACGCCGGAAAGATGCAGGACGCCGGTGCCAGTGCCATCGAGCTGAATGCCTACTACTTCCCCACGGATATGGATGAGACGGCCGCCGACGTCGAGCAGAAATACGTCGACTTGATCCAGGCCGTGAAGTCCTCGGTCACCGTGCCCGTGGCCCTGAAGCTGAGTCCCTTCTTCAGCTCCCTGGCCAACGCGGCCCGGAGCTTCGTCGAAGCCGGTGCCGACGCCCTGGTGCTCTTCAACCGGTTCTACCAGCCGGACTACGACCTCGAAACCCTCGAGGTGAAACCGACCCTCCATCTCAGCCGGCCCCACGAGATCCGCCTCCCCATGATGTGGATCGCCCTCCTCTACAGACACCTGGACGTTTCCCTGGCCGCCACGAGCGGAGTCCACGGCGTGGACGAGGTCATCAAGTACCTCCTGGCGGGCGCCGATGTCGTCATGACCGCCTCCGCCCTGCTGGAAAAGGATGTCGCTCACATCACCACCCTGGTGAGCGACCTCACCAAATGGATGGAAGAGCGGGACTACGAATCCGTGGAGCAGATGAAGGGCGCCCTGAGCTGGGAGTCCATGGCCGACCTCTCCGCGTGCCTCCGCGCCAACTACATCAAGGTCCTCGAGAACTACAAGCGCATGTAGGGCCCCGATGAACACGACATTCAAGCCCATCGGCTACCTGGAATCCCCCTTCAAGGAGAAGTTCGGCATCCCGCGTCAGGCCGGCCTGGCGCCGGAGGCCCGGGCCGTGGTGCGGCTGGATCCCGCCATGCGCGACGGCCTCCAGGGCCTGGAGGGCTTCAGCCACGTCTGGATTCTCTTCGTCTTCCACGGCCACGAAAACGACGACGGGAAGCTCCTTGTCCGGCCGCCCCGGCTGGGCGGAACCCGGAAGATGGGTGTGTTCGCCACCCGGTCCCCCCACCGCCCCAATCCCATCGGCCTCTCCCTGGTGCGCCTGGAAGGCGTGGAACCTGACGAGAGCTCTCCCGCAATCCACGTATCCGGTGTGGACTTCCTGGACGGCACGCCCGTCCTGGACATCAAGCCCTACCTTCCGGGCGGTGACATTGCCCGCGGCGAGGTGCGGACGGGCTGGCTGGAGAAGGCGCCCGAGTGGCCGGCCCTCGAGGTCACGTTCTCCGAGGAGGCCCGTACCTTCGTGCGCCGCGTTTCAAAGGAGGGCTATCCCGATCTGGAAGCGCTCATCACCCGGATCCTCGGCCTGGATCC
The DNA here is from genome assembly GCA_964485695.1 of uncultured Planctomycetota bacterium. GTDB lineage: Bacteria > Planctomycetota > JAFGQW01 > JAFGQW01 > JAFGQW01 > CAZAKZ01. The sequence goes on along the minus strand of CAZAKZ010000008.1, from coordinate 32,452 downwards.
CCGCCCCGCTTTCCAGCGCGACGACGACGCCCGGTACGCCGCCCGGGTCATGGACTTCGACGTGCACTGGGAAATGCAGGGCACGCGGTGCCGGGTTATCGAGATCCGGGACCTCAGGACGCCCTGAGCGCCTGAGCAAGAAGCACCTCCTCCTCCAGGGCTTGCCCGTCTATCGCAACCTCGCTCCAGGCATGCTCCACTCGGGCGCGGGCTTCCCTCCTCGAGAGACCCAGGCGCTCGAGCGCACCGGAGACCGTCTCGATGTCGGCAGTGTCTGCAGTAACAGACGGCTTGACCCTCGGGATCTCCATGAGGGCGGCCGCGTCCGGACCGGAGTCCACGGCGATCCGCTCCGATCGGGACTTCCAGTCCAGTCCTGTATCCATGTCCCCCGCGACCTCGAGAAGACCTGCGTGCAGCAATGTGTGGCACAAAGTGCACACAGCGACCTCGTTCACGGGAAGGGTCCGGCCGCCATGAGAACGGTATTGAATGTGGTGCGCGTGGAGCTTCCCCCGGTTGCCGCACCCAGGATTCTGACACTGGTTCCCATCGCGCAACTTCACCCGTCGGGCAAGGGCTTCCGGATTCGGCCGATCGATGTCCTCTTCCAGGGCATCCACAACAGCATCGCCACCCAGCCGATCCACACTCACGGGAGACATCTCGACCGACCCGTCCCCGGTCATGATCCTTGTCCGCCGGCATTCCGGACACTGGTGATATAGGATCGTGTACGGGGAGTCACCTCGCTCTCTGCGTCCCTCCGGTGTTCCCTCGGAATCCGTTTTTAGAAAGCGCTCCATCATGTAAAGGACGACGTCCTTGGGCTCCAGCTGCGTCTCCCCCATGGCCGGCGCGATCTCCGCACCCGCTTTCTCGAGTGCGGTCTCCAGGCGCTGCTTTTCCTCCAGGGTCAGTTCCAGAGTGAACTTCACCGTCAGGTTGGGGAGACCGTACCGGTCGGTGCGAGGGTGAGAGCGGTTCTTCTGGACGGCGTCCTGCACCTCGACACGAAGTTCATTGAAGGACCGGTTCCTGGCGAACTCCAGCCATGACTTCTCGGTCTCGCTCTTTGCCACGCGCGTGATCAACTTCAGCACGGACCAGGAGAGCTTGCCGTTTTCAAAGGCGTCACGACACATGGGGAGTTCATCGATGATCTCCGCCACGCGTAGATGCTCGTACGTCTCGGAGCGCTGCATACCGAAGTGTCGCTCGGCGTACTGCATGATGCTGGGATGGCCCAGCTGCAGGTATTGCCTGGAGGACGATAGGGCGGCAAGCAGACGGGCAAAACGCAGCCGGGCGCGGTTGCCGATGCGGAAGGCCTCGACCAGGTACGTATGGATCTGATCAGCAGAGGCGAGCGGAATGACGGGAGAGGAGAGGGTGGATGCCGGTGCGGGTGCGATCATCGATAATCTCCAGGTGAAGCTTGAATCCCCATGCAAAACAGAAATGAAACGTTGATCGGGTGCGCACTAAATACCCTAACACATTCCTAACAAAATGTCATGATCAAAATACGGTTATGCGGAGAATTTCCCTGTCGACCTTGGGCTAAGTAAGCAACCTGGCGAAGTCAGTTCAGGACGAACCAGTGCGTGTTGGTGACCGTGCGAATGCGAGTCGAATCCTGGATGATTCCGGCGACAAAGACTGTGATTCCCAGCCCTCGTGGTAGCGACGCTGGGATGTTGACCCAGGCCGAAGCATTTCCCATGGAATCCGTAACGCCCTGAAATCCCTGGAAGATGCCGGGCACAAGCCCGCCCGCGGAGAGGAACAACAGGCTCTGTGGGTTGAGGTCAATGGCGTTCCCCCTGGGACAGGGATACCCGGTCGGCGGGCGAAGCTGCAGCCGAGGATATAGGGCTTGCCCGCATCGCCAGGGCGCCGACTCTGCAGCCGCACGCTGACCCGCGTTCCCGGCAGCCCCGAGCCAGAACAGACCATCCGACGCGTCCCGTAGACGGCGATCCCTGCCGAGAAGAACGTGGTCACGGCACCCCCCCCGACGGGAAGCCCCCACAAGAAGTCGTTTCGGTTCGGGTTGTCGTTGCCCGACAAGATCCACATTCCGTCGTAATCCAGCTTGACATTCACGGGTCTTGAAACCCAGGGCACCGTACCCAATGTATTAAGCTGGCCTAGGGGCTCGCTCGGAGCACATGCGCGCGTGAAAGTTGACGATTATTGTCGTAGGAGCCCATGATAACGCCGACGTTGTTCTCATCCATTTCAGGGTCGTGGAAGAGGACTCCAGATGGCTCCATAACAAGCGTCGAAAGGAAGGATGTCCTTGCAGGAAGATAGCCCAGTAATCCCGTGGGACCTCCACTGAACGTGCATCCGACAAGCAAATCCCCGTCCATGGGTTGCGCCGGAAATGAACCCACGCCTGCCACGAGCAGGATCACCAAAACACGAGTTAACTTCCAACGTGCGTATGTCATGGCGACTGCACCCCGTCCATACCAGAAATGAATGTCTCGAGATACTGGTATGCATACCCCCCCCCCTTTCGTGGCCGTATCAGGGAACAGGGGACGCTGACTCCGGAAGGCGACGGCGTAATCAACGATCGAGAAACGTCCGTAACCTCCCACATCCCAAACGATTGCCTTACTGCCCGAGGCCGAAGCGCCGCCCGCGAGGTTCTTGTTTCATGCCTGCATTTGCTGCTCCCGTCTTCGGAAACCTGGGAGATCCGTCGATATAGGGAAGACAAAGGATTTGCATGTCTATGCAATTCAGGGCAAAATACGCGCACGAGGGTGGTTCTCGTGGTGGATCACGGAGAGTCCCGTGTCCACCGCACGAAGAAAGATTCAAATCCCTTCGAGCGCCTGAAAAGTTCCGGAACCGGACGACTTCAGTGCGTCCGGCCCCGCGAGTGACACGCTGATCTTTTCCATGGCAACGCGGCATTCGGATTGACAGGAAGCAGCAGAACCATGAAGACCCACATCACTTCCATTCTGTTCCCGACCGACCTGTCGGACACGGCGGCTCTCGCGGTTCCCCTGGCGCGCAAGATGGCTGCGACATTCGGGGCGAGGATTCACTGCATCCACGTCTCCGAGGGTCTCATCGAGAACTGGGTGGGCTCCTGGAGTCTGGAGCCCGACACCTCGGGGCTGGTGACGAAGACGGACCGGCTGGGACGTTCCGGCCGTACCGAGCAGCGGCTGCGCACCTTTGTGGACAGGCATTTCTCCGACCTGACGCCGCCCCCCTCCGTCGAGGTGGTGGAGGGAAAGGTGCATGAGGAAATCGTGCGGGTGGCCGAGCAGCGGGGCGCCGGCATGATCATCATGGGCAATCACGGGTACGGCGACACGGACCTCGCCAACCATGACTGCACCACGGAGCGGGTGATCCGCACCACCGCCATCCCGGTCCTGAGCATCTGCGAACCAGCGGCTGAATTCGTCCGACTTTAGAGAACTTCAGAGATATGTAGCGATCACCCCGCCGCCGGCCAGTTAGCGAGCAGATCCATCGAGGTGATGATGCCCACCACGGCACCTCCGTCCACCACCACGATGCGGTGAATCCGGTTCTCCCCCATCTTCTCGGCCACCTCGACAAGGGAGGCCTCCGGAGAAACCGTGATCACGTCCTCAACCATGAGGTCGTCCACAGTGCCCAGGGCCTCCTCCTCGGAGGCCATCTCGGATCCGGAGAGGGGCAGGCGGTCGAGACCGAGGAATCCGAGGACGGATCGGCTCTGCTCCGGGGCGAGGCGTCCCTCCAGGCAGCGGTTGATGATGTCGGCCTTGGTGACGATGCCGATGAGGTTGCCTCCGGACGTCACCACCGGGGCGCCGGAGATTCCCGCATTCACGAGGATCCGGCCCGCTTCCGACAGCGTAATGCCCGGTTCGATGGTGACAACGTCGGTGGACATGATGTCCCTGGAAACGAGCGTCATGCATGCGTCCTTTCTTGACCAGGTTCCCCGATGCTACTCTCCGCATCGACCGCCTGGCAAGGGGCTACTCCTCGTGGAGCGCCACGATGGGATCCAGGGCCGCCGCCCTGCGCGCCGGCACCACCCCGGCCACCAGACCGGTCACCATGCTGACGCCGAGGGCGGCCGGGATGTAGACAACGGGCGTGACCACGGGGAGCCCCGGCACCAGAGTCCGGAGGCCGGCGGCCAGGCCCAGGCCCATACCCAGCCCCCCGAGGCCGCCGAGCACCGCCAGGATCACCGCCTCCACCAGGAACAGTCCGAGGACCTGGCCGGCGCTCGCGCCCAGCGCCCGCGTGAGACCGATCTCGGAGGTGCGCTCCCCCACGGCGATCCACATGAGGGTGAGGATGCCGATGGCGCCCACCAGCAGGGACACGGCGGCAATGCCGCTCACGGCCAGGGTGACCACCTGCATGATGTTGTCCATGGTCTCCAGCATGGCGGTCTGGGTGGTGAGGGTAAAGTCCTCCCGGCCGCCGTGGCGCTCGGTGAGGAGCCGGGTAATGTCGGCCTCCACGGTGTCCACGACGCGTTCGTGGGAGAACATCACGTCGATCTCCATGAGCTCGTCCAGGTTGAACATCTTCATTGCGGTGGACACCGGAACGTAGGCACAATCATCGATGTCGTACCCCAGCATCTGTCCCTTGGGCTCCAGGACGCCGATGACGCGTAGCCGGAGGCCGGCCACGCGCACGAACCGGCCCAGGGCGCTCGTCTCTCCGAAGAGCTCCCTTTTCAACGTGGGCCCCAGCACGGTCACGGACGCCCCCCGCCTCGGATCCCCGGGCGGCAGGAAATACCCCTGCCGGATCTTGAACTTCCACACCGCCGGCATGGCGGAGGTGACGCCGAAGATGTAGACGCTTCGACCCCGGTCTCCGGCTTCGACCCGGGCCTGTCCCATGGCCACCGGCACCACGTCCTCCACGGCCGAAACCCGGCGGATCGCCTCCGCGTCCTCGAGGGTGAGCTTGTGGGTGGTGCCCCCGAGGACGCCGGGAATCCCCACCGTCTCGGTCTTGCCCGGATTGATGGCCAGGAGGTTGGTCCCGAACTGGGTGAACTGCGCCAGGATGTATTGCCGCGTACCCTCGCCGATGGAGGTGAGAAGAAGAACCGCGGCGATGCCGATGGCGATGCCCACCATGGAGAGCAGCGATCGCAGGCGATGGCTCCGGAGGGCCCCCACGCTCAAGGAAAACAGGTCCGCGATGCGCATGTTCACCTCCCGGCCAGAGCCTGGATGGGGTCCAGGCGGGTGGCCTTCAGGGCCGGCAACACCCCGAAAACCGTACCCACGCCGAGGGAGAGAAGGATCACGGTGATCACCGCCCAGAGGGGCGTGGCCACGGGAAAGGCCGGGTACAGGGCGCCGAAACACCACACCAGACCCTCTCCTGCAACGAGACCCACCAGGCCACCGGAAACCGAGAGCACCACCGCCTCCGCGAGGAAGACGGCGAGGATCTGCCCCTGCTTTGCGCCAAGAGCCTTGAGGAGCCCCACCTCAGCCGTGCGCTCCGACACGGACACCAGCAGCACGTTCATGATGCCCACGCCGGCCACGGTCAGGGAGATGGCGGCGATGCCGGCGAGAGCGAAGGTGAGGGCCGAGAGGATGGAGGTGAAAGTCTGGATGACCGCGTCCTGGGAAACGCAGGTGATGTCCTCCTCCCCGTGGCGCTCGATGAGGAGGTGCCGGACGCGATCCCGAACCGCTTCGAGCTCCGTGGCGGCTTCCACCTTGAGCTGGATCCTGAACAGGGAGGTCCGGTTGAACATCTTCATGCCCGTGGCCACGGGCACCAGGGCCACCTCGTCCACGTTGAAGCCGAGAAAGGTCCCCTTCTCGGCCGCCACGCCGATGACGCGCATGCGCCAGCCGCCGATGCGGACCACCTGGCCCACGGCCGGGTCGTTGCCGAACAGTTCCCGGGCCAGGTCCCGGCCCAGCACCGTGACCGGAGCCCCCCGGCGCATGTCCCCCGGCGGGAGACACCGGCCCGTGTGCATCTTCAACTCCCTCATTTCGAAGAAGGCGTGGGTGGTTCCGATGACGGCCACCTGCCGGCTGCGCTCCCGGAAGGCCACGGTCTCGTTGCCCATGGAGAGGGGCGCCAGGAGACGCGCCCCCGGGATACCGCGCTGGAGCGCTTCGGCGTCGTCGAGGGTCAGGTCGTTGGGCACCCCGCCGAAGCCGGGAATCGCCCCCGAGGTCTCGGTCTTGCCCGGAAACACGATGAGAATGTTGGTGCCGATGGTGGCGAACTGCCCCACCACGTAGCGCCGGGCACCCTCGCCGAGGGCGGTGAGGATCAGCACCGCCAGGACGCCGATGGAGACGCCGAGGAGACTCAGGGCGGTGCGTAGCCGGAACCGGAGAAGGGCCTGGGTGGCAAAAGTGATCAGGTCGAGGAAGCGCATGGGATTACCTAGTGCCGTGTTCCATGTCGGTCAGCGCCTCGGACTCCATGCGCCGGGCGATGCGCCCGTCGTGCAGGACCAGGATGCGGTCCGCCTGCCGGGCCACGTGGGGGTCGTGGGTGACCACCACCAGGGTGATGCCCTTCTCGTTGAGATTCTTCAAAACGCCCAGCACCTGGTCCCCCGCGGCCGAGTCGAGGTTGCCGGTCGGCTCGTCGGCGAGGAGCAGCCTCGGTCCCAGGATGGTGGCCCGGGCGATGGCCACGCGCTGCCGCTGACCGCCCGAGAGCTGGTGCGGCCGGTGGCGGGCCCGATCCGAGAGACCGACGGCGGCGAGGGCTTCGGCGCATCGCCGCCGCCGCTCCGACCGCGCAACGCCGTCGAAGATCAGGGGCAGCTCCACGTTGCCCGCCGCGTCGAGGCGCGGCACCAGGTGGTAGGCCTGGAAGACGAATCCGACCTTGTGGCGACGGATCTCGGTGAGGGCGGCGTCGTCCAGGGCGCCCACGTCCTCACCGTCGAGGCGGTAGGTGCCCGCCGTGGGGCGGTCCAGGCAACCGAGGACGTTCAGGAGCGTCGACTTGCCCGATCCCGACGGCCCCATGAGAGCGATGTACTCCCCGGCTCGGACGTGCTCCGTGATGTCGGACAAGGCGTAGACGGCCTGGTCCCCCACGAGGAAGGTGCGGGAGATGCCGTCCAGTCGAATCATCTTCGGGCCTTCTCCCTCACCACGACCTCGACGCCCGCCTTGACCTCGGCCCTGTCCAGGGACGTGACCACCTGTTCGCCTACGGAAAGCCCTTCCACCACCTCGACGAAGTTCCAGTTCCTCAGGCCGGTTTTCAATGTCCGTTCCACCAGGACGCCGTTCTCCACCACCAGAACCTTGTTGCCTTCGAGGAGGGCCTCGGCGGGAATACGCAGCACGGACTCTCTCACGTCCAGGATCACTTCCACGTCCACGGAGGTGCCCGGGAGCAGCGAGGACGCGAACACACGATCCTCCAACTCCACCTCGATCTCTACGGTACGGTTCTGCGCCTCCACGTCGAGGACGTACGGTGCCACCCGGACGACACGACCTTTGAATCTCCTGCCGGGGAAAGGATCGAGGGTCACCCAGACCTTCTGCCCCACCTTGATCCTGGCCGAATCCACCTCATCCATGGGTGCACTCATGTAGAGCGAGTCCAGGTTCAACACGTCCACCACCGTGGGGACCTGGATCAGGGGTGGAGCCGGTGTGATCCATTCCCCCACCTCGACCTTGAGCTCGGCGACCACGCCCTCGAAGGGCGCTCTGACCACCGTCCTGGCCAGGTCGGCCTCGGCCACGGTCACGGCGGCCTGGGCCTTGGCCACGTCAGCCAGGGACGCCGTGCAGGCCGCATCCGCAAGGTCGGCGTTGCTGACGTATTGATCCAGCAAGTCCTTGGGTTCGAGGCGCTTTTTCACGAGGGTGCGGTGGCGATTCAGTTCCTGGCGGGCCCGCTTGGCGGCAATACACGACTCCCGGCTCCGGGCCTCGGCCGCCTCCAGGGCGCGCTTCGCATGGCTGACCTGGGCCTTCGGTATCGCATCATTGAGGCGAAGCAGCACCTCGCACGCCTTGACCCTCTCGCCCTTGCGGCGAAGGATCTCCACCACGAGGCCCCCGGTCTCCGGGGAAAGGCTAGCCCGTTGTCTGGCCTTGACCGTGCCGGCCTTTGAGTTGGTGACCGTGGATTCCACCCAACCCCGCTCGGCAGGCACCGCGACCACCTTGACGGGATCCGGTTGAAACACGGTGATCCGGAGGACGAATACCAGAGCCACCACCACGGCGAGAATCAGGAATCTGACGAGCCACTTACGCACGGGTGATCCAGACGTGTGAAGGACGATTCGAGGGTTCAACCCGGATGATTCAACTCAACCAAGACAACATGAAGTATAGTCGCATCGAAAAATGACCATGGATACCATTTTGGGAAAATCGGATTCCATACATATTAATTAGTTGCATGGGCGGGCCGATACGGAAAAGGACAAACCGCGGGCCGAATTCCATTTCCACCATGGCATCTCCACTCTCTTCCATTATGATATATTCTCGGGTCCAGTGAATGAGGAGTCTTCCATGAGAATCAGAGGAATCGGCCTGTTGGCCGTTGTTGTCGCGGGGGTTCTGAGTGTGACCCCGGCCATCGAAGCACAGCTTCCCCAGGACACGATGTACGTGGTTTCCAGTAGTGGAGGAAAGGCCGGGAATGCCCTGACAGCATTCAACCAGGCGGGTGTCCTGACCAGCATCGTAGCGCTGACCAAGGGAGCATCTCCTGCCTCCATCACCATGGGAGCGAGAAACGAGGAGATCCTCATCTGGGATAGCACCCTGGTCCACAAGTACCACGTCCTCGGCGGTGTCGTGAACCTCACCACCCTCCTCGGCACCGGAATCCGGTGTGGAGATCTGGACGAGGATGGGGGCATGATCTGGGCCTCGAACAACGGAACCATATACAAGGCCGATACCACCAGCTGTACACAGATCATCACCGTCACGACCATGCCCGGCTATACCTTCGACGCCATCTGCCTGAACGGCTCGACCGGCGATTACCTCGTGGCCGGAAAGGACTCGAAGAAGACCACCTGGGACGTCTTCTTCATGGACGTGAACGGCTACGTATTCCAGACTCTCACCGGCCTGCCGGGCATCACATGCATGGACTGGAGCCCCTGGAGCGGGGAAGTCTACGCCACCTTCAATACAGGCTCGGGCGGTATCCTTCGCATCACGCAGGAGGGAAGAGTCTCCACCCTGAATATCGCCTCGACCCCTTCGATGGCGTCCCCGGGCAGCATCGAAGTCCGGGAACAACCCTCAGAGATCCTCCTGTGCACCGAGGCCGGCACCTCTCCCCAGCACCTGACATTCGTAACGACGGGCGGCCACGTCACATCCCTGCACGCCTCGTCCGGGATGTTCCGCCCCGCCGATGCAGAGTTCATGTGTAAGCGCCAGATCTGGGCCCGGGGCTCCTGGAACGTGGGCAAGATCGGCTTCCTGTCCGTCAATTTCGGGGCCAAACAGGCCGGAAAATTCTACCAGGTAGCTCTTGCGTGGGGGCACACGCCCGGCATCCCTGCCAAGAACCTGGGCACCATCCACCTGGCGGTGGACACCCTGTTCTATTCCTCGATCCTTGTGGGACCTCCCGTGTTCCAGGACTTCTCCGGCGTCCTGGACGCCAGGGGTAAGGCAAGTCCATACGTCAACATCCCCTACGTCTATGAGCTGATCGGCGTCCACGCCTACGGTGCCGCCGTGGCCTTCGACCACCAAACCGGCATCACGGCCGTCAGCAACTGCTGGCCCTTCACGTTTGGATGGACCTGAAGCTAGCCGCATCGGCTCGGTAGTTACCGGGCCCCAAGGGCTGCAACGTAGCGGATTTGGCAGGATCAACAATCCTCCGGCGGAGAATCCGTACGAAATGGACCAATCCCTACCGGCACGAAAGCCGTTGTCCGACAAGGGATTGGGTGCACATTCGTGCTATTGCGGAGAAAAATGGTATCCCGGCCTTGCCTGGATGTCGAAAAACAATAAACTGTATGTGTCTACTTACATAACGCTCGTTTGCGGAGAGGATCTCCCATGGCACGGCCGAACCAGAGCGCCCGACGACGAAAGGAGCTGCTGCCGATCATCGCCCGGGCCTTTGCCGACCTCGGCTACCGGCGGACCACCACCGCGAAGCTGGCCGGCCGGTGCAAGGTGCAGGAGAACATCCTCTACCGCCTGTGGCCGGACAAGAAATCGATGTTCATCGCGGTCATCGACCACGTCTACGAGAACTCCGTCCACTTCTGGAAAAAGGTGCTCGAGGAGACCGAGGGCGCAAGGAGCGGCGCCGAGGAGATCCTCGACTACGAGTCCAGGCACCACGGCGAGCTCGGCCTCTACCGCATCGTGTTCGCCGGCCTCAGCGAGACCGACGACCCCGATATCCAGGCGGCGCTCCGCCGGATGTACGGCCGGTTTCACCGTTTCTTGAAGCAACAGATCTCGGACCACCGCCACGGCCACTCGAAGGGACGTGAACTGCCGGAGGCGGACCTGTGCGCCTGGGCCGCGGTGGGCCTGGGCACGGCGGCGAACATCAGCAACGAGCTGGGATTGCTCTCCGAGCGCCGGCGCCGGCGGCTGATCCGGGATGTCGGCCGGCTGCTCATCGAAGGTAGAACACCATGACAGTAACATTTTTTTACTTGTTTTGTAAGCGTTAACTTACATTTCAAAGGAGTTTCTCATGAGAATCCAATTTCCCATCTGGAAGAGAACCGGAGCCCCGGGGATCCTGGCATGTCTCCTCCTCACGGCGTTGTGGGTACCGCCCGGGGCAGCAGCCCAGGACCGGGCCGAACGCCTGGCGGCTCTCAAGGCCAAGGGGGCCGCGGCCTCCTTCACCCTCTTTCCCGTGAAGATGGCGGGGAAGTATTACAAGAATGCCACCGAGGTCCTGGCCCTCTTCTACGAGAAGGCCGGCATGGATAACCTGGAGATCGCGGACGCCGCCTTCAAGGTCTCGCCCGAGACGGATTTCAACCAGGCCGGGGCCCTCTTCGGCGCCTATGTCCGGAAGAATCCGATCCTGACCGACTACGCCCTCTACGCCGAGTTCTGCGGAACCCGCAAGACAGGAATCCAGGAGGTCCGGTTCGTCATCGTGGACCGCACCGGCGCCCTGGTCTACCTCGACCGGCAAAAACCCGATTATCCCGACTTCAAGCGGTTTCGAGTCAGGAATCCCATGACGTGCTGTGTGCTGGTGGCCCACCGATTCAGGGCAATGCTAGGCCTGCCCGAGAGCGCAAAGCCGGGGCGCGAGGGCAAGCTGGCCCGGTTGTGGGCCCAGAGGTCCGGCCATCCCTCGAAGGAGGAACAGGCGGCCATGAAGAAGCGCTGCGAGACCCTGCACCGGGCCGGCAAGTCCATGAAGCTCCTGCTCTTCCCGGTCCAGATCGGCAAGGCCTTGGACCTCAAGTGCGCGAAGCATCTGGCCGAGATGCTGGGGGAACGCGGCCTCTGCCTGGCCGACGTGGCCGCGACTGCCCCACGGTTCGACCTGAAACCCACACCGAACGAGCAGCGCCGGCTCTGGGACCTGGCGCTGGCCTTCCGGAACCACGTCCGGAAGAATCCTCCGGAAGCGGACTACGCCCTCTTCGCCGAGTACCTGCTCAACCCCGTGAAGGAGAAGGTACACGCCGTGCACTTCGTGGTGTGCGACCGCGCCGGAGAGTGGGTCATCGTGGACTTCCAGAACGAGTATTGGCCCGACTTCAAGAACCTGAGGCCCAGGACGAGCGCGGACTGCGACCGGCTGGTGGTGAAGCGGCTGAAACTCGCCCCGAAGACCCGGCGCCTGTGAAAAGGCTCCGCAGGATGGTACAATGGCCGCATCTCCCCGTTTATCAGGTCCGTCAAGAAAGGAGAGCGTGGCCATGAAATTGATCAAGGTGTCGTGCCTGCTCCTGGGGCTCTGCTTGGCCGCATCCGGGGTCAGCGCCCAGGTCTTGTTGACCGTCTACCCCGATCCCGTGCCCCTGGAGCAGTCGGTGGTGATAAAGATCGAGAACCGCATGCGGAGCACCATCCAGCTCCCCAGCAGCGCCCCCTGGGCCATCCGCGATTCCCTGGGCGGCCTGGTCTTCGCGCCCATGGGCCTCCCGGTGATGGTGCCCGTGAAACCCCTGGCCTCGGTCCAGTGGACCTGGGACCAGAAGGACAACAACCAGAAGCAGGTCAAGGCCGGGACCTACGAGGCCCGGGTCAGCTACTGGCTGAACAATCAGAAGTACCCCCTGAAGACCCCGTTCCAGATCGATCAGGTCACCCTCGGCGTCTCCGGCAAGGCCACGCCGGGCGGCCGTGTGAACCTCGACATGCACGCGCCCATATCCACGGGTATGCCTTATCAGCTGGCCTGTTCCCTGGGCGACACGCCCGGCCTGCCCCTGCCGGTCAAACGACTGCTCAGGCTCAATCCCGACCCGCTCTTCTTCATGAGCCTTTTATACCCGGGCTCCACCTTCCAGAACTTCACGGGCATCACCAGCAAGTCCGGGTACGGAACGGGATACGTCCACATCCCCAATAACACAGCGCTCATCGGGGTCACCTTTTACGCGGCCTACGTCACCCTCCACGCCGCCGCTCCGGGGGGGATCCACGTCTATTCGACCTCCAAGGCCATCCTGATCCTGAAAACCTGATCCAGTAGCACGATGCGGGAAACCGGCCGCGGTTTCCCGCATCGTCTCCCCTTGGAAAAGGAATTCGTTTCTATTTCTCCGCGGGTGCCTATAATACCCTTGAGGGTATTAAATCGTTCAGCAACCCGTACGGCTCCTGAACGGAGGCGCACGATCACGAAGTCCGGGGGAGCGGTATCCGGGCGGAGTATCTGCATCGCGGACCTAACCGACCAAGTCAAAACGATTTCCGGTTTCGCAGAGAGGCTCTTCGAGAAATAGACACCGGCGAGTGAGTCCGCGAAAAGCGCGCGGACAATGCCCCTCGCTCGCGGTGATGCCTATTGGGCGGTATCGAACAGCGTTTGAATCTGCATCTGGCCGGCTTCTGCACCTGATGCCTACACACCAGAGTCCAGATCAGTCCACGACTGTGTGAATCTTCGTACCGACGGCAGGCGGCGTCGGAATTTTTCAGGCCCGGATGAATCGAGGTTCCACATGGGGAAGGACCTGTCCCGCGGTCGGACACACCCCTGGGTCGTGATTCTGGCCGGAGGAGCCGGTCTCAGGCTGCTCCCTGTGACGCGCACCCTGACGGGATCCACCCTGCCCAAGCAATTCTGCAGCTTCGGTCGCGGAAGAACCCTCCTTCAAGAGACGCTATCGCGCGTCCGCCCTCTCATGGACCCCACCCGGACCCTGGTCGTGGTAAACACGCCGTACACCCGCGTGGCCCGGGAACAGGTCGATACCTATGCCGGGATCTCACTGGTCGAACAGCCCCGGAACCGGGGGACCGCTCCCGGAATCCTCCTCCCCCTGATTCGCGTCCAGAGAGAAAATCCCGAGGCCACGGTGATGCTACTGCCTTCGGACCACAGTTTCGTCAACGTGCCCCTTCTGGTCCGCGGCCTGGAGATGGCATGGGCCGCCGTGGAGGAAAACCCTACTCACCTCGTGGTTTGCGGCGTCGAGGCCAGCCATCCGAGCAGTGATTTCGGGTGGATCATCCCGGAAGGGCGCCCCCTGGACCCCGGGTCCGGCCCCTGGATCCGCCCTGTCCGGTATTTCGTGGAGAAACCCTCCCGCGATGAAGCCGCTACACTCTTCAGGCAGGGAAGCCTGTGGAGCACCTTCATCCTCGTGGCCCGGGTGAGGTCCCTCCTCGACCTCTTCCGATCCCGGATGCCGGACTGTGTCCGGGTCTTCGAGACGTATGCCGGGATGGCGGAACCCCAAGCCTGGGCGTGGCTGAGACAGAGCTACGACCGACTTCCCGTGTCGGACTTCTCCTCCGATCTCCTGGCCGACCAGGACCACCTTTCCGTCCTCGCCTGGCCCGAGGCCCTGGGATGGGCCGACCTGGGCACGCCCCAGCGCCTCATCCAGTGGTTATCCAGTCAGAGAGACCTCGACCGGGCGATCCGGGACTGGGTCCGGAGCCAGGACAAGCTCCACCCCGTTGGCCTCCCGTAGCGTTGAGCCTCTGAATATCCCGTTACCTGTCTCGCCCCGGAGCGACGGCTTCGAGGCGCTCCAGGATCTTCCGGGCCCCGTCCTGGTTTCCGGCCTTGGTCGCGGCGCGGGCCGCTCGAGTCAGGATGGGTAGGTTGTCGGTGTAGTCCGCCATGCGCAGCGCAGCGGCCTCGGCCGCGGTGTCTCCCTCGCGCCGGGCCATCTCTTCCAGGAAATCCACGGCACGAGGGATGTTCAGGGCCTTTTCCTCCAGGAGGGCCTTCTCGATGCCGAACGCGATGTCGCTGTCCCCGATGAGACGGGCCGTATCCGCCAGCACAAGTCGGTCATTGGCGCCCAGGTCGGCCTGGACGGGCAGGACTGCCTGGACCAGGGTCCGGGCCTCCTTTTTCTCCCCGGCCTGGGCCAGCCAGCCGGCCAGGTGGATACGCGTCCGCGCCAGATTGTGCCCGGTCAACAGGGCCTCAAAGCCTTTGCCCAGGGCCCGGGCCAGGACAACGGTTTCCTTTGCGGCTCCCGGTTCCGGCAGGAAGGACCGGACGTCCAGAGGGCCGCCGGCCCCGAACCGGGTTGAATCCTGGACGAGGATCCTCCGGACAGTCTCGTTGAACCCGTCGAGGTTTCCGCGGCGGGCGTGGGAGAGGGCCAGCCGGCACTGCAGCTTCTTCGCCGCCGGACGCATGGCCATGTGATCCGGCATGGCCACCAGCACCTTCTCGGCGAAGGCGAAAATCTCCTCGGGGGCGGCCCCCGCCCCCACCCTGTCAAACTGCTCGATGAGCATCCAGACCTTCTCGAAACTGGTGGCCGGATCTCCGAGGAGTACCCCCTCGAACCGCTCCAGAAGTTCAAGGCGGCGCGCCTTTTGCTCGGCCTCGGGAAATGTCTTGACGTAGGTGTCCACGAGATCCTTGCCCGCGGCCCGGAAGGGATCGTACCAGTGCCGACTCAGGGATTCCATCAACAGGTGTAGGTAGAGACTCCGGGCCGCCTCGACGTGGCCGTGGCAACGGTAGAGGTCGGCCAGGAATCGCACTACCGAGAGGTCACGGTTTCCTTTCACCACGGCCTGAGACCGCAGGAGCTCCAGGGCCGGAAGCAAAGCCTCGGGCAGGGGCCGGGCGCCGTTCTCGGTGACCTGCATCAAGAGCGCCAGGTCCTGCGCCGTGAGGTCCCCCTTGCCGATGGAGCGCACGAGATCCGCGACGACGCCCTCCCGGCCTTGCCCCAGGTACCGGGCCCGCGCCGCGCTCTTTGTCATGACGTCTACCATGTAAACATTTCCCGACGCCGCGTAGCGCCAGGCGCTCTCCAGCTCCTCCTGGGCCCAGGGCTCTTCGGCCAGGCTCCAGTACATGGATCGGGTCGGATCTCCCCGCTGAAAGGAAATGGGCATCGCCGAGGCCGCTCCTGGCTTACCGGTCTGCTGCAATCCCCCCTTGCCCGGAGGCAAGGGCCAGGCAGAGGAGAAATAGAACCGCCGCGAGCGGTACTGGACCGCGTACCTCCGGAAGGCCTTCCGGACCTCCGCCTCCCCCCGGCCCAGCTTCCTCAGGAGGTAGATTTCCATGGCATCCACGGTGCCCGGCATCACCTTCCGGACCGCCTCGAGGGCCAGGCCGGGGCGATCCAGGATGCGATAGGTGTCGGCCAGGATCCGGAACGAGTAGGTGTTGTCCGCGGTCTGCTTCTCGAGCCAGGGCCTCCAGATCTCGGCGACTTCCGCACCCCGCCCCAGGGACCGCAGGACCGCAAGGTAGGCGTTTCGAATCCCGGTGTGGTCCGGTTTTGCGGCGTAGGCCCGGGCGAGGAGGGTCGCTGCCGCGGCCGGTCTTCCCTGGTTGCGCAGGCACCTGGCTTCGATGAGGTCACGGATCGGGGATCTCTTCTCCCCCAATCCCTTCAGGGTCCGGGTGACGGCTTCGAGGAGTCCGGCCTCGCCGGACGCGAGAATCTGGTTCACGAGGGATTCCTCGTTCCGCTCGAACTTGTCCCGCTCGAGGATCTTTCCCAAGGTTTCCTCGATGATCTTCCGGCCCTTTTCCCGCCGGCCGGTGCGGTGGGCCAGGATGCCCTCGGCCAGACCAAAGGCGAGGTGGTCGGAATGGCCCTTGCGCAGCAATTGAACCAGGCGATAGGCCAGATCCGGGTTGGCCCGGGCGTGGACGAGACGGGAGGCGTAGTAGGAGTAGGAAATGACCTGGGATCTCCTGTCTTCCCGGGCATCCTTGTACGCGGCCGCCACCGCATCCACCGAGTCCCTGTCCAGCTCGACCGGAAAGGAGGTGGCAAAGCCCAGGAGCTGACCGCGACGGTTCCGGTCGGGCAGCCGCTTCAGGGCTCGCTTCAGAAGGGAGGAGAGGTACGCGGTCGGGGCCATCTTCAGCACGGGCGTCATGCCGTGAAAGGACTTCGAGGACGCTTCGAGGAGAGCGAGGAAATCCTCGAGGTCGGCCCGAACAGGCTTGCCCAGGCGCGATCCCATGGCGTGGAGGAATCCCACCACCGCCGGCTTCCGCTTGTCCGGGGCCCGATCGGCCAGACGCGTGAGGTGGTTCCACAGGGCTTCGCGCTCGGTGTAGGAGAGGTGGCCCCACGCGGAGACAAAGAGCGTCTCCAGCTGCCGGTGGATGGACCGGGGATGCCCCTTCAACACCTCGGCTTCCATCCACCGCTCCACCCACCTCCGGATGAGCGCCTTCTTCCCGAGGAGGACGGCAGCCCGCATCAGGGCCCGGGCCGATCCGGTCGATACGCCGGATTCGGCCGGGTCAACCTCTTCCAGCAGGGCGGTTGCTTCCCGTATGCGGCCGGCCGTGATGAGGCGCTGGACCCAGGTCGAGGCCAGGGCGGCAGGTACGTTCACCTGGTCCAGGATCTTCTGTACCGCTCCCTTTTTCTTCAGGAGAGCGTCGAGGTGGAGCGTGGAGAAGTCCTTCTCCACATTGAAGCCCAGGGTCGTGGCCAGGATCCGGGCCCGATTCACGAGGCCGGCGTTGATGCGATCCTGCACGGCCCCTTTCCGCTTTCCCTTGTCTTCCGGGTATTTCTCGAGGGCCAGAGCATCGACGCGGTTGGCCAGGTCGAGGGCCTCGTAGACCAGGGCGGCCCTCCGCGTGAAGGCCAGAAGACGATCCAGCCGGGGATTGTCCTTCAACGCGTCCCGGAACCGGTCCGTGGCCTCCAGGGATTTCACCTCCTGCCGGATCCGCTTCTCCATGCCCCCCAGCAGCTCGGTCCCCGGCCGCGGGTGGTTGGCCAGGAGTCCTCCCATGACCTGGCTGGAAAAACGCTGGTAGTCGTCCACGTTCCGGTTACGGGAATAGTGGCTGACGAATACGCGAGTCACTCCTCCCATGGTGATGCTCGAGGTGGCCCTTGCGGTGGCGGCCGTAGAGTCGGCTTTTTTCTTCAGGTTTCCCACGGCCGGCGGGGACCGGCGCATCAGGATGTCCATGGCCAGGTCGAAATCCCGGCGCGCCTGGGCCCGGTTTCCGGCCACCTCGGCCAGGGTTCCCACCCGGGTGAGGAGTTCCACGTCGGCGGGCCGGGCCAGGAGCGCCTGGCGAAGAATCCTCGCGGCATCCACCACGTATCCCGCATCCGCGTAATACCCGGCGATGCGCTGCTGCATGGCCACGAAGTCCCCGGCGATGCGGGTCCGGGCGAACACTCGCTCGGCCGTGGCCAGGTCGCCGGTGCGGATCAGCGCCCGGCCGAGGTCCAGGAAAACCTGCGGCGGCATCTCCTCGCCCAGGGCCAGGAGGCTTCGGCCGTTGTCGATGAGGCCATCGGGATTGCTGCGCGCCGCCTCGAGGTCCATGAGCTCCCGGAGGATGGCGGAACGCCGCTCTCCGCTCACGATGACCATGAGCGAGGTCATGGCCACCTGCTCCTCGCTGTCGCGCAGCTCCTCGGCCAGATCCGCCGCCAGCTGGTAGAGAAACGCCTTGTGCGGACGCCGGGCAATGCGCTCCTTGACCCGGCGCTGGGCAATGCGGAGCATGGGCCGGTCGGCGTTCAGGTTCAGCAGCCCGTCCACGGCTACGGTGAAGAGGTCGTCCTTGTCGGCCCGCTCCAGAAGGTCCAGGAACATGCGCAGCGCCTGGTCCCGCCGTCCCGCGTCCCGCATGACGTTGGCCATGAGCAGGTAGTCCTCGATGCGGTCCGGGTGGCCCGCCACCACCCGGACGTAGGCCTGCACCGATTCCTTCAGGAGCCCGACCATGGCCAGGACGCCCGCGGTGAACTCCTCGGTCTGGATGTCCCCGGGCGTCAGGGTCTTCAGTCGATCCAGGGCCCGCCGGGCCTGGCGTCCCCGGCCGCGCTCCAGGGCGCCCACGGCGATCTGCTGCTGGTAGTCCAGGGCGTTTTCCGGGTCGAGGCGCTGGAGCTCGAGCAAGGTCTCCTCGTAGCGGCGATAGTCCTCGCAGTGCTGGTAGACATGGGCCATGGCCTGGAGGGTCTCCACCTTGCCCTTGCCCATGTTCCGGCCGTAGGTCTTGAGCACTTCCACTGCGGAAACGGGATCGTGGGCCCGGGAATAGAGCTTCACCAGCAGTCCCAGGTCCCGGGCGCCGCCCTTGCCCGCCTCTAGGGCCTCTTCGAGGTCGATGGCCAGGTCGGCCAGACCGCCGGTGTTGCTGCAGAGATCCAGGAGCCGGTCCTCGGCCTGACGCACCCGGGCGGGTAGCTTCGTGGCCTTCCACAACCGCTTCCAAAGCTCGAGCGCCTCCTCTTTCCGGCGCTCGCCCTGGAGCAACCAGGCCAGACGCATGAGCACGTCCTCCATGGTGGACCGTTTTTCGATGCGTGTGAGGACCCGGATGGCCTCGCCTGGCTGCCGGAACCGCTCGTACGCATCGGCCACCTGGGCCAGGGCCTCGTCCGAGTCCGCAAAGGTCTTCTCCAGGGTTTCCAGGCCCTTCAGGGCTCCGTCCATGTCTCCGGACTTGAATGCCCTGTTCGCCAGGAAGAGAAAGCCCCGAAGGCGCGAATCCTCGTCCAGGGTGGTCGCTTTCATTGCGGCCTGGCGGGCCTCCCCCTCCAGGGAGAGGTCCTGGGCCGCCCGCGCCAGCCGCATGCACAGCTTGCCGCTGGAGCCCACGGCTTCGAGGCCCTCGGCGAATTGCCGGGCCGCGGCGTTGCGGTCGCCGCGAAGGAGATAGAGCAGCGCCAGGCCCGACCGCCACTCCACCCGCTTGGGTTCCCGCTTCACCAGCGCCAGATAGGTGTCCTCCACCTCCTCGGGCCGATTGCATTCCAGGGCCAGGCCGATGATCTCTCGCTGCAGGCTCCGGAAGGGTCTCTTCTTCTTTTGCGCCTCCTCCCCCATGCCTTCGCCGACCAGGAGCATCTTGAGCGCCTTCTCGGGGCGCTTCAGTTCCCGGAGCACTGCAATGAGGGCATCCACCCGTTCCGGGGTGCGCCTGGAGTCCTCGAGCCAGGTGGTGCAGAGCGCACCCAGAGTCCCGGACGCCCGGTGGGCGGAAATGAGGCGCTCCTGGGCGTAGCGCCGGTCTCGGACCAGCGGTGCCGCATCCATGGCGGCCAGGAAGTGGCGCTGCGCCCTGTCCTGGTCTCCGGATTTCAGGTGGACCGTCCCCCGGATCAGGTGGTCGCGGAACCGGGCCTTCCGGCTGCCGCCGGGCGGGTGGATCGTCTCGTAGAGTTCGGCCTTGCCGTGGAGCGCCGCCAGAAGAGCCACGTACGAGGCGAGGTCCGGGCTGTCGGGGTGGGCGGCCAGAACCTCGCGGAGCGGCTGGAGCCCCGGGCCACTCTCCTCGCCCGGCCGGGAGAGCAACAGCCCGGCCTTTCGAACCCGCAGGGCCACGACCAGGGCCGGATTCTTCGCCGCCGAAAGTGCCCGGTCCAGAACCTCCAGAGCCGCATCCTCCCGGCCGAGGTTTTCCAGGATTCGGGCATATTCCGCCAGGCCGCCGCCGTCCAGGTGACCGTCCCGGTCCAGGGCTTCCAGGAGCGTGCGGGCGCGTTCGGGGCTGCCGTCCATGGACGCCACCCGGGCCAGGAGCCGGGAGGAAGAGGCATCCGTTCTGGCCTTCTGTTCCAGGTGGGAGAGCAGCACCTCCAGGCTGCCGTCCCGAAGACGTACGGCACGGACGGCCCCGGTGAGTGCCTTTTCCCCGGCCACGGTGTAGGGACCGGAGGCTGCTGCATCCAGAAGGCGAAGAACCTGTCCGGACAGTCCGGCACCGGGGACGTCCTTGGATTGCGCCGGGGTGGAGGTCGCGGCGAGGAACGTCAAGAGAATCGCCGCGGACACAGTTTGCCGGAACCGGTCCCGAGCCAGACGCCGCACCCCGATCAGGGCCAGGAACACAGCCAGGGCCCCCCAGAGAAGACCGCGCCACACCTCGGTTCCCTGTTCCGCTGTCCGGACAGGCACGGGTGTGAGATCGCCGTCCGTGCGGCCCCCGGTCACGCGCGCGAGAGTCTGAAGGAGATCCTTGTCGGGCCGTGCCCGACCCCATTCGTTCTCGGCCTGGAGCCCCACGGCGCCGCGGCCCAGCACGGTACCTCCTGCATCGGTGACGAGGACGCGAGCCGTGCCGGCCGGGATTCCCCTGAACACGAGGCCGTACGGAGCCGCCAGGCCGGACCCTTCCCCGCCCGCCAGGACCCGCTCGCGACCGTGGCGCGAGGGATTCGCTGCCTTGGCGACAGGATCCGCCTTCCCGTCCGCCTCCAACCGCACCCGCAGGAACGGGGGCGCCTCCCCACCGGGTTCCCTCCACGCAAACACCGTCAGGCGGTCCCGGTCGGGAACGGCGCGGATCGAAGCCCGACCGGGCCTCTGGCTCCGGCTTCCCGCGCGGAACAGCCCGGTGATCAGACGCGCGTACGACTCGCGACCGGCAAGGTCCCGGTTCCAGGGTCCGCTCACCTCGCTCATCCAGGCGGACACCCGGCCCAGGCCGTACCTCCAGGTGCAGAGCAAGGGTTCGCCTCGCCCGCTCTCCAGGAGGACGTCCGCGGTGGGTCGTGCCTCCACCTCGAGCAGGCCCTGGAGCTTCAGGCCGGAGATCTCCGGTACTTCCCGGGGGATGAAGGAGTCGCCCACCACCCGAACGCCGGTCAATTCTTCCAGCACCGGGCTCAGGAGCGAACTTTCCGGCTGCTTCACGATGACCTCGGGCATGTTGAATCGATCCGGGGCGTGGTAGTAGCGGCCGCGGCCCCACTGGGCCAGGCTTACCAGGAACGCGCTGTGGGTGCCCGGCCCCACCAGCACGGTGGAGAGCGTCATGCCCTGATCCGCCATCTTCCGGATCAGCGGCTCGAAGGGACCCTGTTCCACGCCGCCGTCGGTGAGCACCAGCACGTGGCGGGTTCGGGTCCGCACGTTCAGCAAGCCGTAGAACGCTTCCTCGATGGCAGGCAGGATGACGGTACCGCCGCCGGCGTTCAACCGGTTCAGGGCGCGCTGGATGTCCACGGCATTGGAGGCGGGTTGAATGGGGGCCGCCCAGCGCTTGGCGCCGTGGAACTCCACGATGCCCGCCTTGTCGTGGGGCTTGAGGCGCCGAAGTGCGAGGCGGGCCACCTCCTTGGCGAGCAGAATGCGGGTCCCCCCCATGGACCCGGAAGTGTCGATGATGACCACGAGGGTGGCGCTCGGATCCCGACGCTCCTCCTTCTGCTGGAAACGAACCGGAAGCAGGTCCTCGAGCGGCGTGCCGGCGTACCCGCCGGGACCGAAGCTGCGTTCCCCGCCCGTCACCAGGCAACCGAGGCCCCTCTCCACGGCCGCGGCCAGGGATGTCACGCCTCGGGGCTGCATGGCGTGGGCGGGCACGTCAGCGAGGACCACCCAGTCCACGGCCGTCCAGTCCTCCTGGCCGGTCAAGGCCTCGGCCTCCTTCCTGACCACCTTTGCCCCCGGCCCGAGGAGACGCTGCACCGGCTCCACCATGGAGGGCACATCGCGGCTCTCCAGGAGCCATACCTGCCGCGGGGGGGTGCCGTGAACGGCCAGGTGCCGGGTGGTGCCGGGAATCTCCGATCCTGATCCATTCAGGAGCGCGATCTCCAGGCGATTCAAGCCCACCGCCTTCACCTCGTGCAGGATCACGGTTTTCCCCTTCCCGCTTTGGACGGAAAGGGAAACGATCCTGTCCGGGGTCACAGGATCCATGCCGCGGAGCCTGGCCCGGACCACGCCGTCCGTCCCGGACTCCACCCCGATCTCCACCTCGACAGGCATCCCCACCGGCGCCTGACAGACCATGCGAGGCTCCAGGCACACCGGCCCTGCGGCCGACGCACCCCGCTCCACCACGTCGAGGGGAATGCCCCGGGCCGCGAGGCGGGCGGCCGCGTCCCGGGCCGATCCCTGCGATTCCCGGCCGTCGCTGACGAGGGAGACGGCCCCGCCCACGGCGTCGGGAATCAGGGTCCGAGCCAGATCCAGGGCCTCCTCCAGGAGACTCGCGTCGGTGCGGAATCCGGTGCGACTCAGGGGCGGGAATCCTCCGGGATCTCGGGGCACGGCGGGAATCTCCCGGGCCTCGTCGGCATAGGCCACGAGGCGAACCGTCTCCCCGGGTCGCGCATCCCGTGCTTCCCGGAGGATGCGGTCCACCTCGGCCTGGATCCCTTGGAGATCCCCCATGCTGTCGGACACATCGGCCACCACCACGCGCATCCGGGTCGCGGCCTCCCCGAAAACCACGGGCCGGGCCAGGGCCCCCACCAGGAGCACCAGGAGGAGGAGGCGGAGCCCCAGGACCTGCACCGGGGAGCGGGATACGGAGCCGTTGCTCGAGGCCTTGATGTGAAGCCAGACAAGGGCCGGCACCACCACGAGAAGGACGAGGGCTTCGGGGCGCATGAACGTCATGGGATCCGACCCTTCAAGTGAAGCCAGCCATCGATGAGAACCAGACCCAGAGCCAGGAGCACCAGCCACTCCCAGATCCGCAGCGGAGCCGTGGGCGGCTCGGCCGGCTTCCCGGGCCCGGCGTCGGCCGCAGAGGCGAGAATCCCGGCCGGATGCACGGCCACGGACCGACTCTCATTCCCGGCTTCCAGAACCCCGAGACCCGGTTCCAATCCCTCGAGGCCGGCCAGAGATCCCTCCCCCACGGCCAGGGAACGAGCACTGGAACCGACCCGCACGCGGACATCTCCCTCGAGGTAAAACGCCATTGGCTCCCCCTCGGGCAGGGCCACGGCGCCATCACGATTTCCGGCGAGGCGCTCCCACGTCCGGGCCAGGAACGCGGCCCCGGCGAGGCTGCGGGTGAAGGAGCCGTCCGGATGCAGGAGTCCGGGAGCCATCTCCAGCCTGGGCGGCTCGCCCGGAACCACCCGGGCTAGGTGTGCCTCTCCGGCCACCAGAACCAATCGAGCCCCGGCAACCGGAACCAGGGGCCGGATCCCCGGGTAAAGGGGCGGAAGCAGGGCCTCGCCGCACCCATCCCCGGGAATCGAATTCCTCACCGGCCTCGGCCGGATGCCGACGGCCAGGGGTTCGGCCACCACCCTGCCGGCCGCCAGGACCAGGGCGGCCTCGGCCGGGGTTTTCACCGGTTCCAGGAAGGGATCCGCAGCCACGAGGAGGGCAGCGGTCCGGGCCAGGGCCGGTTCCAGGAACACGCCCCGGACCTGCTTCAGGGGCAGGCGGTAGTGGAGACTGTCGTTGTGCGGAAAACTGTCCGGTGGTTCCAGGGAGACCCGGACGGTCTCACCCGTGGCTTCCACGCCGGGAATCCGGATCCAGGCCCCGGTCCCATCGCCCAGGGCCGGGCATTTCACGGGGGGAACGAGGTTTCCCCGTTCCCCGGTCGTCACGGTCAGGGTCCGGCCGGCCGTGACCCGGCCCGACGCCACGCGGACTTCCAGGGTTTCCGCGTATCTCACGCCCACGAGGCCCTGGTCCGGCCCGGCCCGGCCGTGACGCACCACCTGCACCGGGACGCCGGAAGGCACGATCTTCCCCTCCTGGATGTCCAGGCTCGAGGGCTGCCCGGGGCCGGTGAGCACCACCACCCGGGGCCGGGTCTTGCCCCGGCAAAGGGCAGCGGCCCGATGTAGCGCCCGCGCCAGATCTCCCGGGACCGGGGCCGGCTCCAGGGCGGCCACCCGCCTCTTCAGGACATCCCGCACCTCGGAAAATCCCCCCACGAGGCCGGCCTCGTTTCCGGGCGTCAGCACGGCAATGCGGTCCCGTAGCGATACCGCGTCCAGGTAGTCGAGAGCGGAAGTGCGAGCCAGATCCAGGATCCGCTCGGCTTGAGTTCGTTGGCTCCCGCGCCCTTCCAGCCGGGCGCCCATGGCCGGAGACAGATCCAGCAACAGGACGTGATGCCGGACCTCGGCCTGGGTGTTTCGGGTTTCCGGCTCTGCCAGGGACAGGGCCAGAAGAGCCGCGAGAGCCGTGAGGAAGGCGTACGTCCGGGGGTGCCTGAACGATCCGAACAGGCTCCGGGCCCGGGTTTCCTCCACGGCCTCTCTCCAGAAGAGCAGCGTGGGCACCCGCAGGACCTCGGGACGGATCCGGAGATGGTGCAGGAGGAACAGTCCGGCGGCGGCCGCGGCCACGAGGCCCGCCAGGACGAGGGGAGAAAGACCGAAAAACGTCACGTTTTCAGCACTCCATCCTGGAAGAGGAGGCCGAACTGCGGCAGCAGGGCCTCTTCCATGTCCACCTCGAGCAAGAAGGCACCACGCCGCGCGGCCAGGGTCCTGAGCCCCCCTTCGAAGTCCACGTACGCCTCCCGATAGCGGTCGAGGAGACGGTCAGAGACCGAGACGTCGAGGGTCTCCTCGGACTCGCAATCGGCGAGCCTGAACTCACCCCGGAGTTCCGGATCGCCGTCGCTCCCGCGCATCACCCGGATCATCACCAACCGGTGTCTAAGCGTTGCCAGCCCCTCTCCCACGGCCTCCAAGCCGTGGGGATCGAAGAAGTCGGAGATGACCACGGCCAGGCCGGGCTTCACCGGCAGCCGGGAAAACGTCTGCAGGCTCCTACGCAAGTCGGTACGACCCAGGGCGGTCAGGCCTTCCAGGAAGGCGAGGACCCGGTGGAGGTTCTGCTTGCCCCGCGTTGCCGGAAGCGGGGTTCCCAGATCGGCGCCGAAGGGAAACACGGCGGCGGCGTCCAGCTGGTTGAGGCTCACAGCCGCCATGACCGCGGCCGAACGCCGCGCGGCATCGGCCCGGGGAGGCTGCTCCAGCCAGAGTGAGTCGCTCATGTCCGTCAGACAGTAGAGGGGCAGGTCCCGGACCTCGTCCAGCAACCTCAAAAAAACGCGTCCGAAGCGCCGGTAGAGGTTCCAGTCCACGCGGCGGACGTCGTCGCCGGGCGCATAGGGTCGGTAGTCCCTGAACTCGATGCCGGAGCCCGGTTCGCGGGCGTGGTGCTCGGCGTGGTGCCCGCCCCTGGGCACCTGCCTCGCCTCGATGCGCAGCTGGATCAGAGCCGAGACGAAATCCGGGGGGAACAGGTCACTCATGGCGCTGCCCGTCACACGTGGGTCAATTCGGGCACGGCCTCCACGGCCCGGGCCACGATGCCATCGGGGTGGATGCGCCGGGCCTGCCCCTCGAAGTTCATGAGCACGCGGTGGCGAAGCACCAGGGGCGCGGCCTTTCGAACATCCTCGCAGGACACGGTGAAGCGTCCGTCCAGCAGGGCATTGAACTTGCCCACGAGCAGCAGGGCCTGGGCTCCGCGGGGACTCGAGCCGAGGCTCACGTATTGATTCACGTCGTCGGGGGCGTACGGAGATCCGGGCTGGGTCGCCATCATGAGGCGGATGGCGTAGGTCTCCACCTGGTCGGACACCGGCACCTGGCGCACCACCCGGCGCATGTCGAGGACCTCGGCGGCCGTGGCCATGGGTTTCGCCTCGGGCACGGCCTCGCCGGTGGTCCGGGCCAGGATTTCCCGGTATTCCTCCTCGGCCGGATAGTCCACCAGCAGCTTGAGCAGGAACCGGTCCATCTGCGCTTCGGGCAGGGGATACGTGCCCTCCTGCTCGATGGGGTTCTGGGTGGCCAGCACCACGAAGGGCTCGGGCAGGGGCCGGGTCTTCCTGGACACGGTGAGGGTGCGCTCCTGCATGGCCTCTAGCAGAGCGGACTGGGTCTTGGGCGTGGCCCGGTTGATCTCGTCGGCGAGGATGAAGTTGGCCACCAGCGGCCCTTCCTCGAACCGGAGCTCATGGCCCCGGCCGCCTTCCACCTCGCGGAGCACCATGGTGCCGATGATGTCGGCCGGCATCAGGTCGGGGGTGAACTGGATACGTGAAAACTGGAGCTCCAGCGTGTCGGCCAGGGTGCGCACCAGGAGGGTCTTGGCCAGGCCGGGCACGCCCTCCAGCAGCGCATGACCGTCACAGAGGAGCGCGGCCAGCACTCCGTCCACCACCAGATCCTGGCCCACCACCACCTTGTGGATCTCGTCGCGCAGGCGCTGGACGGTTCCCCGGAAGGCCTCGGATTTTTCCCGCGCCTCTCCAGCGCCGGGGAGAGAGGAGGCATTTTCAGTCATGTGCAAGTCCATCCTTTTGAACGACTCTTCATATTGATTTCAGGTTGATTTCAGGAACCCGGGGTTCGTCCGGGTCTGTGAAGCGATTTCAAGAAACGACGCACCACCTCGCGCACGCTCAGAGGAATCCTTGTCGCGGGAATCCGGGGCTCCAGACCCTTGCGGGCGGCCGCGGATGCGGGATCATGGGCCTTGCCCGGCGAGGTCACGGGCTCCACCCGTTCATGGGTCACCTTGGTCGTGCCCGGATTGAGGAGGCCGCGCACGAAGTCCGGCACCGGTACCCCGAGCACCATGGACGCGGTGCCGCGCGCCTTCTTGTGCGGGGTCGGGCCCCCCCGGCCTTCCCCCCCCTCACCCGGACCCGAGATGGAGAGATCCCGGGAGGTAGCGGCCTTGCGGTCGCGCAGGCTCGGTTGCGTGCCCCCGCGCGCCTCTTCCTCCTCGATCTCGTCCTCCACGTCCTCATCCGCAGGATTCTCTGGGAGGGGCTCGTCGCTGGAGCGGTCGCGCTGCGCCCAGGGACTCTTCACCGGACTCATGGCCCCGCCGCCGGACCCGCCCTGGCCTGCGGTGGCGCCGGTCTGCCGGCCCTCTTTCCTGCGCTGGCCCACGACGCGAGCCTTCGGGGGATTGCGGTCCTTCTTCTTCCCGACCCTGGGTTTCTTCTTGGGCGCGCCCGTGGGCGGGAAGTCGCCCTCGGTGGGATCGCCGCGGGACACCGACGACTGCCGGGCCTGCCGGGCCTCGCCGCTCTTCCCCTTGCCGGGGAGGCCGGCGGCCTTCACCCGCTTCCCCGCCGGTGAGGGCTTGCTCCGGGCCTTTCCCCGGGCGGATTCGGTCTGGGGCTTCTCGGACGAATCCACTTCCGCGGCCTCCTGCGGAGAACGTCCCGCCTCCCGGGGCGTTTCTCGTGTTCCGGGAAGGTGACCGGGGGACCGGGCGACACGAGGCTGCGCCTCCTCGGCCCCGGAGCCCGGGACCGCGGGCCCCTGGATACCCACGGGAATGAATCCCGCCACGGCCAGCACCACCACGCCCAGGTACGCGGCCCCGATCTCGAGGCCGCCGGGCAGGCGCCGCTGCGGCACCACGGGAACGATACCTCTCGCCGCTTCCACGGCCTCGAGGCCGGCGGCCACGGCCGCGGCCTCGAAGGAGCCCACCGGCCCCGAGGACAGGGACAGGGCCGAGGCAATGCGGTTCTGGTTGCCGGCGGCCAGATCCAGTCGCTCGGCCACGTCCGAGAGGTTTTCCAGGCCACCGCTCGCCCTGAACACCAGCCCGGGCAGGGGGCAGAGGGAGACCAGGAGGGCGAGGCCCAGGAAGGGCCAGGCGCCGAGGATCGGGTCGGTCATACCGGTGCAGAGCACCCCGAGGCGCCAGAGGAGGTAGAGGGCCGCCAGGCCCGCAAGCATGCGGCAGCCGAGGCGAAGTCCGCGGTCCAGAGCCGCCAGAGTGCGGGCCCGCACCAGGTGTTGGCCGGCCTGGACCAGGCCGTACCGGAGCGAAAGCCGGGCCTGCCGGACGGCCCGATCCATGGACGATTTCTGATCCGACATTCCTTCAGCCATCAATTCTCGCGCTCCCCTGCAACGGCTTCCCAGGTTCCGGCCTGCTTCACGGCGCCGCCTCCGTCCTCCAGGATGGCCACCACCGCCACCTGGCGAGGCGCCACCTCGGTCGGACGCAGGGGAAACTCCATATTCTCCCGATCCTCCACAGCATCCAGGTGGTCGTCGAGCTCATCCATGACCTGGGAAAGGGAGACGTCCCGGGTGAGGGTGCGGGCGCCGGCGGCCGAGGGGATCGGAATCCCTCCCCGGGCCATGTCGAACCGGGTCACGTAGCGGTGGAGAACCATCTTGTTCCGGCCCGGAAACATCACCGTCTTCTCGCAGAGGAACAGGCGCAGCCTGAAGTCCTCGACCTCGGGACCCTTCACGGTCACTGAAACCGACACCTTTCCCTTGTCCACCTTGCCGGTCACGTCCAGGGTCCAGGGCGTTGCCGATTTGAGGCGCTCCTCCACGGCCCGGATCACCTTGCGAAACTCGCGGGCGGCCTTTTCCGGAGGACCGCCGACCCGGGCCACGGGCACCCGGGCGTCGAGGATCACCCGGGGCACGCCGCGGACTCCGAGGCGCTGTGCCCGCCGGAGCGCCGCAGGCGACGACAGGGGCGCCATGAGGTGGTGCTGGAGCACGGCCACCTCGCCGTGAGCGAAGTGGACAGCCATGCCCTCGAAGGCGAGGTCCGCTCCGGGACACGCCCGACCCCCGACGGCCGTGAAGAGCTCGGCGAGAACCGTGCGCGTGGGCCGTTTGCCGTCCTCCGGTGCATAGGTGCTGGCCGGTTGATAGGCGGGAACGCGGCCCTCGAGGAGCTTCTCCATCTCGTCCACGTCGTAGGGGGTCCTCACCCCCTTCTTGTCGGCCAGGCGCTTCATTCCTTCGAGGCCCCCGGGGCCGCCCTCCTCGGTGATGGCCGCCTGGAGAAACCGCGACCACGCCCTCTCCAGCATGCCCTTTTTCTCGTAGAGTTTCCCGAGGCGCAGGTTGATCATGCCGTCCCGGGGCAGGCCGAAGGCGGCCGAGAGCAGGTGCCGGTAGGCCTCGCGCACCTCGCCCTTTTCCAGGAGGAGGCCGCCGATCTCGCTGCGGGCCTTGTGCAGGGCGCTCGGGTCCTCGTCCATGCGCGCGTGCTTCAGGGCGATGTCCAGGGCGGTCTTACGGATGATGCGATAGACCTCCGGCCGCCGGGTGACCATGCGCTTCACCAGGTCGAGCACCATGCGGGACCGCCGCTTGGCCGGCGTGGTCTTGGCATAGAGCTCCACGGCCCGGTTCAGGGATGCCTCCTCCAGCGGCGACGCCTCGAGTCGTATCCGGAGCAGGGCCGTGCCTGCATCCAGGGCGAGGCGATGTTTCTCGTGTTTCCCGAGAAACGCCTCCAGACCGTCCGCGTCCCGGGCCGCCAGGGCCTTGAAGCACGCCTGTTCCTCGGCTGGAAACTTCGGTGCTCGCACTTCCTCCAGCTCCAGGGTCTTGTGGTGTGGATCCAGGGTGACCAGGAAATGAGAGAGCAGGTTGTTGCCGAGCAGCATGTCTGGCTGGCCCGGAAATCCGTCCGGATTGTCGCCCGGGCGCAGGGCCACGTACTTCGAGATGTCGAGGTCGCCGAGACAGGCGGACTCGACGTCGCCGCCCGCATGGCCCAGGTGCTCGGCCATGCCCGCCGATATCCAGGTGTCCGCCTCGCCCGTGCCGGGCGCCGCGTCCAGGACGCGCTTTCCGTCCACCACCACCTTGAACCGGTAGTAGTCCACGTCTACGGTCATGGGGATGCTATAGACCTTGGCCGCCGGCTTTTCGGGGGCCGGTTCTGCCTCGGGAGCGGGTTCCGGATCGTTCTCGGGGCCCGTGATCTCCTTTCTGGGCAGGATCCAGAGCTTGTTCTTTTGGTAGTCGATGCGCAGTCGGGCACCGCGAAAGGCGCCCACGCCCAGGATACCCACCACCGGGACCTCCTCCAGCTCCCGGGCATACTCCATGGTCAGATATTCGAGGAACCGGAGACGGGACACGTCGGGCTGGATATCGGCGGCCGTGTGGTCCCCGAACTCGATGTCCAGCTCCTGGCCCGACTCGAGCTCCAGGAGACCGGCGGTATTCTGGTGCAGGTCCAGGGGACCGGGCCTTCCCAGGTCCACCAGCAGGTGGGCCGCCACGCTCTTCTCCAGGGCCCTGAGGTCGGCCCGGGCGTACATGCGTCCGGCAATGATCCGGAACTGGAGGGCGGGTGGTTCCTTGGTCACTGGCACCTGGGCCCGGACCGGCCCCGCCATGCACGTCAGAACCACGATAGCCAGCAGGATCAGGCGCACCGATCGATCTCCTCACCGTATCCGTCAGAACCTGAAAAATCCCGGGATTTCCTGCTGATGAAGCAGGAAAGCTCCCCATGATACGGGGGCCCGTCGATGTTGTCCACGCCATACAGTTCTTGATGGACAGGGGAAGCGATGAGAGACTATTCTATCGGCTGAATCGCGAGAACCCTCAGAATCGGGGAGGTCATCGATGAAACGCTTTCTCCAGGTCATCCAGGTCTTGAGTGCGGTGCTGCTGGTCCAAACCGCGGTCCGGGGTCAGCCCACGAGCGGCAACCTGATCCTGAGCGACGCCTCGAGCTTCACCGGAGGCCCCCTGTTCTACAGCCCGAGTACAGGCGTCCTGAACACCCTGACCACGGGTCTCCCGGGCTACTTTCCCAACAGCGTCACCATGAACGCGGACAACAGCGCCCTCTTCGTGCCCTTCGTAGAGGGCACCAGCCTCAGTAAGAGCTACCTGGCCACGGTCACCTCCGGCGGCGCCGTCACCACCCTGAAGGCCCTGTCCTCGACCTTCCGGTTCACCAACGGACACGTGCTGGCCCCGGACGGCACGTTTATCAATGCCGGCCAGATGGGCCACCTCCTCCGGTTCGATCCGACCTCGAACCAGCTGACCACCCTGGCAAACATCGGGATCCCCCTGAACGACGTGGCCCTGAACCGGGACATCGGCACCCTCCTGGCCGTGGTGTTCCCGCCCCTGCCCGCCCCCGCCCCTGGCAGCCTCATCCAGTTCGACCCGGCCTCCGCCTCAATATCCACCTTCCTCGCCTCCAGTTCCCTCATCAGCGACCCGAGCGGCGTGGTCCAGGACCCAACCACTGGCGATTACATCGTGTCGCGGTTCCAGGCCCCGGGCCTAGTTCGGATCGACGACACCTCCCTGGCCGTATCCACTCTCTGGACCGGAGCCAAGGCCAACGCTCTGGCCCTCACCCCGCGCAACACCTTCCTCGTGGCCACCGAGACCGACGTCCGGGAGATCACCGGCGGTTCCGCAGTGATCAAGACCTACACCTACAGCCCCAGAAAACTCCTCTTCACGGGCGTGGAGGAATACGGAAGCCGCCGCATCACCACCTCAGGCCCGGCCACGCCGGGCACCACCATGACCCTCACCCTCTCGAGCCCCCGGCCCTCCGACGCCGGCAAGATCTACGTCCTGGGCCTGAGCTTTTCCACCCGGCCCGCTCTCGGAACCTTCGCGGGCGGCGAGGTGCTGAACCTGGCCGCGGACACCCTCCTGGCCGTCACCGTGGCCAACACCCTGCCGGCCATCTTCTCCGGCTTCCAGGGCGCCCTCGATGGCCAGGCCCGAGGCCAGGCCGCGGTCCACATCCCAGCTGCAATGCCGCCGGGCCTTAACCTGCCGGTGCACGCCGGCGGCGTGGTCCTGGATCCGGGGGCGCCGGGCGGGGTGAGCACCGTGCTGTCGTCGGTGACGGTGGTTCTGAGGTAGGGGTGGGGATTCGGTTCACCTTGACGATACATTAATATACTGATTGTCGGTATCGATCATCATGCTGCTTATACAATTGACTCCGGTCCAGACCTGGCCGTCCTCATGGAGATCCCGATGGCAGCTGGCGTCCGGGCGGCGTCTGCAATTGCAGACGCCGCCGACATCGAGACGTCGATCTCCGTAGTAGAAAGAAACAACATGTCAAACGACAGGAACTCGAAAGCCAATCTGGAGGATCAGCTCTTCGATCACTGCCTTGGAGAGGGTTGCCCGTCGCATGTCCTGCTGAATACAGGTGCCTTCCCACCCACCTGGGTCGATCGCTACCTGGAGTTGCTCGAGCAAGCCACTGATCGTTGGCAGCACGAACAGTACTGGCCTAAGTGTATTATCCAAGGACATATGTCCGGAAAATAGCCTTTGAACATGCACAAA
>CAZAKZ010000007.1:0-85636 GCA_964485695.1 uncultured Planctomycetota bacterium | reverse complement strand
AAGGCAGAGGATTGCAAATCCTCCATCCCCGGTTCGAATCCGGGTGCCGCCTCCAGTTTTCATGTCATGAAAGTCTTTCACTGGCACCCCGCCCGCCGCCATCGCAGGGCCGATTTCACGGCTGTAATTTGGTCTTAATCGCTATTCCAGAGGCAAGGAATCGGGTAATTATACCAATTGTATAAAATTTACAAAAAGAAAGGATTTCTCTCAGCCATGGGGGCAAATCGGGTCGATATCAGGGAGAGTAAAGGATTTTACCAGACGGAAAATCGGGACCTCCTGAAGTGAGTGATCTCCCCGGTCGGAACTTCAGGCTCGTGGCAGCAGGGTGGACACCGGAGCCGACGGATGTTCACTTTCGAGAGTTTCAGGGCTGACGGCTAACCTCGTCCCCCACCCGATTCCATTCCCACTACATTGAGTGATGCGGGATAAAAATCATGGCCCAAACGTATAGAATTCTCGTGGCAGAAGACAGCGGACCCATTGCCGGCCTTCTCGAAAGCCTGTTCAAACGATGCAACCACACGGTCACGTTATGCTCCAACGGTCTGGACGCCCTGGATTCCTTGAAGAAAGACCCCCCGGATCTCCTCATCACCGACATCAAGATGCCGGGCATTGACGGGGTCAAGCTCTCCGAGGCTGTCCGCAAACTCGACGCTCGGATCCCGGTGCTCTTCATCTCGGGTTCCCTGGACGAGGACGACGTGGCCTCTCGTCTGATGAGGGAGATGGTCGTGAACCTCCGCAGCGGTTTCTTGCGAAAGCCCTTCACCATCCAGGACATCGTCATGAAGGTGGAGTCCATGCTCAGGCTGCGGTTCGTCCAGTTGCAGGAAAGCCAGCTGGAGTGATTGCCCCCCTCCATGATCGATCATTCGATGATCTCCTGAAAGTCCATGTAAGGACGGATCGCCTCCGGCACTTCGATGGATCCGTCCGCACGTTGATAGGTCTCCAGGATCGCGATCATCAGTCGGGGCAGGGCCACGCCCGAACCGTTCAGAGTGTGGATGAATCCCACCTTTTTCTTCTCGTCACGATATCGGATTCCGGCGCGTCGGGCCTGGAAGTCCAGGAAATTACTGCATGAGGAGACCTCCAGGTATCGCTCCAGACCCGGGGCCCACACCTCGATATCGTAGGTCTTGGCGCTGGCAAAGCTGAGATCTCCCGCACAGAGAACCACCACGCGATAGTGCAGGCCCAGGCGTTTAAGCACCACCTCGGCGTTCAGGGTCAGGCTCTCTAGCTCCTCCCTCGAGGTCTCGGGCCGGACCAGCTTCACCAGCTCCACCTTCTGGAACTGGTGAACCCGCTGCAGCCCCGCGGTCTCCTTGCCGTGGCTGCCCGCCTCCCTGCGGAAGCAGTGCGACTGGCCCACCAGGTTCACGGGCAGATCCTTGGCGGAGAGGACCTGTTCCCGGTAGAGGTTCGTGAGGGACACCTCGGCCGTGGGGATGAGGTAGAAGTCGTCCTTTTCCACGAAGTACATGTCCTCGCCCAGCTTCGGCAGCTGGCCGGTGCCGAGGCAGGCATGAGGCCGTACCAGGAAAGGACTCTGGACCTCGGCGTACTCGTGCTCCTTCACGTGGAGGTCGATCATGAAGTCGATGAGCGCCCGCTCCAGACGGGCGCCCGCTCCACGCAGAAAAAAGAATCCGGTTCCTGAGGTCCGGGCGGCCGCTTTCAGGTCCAGAATGCCGAGGGCTTCGCCGAGGTCCCGGTGATCCCGGAGGGGAAAGTCGTAGTCCCGGGGCTCTCCGTGCCTCCGGATTTCCTCGTTGTCTTCGTCCGTGTCGCCCTCGGGAACGTCGGCCTCGAGGAGGTTGGGTAGCTCGAGGAGCAGGGAGTTCAGGCGGGACTGCACCTCGTGGATCTCGGCGTCCAGAACCTTGATCTCCTCCCCCACTGAGCGCATGGATTTCACCGCTTCATCCGCATCGCCGCCGGCCTTCTTGATCTCCGCGATGCGCTTGCTCTCGGCGTTCCGCTTCGCCTTCAGATCGTCGGCGCGAGTCACGAATCCGCGGCGCTTCTCGTCGAGGTGGAGGATCTCTTCCACCTCGCCGCTCTCTTTCTTCAGGGCGATGGCCCGTTTCACCGCCTCGGGATTCTCACGAACCGTCTTCACATCGATCATGGTTCAAGCCGCCAGGTCCATTTGACTTCCTGGGGAGATTTTCCGCCCGGGGGAAAACCTCCGGAAATGGGGTTTCCGCAGATGGTACATATCGAAAATAGTCCCGGACGCAACAAATCATCCGGTGTCGTATGGAAAAGCCCGAAAAGAAAGGCTAACTTCTCATACTCGACATGCCCGATATATAGGGCTGTACTTCCTCTGCCTGTTTCATCCGACAGAAAAACCGACACCGGGAAGAACACTTGTAACTAGATGTTGACAAATAAGTTATAGCGTTGTCCGGGAAATCGGTCATTTCCTTTCATCCTGGAAAATGAAAATCCGCTCTTTGGAGAATTTCAATGCGAACCACCCGATTCGTCCTCACTCTCCTGGCGATCGCAGTCGCCATCTCATTTATGTCCGGCACGAACCTCCCGGCCCAGGAGGCCAAAGTCACCGTCGCCCAGCTCCAGAAGAAGCTGGCCGATCTCAAGAAGGAGATGCAGGAGATTCTCGAGTTCCAGAAGCGCCTGTGCAAGATCCTCAGGGAAGAGAACATCATGGTCTTCGCCACGGTGCCCAAGACCGATGAGGAGAAGGTGATCCGGTGCATCGAGAAGTTCAAGGGCGCCGTGTCCAAGGCCCACCAGGCCATGGCCACCCGGAATCCCGCGCTTCACCAGCGGGCCGATGCGCTCCGGGTTGCGAGCGAGAAAGCCCTGACAAAGCTCAAGCCGGAAATGGTCATCCCGGCCCTGAAGGCCGAGATCGAATCCTCCGGCGACGACTTCATCATGTGTTCCTCCATGATGGCGGTCCTCGGCACCGTGGGCAAGCAGTCGGTGCTCCCCTACATGCAGAACATCGTCGAGGACAAGAAGCGGCCCGGATACGTACGTCGTATCGCCTCTGAAACGATGCTCAATGTGGACAAGGAAAAGGCCATCGACATTCTCGTCCCCGTAGCCGGGGACGTGGAGCAGAAAGACTTCCAGGATCGCTACTACGTCATCTACCTGCTGAGCGAGACCAAGGATCCCCGCGTGGAGCCCATGTTGCTCAAGGGGGCCAAGACCGATCCCGACAAGTCCGCCCGTTGCCATCACATCAACGGTCTGGCTCACTTCAAGACAGCCGAAGCCCGAGCGACCCTCGAGTGGGTCATCGCCAACGACGAGTACGAGCACGCGCGCACAAACGCCCTGGCCAGCCTCCACCGCATGGTGGGCGACGAGGCCGCCTATCTTCTCATGAAGGAATACTCCCAGAAAGCCAATCTGAAGAGCGGCCAGCCGGACTACCGGGTGCGGAACGCGGCCTACCAGTCCATGAACCGCATCAAGGTGACCCTCGAGCGGGAAGGCAAGGCCGTCCCCGGAGAGGCGCCCAAGGAGACGCCCAAGAAGGAAGAAAAACCCAAGTAACCAGGGAATCGAAATCAACTCCGACAAAAAGGGCCCCGGTCACCGGGGCCCTTTTTGAATCGAGGTGCCGCCTTGCTCGTCGACAGCCACGCCCACCTGGATTTCGACAACTTCGACTCGGACCGCGATGAAGTCCTGCAGCGGGCCGCCGGGGCCGGGGTGGTCCGGATCGTCAATCCGGGCGTGGATGCCGCCTCGAGCCGCCGGGCCGTGGCCCTGGCCAGAGCCCATCCCGGCGTGGTTTTTCCTGCTGCAGGCATCCATCCCATGAAGGCCCGGGGCCGAGTAGGCGAGGCCGTGAAGGCCCTGGCCAGGGTTCTGGACGCGCCAGAGATCGTGGCCCTGGGCGAGATCGGCCTCGACCTCTACAGGATGTACAATCCCGTGGCCCACCAGCGCGCCTTCTTCGCCGCCCAGGTCGACCTGGCCCGAGACCGGGATCTACCAATCATCCTCCACTGTCGAGACGCCTTCAGGGAAACGCTGGAAGTGCTCGAGAAGGCGGGGGCCAAGGAACTCCGGGCCGTCCTGCACTGCTTCTCCGGCACGTGGGAGGACGCGAAGCCCTTCCTGGACCTCGGGTATTACTTCGGCATCGCCAACCACGTCACCTATCCCGGTGCCAAAGACCTCCGCGATGCCGTGGCGCACCTGCCCCTGGACCGTCTCATGGTCGAGACCGACAGTCCCTACCTGCCGCCGAAAACCCTCCGGGGTCGGCGGAACGAACCGGCCCACGTCCGGTTCGCCGCAGAAGAAGTGGCCGCCCTCAAGGGTGTGGACGTGAAGACGGTGTGTCACGAAACAACCCAGAACGTATACTCGCTCTTTGACCGCATGAATCCATAAGGTGTCGTCAATCCGTGACGCTACCTTGCCCGGTGAACGAGGTGATCTCCAGCAGCTCCGCATTGTCCAGGGCGTATGCGGACCGGAAGGCCGCGGGGAACGCGGCTCGCGCCGCGTCCAGTGCCCTCTGGGCCGCGTCGGGCCGAAAGCTCTTCCGGAGCGAGAAGACGTAGTGCGCTCTACTCGACCGGAGCCTCTTCAGGAACTCTCCGGGCGGGGCCGGTGCAGGTAAGCCCTCTGTGCGGACTCCGGCGGTGAGGGCCGTGATGCGGGGTTTCCGACAGGCGGCCACGGCGGACGTGTCATGGCTGGAAACCCAGTGCCCCAGGGCGAGGTAGTCCCCCCAGGCTCTGGCTGCCCCCATGGCCATGCCCCTGCCGCTGGCGCTCCAGACCTGGGCCTCGTAGAACGAGGAGAAATCCATGGAGAACGAATCCCCACTCCGATATTCAAGGGGCCCGGAAGTCACCCCGTAGAACCGGATCCAACCGGGAATGCATACCAGGAGGAGAACCGCAACGGGCACGGTGGCCATTGCCCGGGCCACGGCACGGGGCATGGCCCAGGCGAGGATCTTCTGGAGCAGGGCACAGCCTCCCACCAGGAGGCCCGTGACCAGGGGCAGGACGGGCAGCAGGAATCGCTCGCCCATCCAGGGCCAGACCAGGACCACGGCCGCATAGAGAACGAAGTAGAGGTGCCAGGCTCTGGGACGCCGGAATCCGTACATGCACCCGAGGCAGATGAGGAGTCCCAGGGCCAGGGTTCCGAGAAACCGGATCGACTCTCCGGATCTAACGCCCTCCAGGAAGAGGCCGGGAACCTGGTTCCCGTAGACCTCGATCCGCTTCCGGGCCCGGTCCGCCACATCGTCGATGCCTGCCTTGCCCAGGGCCGGCTGATAGGGATCCACGGAGAAGAACTGCTGCACGTACCCGAAGTGGTGGGCGCCTTCCTGCTGGGTCCAGAGGACCCATCCGGCCACCGGGGGCGTCACCATGGTCAGGACCAGGGCCAGGGCCAGGGCACGCTTCTTTGGGGCCGGTCGCCGGCCCCCGCGCAGAAATACCTGCCGGGCCGCGGCCAGGACCAGGGTGATCACCAGCACGATGCCGGCGGTGCGGGTGAGAAAGGCCGCCGCGGCGAACAGACACGAGAGAAAGAGAGGAAGACTGACTCCACCCCCCCGACGGGTGTGCGCTTCCCAGAATACCAGGGCCCACAGGGAGAGCGCCGCAAACGGAAGTTCCGTGAGGATGGGCAGCAGGCTCCGGCCCATCACCGGGAGCAGTCCCAACAGCGCGGCTCCCACCAGGGCGTGATAGGATCCCAGCCACCTGCGGAGGAGGAAGAAAACGGCCGCTACCGCGGCGAGGGCCGATACCACGATCACCACGTGGGCGGACAGGTATCCCCCCGGCTCGAGGGCGCGAAGCGGAGCCAGCAGCACCGGAAACAGGGGAGGATACTGGGTGTGCCGGGGTTCGTGGAGACGCTCGATCTCCACGTAGCCCTTGCCTTCCCGAATCGCGTCGGCCAGCAGGAGGTATCGCGCGTTGTCCCCCCCCAGGGATCCCAGCTGGTCCGAGACCGTGGTCAGGTAGAGGCAGAAGACGAGGCCTGCCACCGGGATGGCAACCCAGGGCATGATCGACTTCCCGCCTTGCCCACTCCCCCGGGGGATCTGACTATCGGCCACTGAGAACCGCCTTCCGTCGGCGCCTCGGTCTTCCCAGGCCGAGGTTCCGGTAGACGGCCAGGGTTTCCTGGACCATGCCCTTGACGCTGTGGAGTTCCACGGTCCTCCGTCCTTCTCGCAGGAGGCGTCCACGCAGCCGAAAGTCCCTGTGGACCTCCAGCAGAAGGCGGGCGAGATCCCCGGCATCGCCGGGAGCGGAGAGCAGGCCGCTCACGCCGTGCTGGATCAGTTCCCGAGTTCCTCCAACCCGGCAGCCGATGACGGGTGTGCCCACGGCCATGGCTTCGAGGAAGACCAGGCCGTACCCCTCGGTGCGGCTCGGCATGCAGAAAGCGTCGGCCCCGGCCATGAGGGCCAGCAGCTTCTCGTGCGGTAGACGACCGTGAAAATGCAACCGGTCCGCCACGCCCAGCCGTCTCGCCAGCGCCTCTACCGCACCCCGGTTCGGATCGGCGCCGGCCACGTGGATCCTGAGTCCGGGAAGAGTACCTAGGGTTCGCTGTGCAGCCTCGACCAGGAGGTCGAGGCCCTTCCTGAAGAAGTTGCTCCCCACGAACAGCACCGACGGATTGCCCTCGAGGTCCTCCGCCTCGACCTCTCCAGGAGGCTCCACCCCCAGTCGGACGACCTTGACGCGCCGGGGATCGAGTCCGTAGCCACGCACCACTTTCTGGCGCGTGTCCTCGGCATTGGCCATGAGAATCTCGAGCTTCCGGTAGGCGGTGGGTTCCACGGTGCGGAGAGCCCCGTAATAGAGGCTCCGGCGCATCCAGTCGGGGTGCGTCCGTCTCATGGCCCACGGAACCCGCGGGCTGTCGAGGGCGTAGGCGTCGTGTACCATACCCACGGCGGGGATCTCCCCCCGGTACCGGAAGGCCTCCCGGGCGTCCGCGAAATGGACCAGGTCGGCCATGCCTGGACTTGACCGGAGTCCGAAGCTCCTGGATACGGAATACCAGTCCCCTGGCGTCGGGTCCCAGGCACACCGGTTCAGGGTCAGGTAGTCCACGCCGTGAATCGTGCGGCACCCTTCCTGAAACGTAGCAACCGTGATCCTGAATCCGAGGTCCCGGAGACCGGTCACAAGGTGGTTGGCATAGGTCCCGACCCCGGTGCGAACCGCCCCGAGTTGCTGGGTAACCACGAGAATATGCTCAGACCGTCGCAAGTGTCCTCGTCCTTTCTTCCACCAGATCCTCAAGAATGGCCATCAACTCCCTGCCGAGGGCGTCAGGGCTCATGCGATCCAGGAACAGACGGCGCCCGCGTTCCCCCAGGGTTTCCCTGAGATCGCGCCGACGTGAGAGGAACCTGACGGCGTCGGCCAGGGCTTCTCCGTCCCCCGGGGGTACGAGCCAGGCGTTTTGCTCGTGGATCAAGACCTCCCGGGCGGCCGGGGAATCCCGGGTGATGAGCGGCCGTCCCATGGCCAGGGCGGCCACGGCTTTCAGGGGAATGACGCTGGCGGCCTTGGTGCTGGTGCCGAAGATCCCCAGGCAGATGTCGGCCTCGTGCATCCTCCGGGCCAGAGCCGGCCCCGACTGCCACGCCCGCTCGAAGTGCACGTTCTCCAGCTTCAACCGCCGGGCCAGGCGGCTTGCCTCCTCTCTCGCCTGACCGTCCCCCACCAGCGTGAACCGAACGGTCTCCTGGCGGAGGACAGCTGCGGCTCCGAGGATGGTCTCCACCCCCTGGAGCGGGACGTAGGTCCCGATGAAGAGCACCTCCGTGGGCGCGCCTGCGGATGATCCGGGCACCTCGTCCTCCTTCGGACGGAAGATCTCGTCGTCCTGTCCCTGGTAGAGGCGTCGGATGCGGCCGGCCGGGAGGTCGTACTCCCGGATGAACCGTTTTGCCATGGCGTCGGTATCCACCAGGATGCGATCGGCCTTCATGCAGGCCTGACGATCCAAGGCCAGGCACGCCCGGGCGCGGAAGCTGTCCGGAGGGACCAGTTTCCGGTCACCGGCCAGGGTGTCGTGGAGGCTCAGGAACGGGTCGAATACCACGGGAATCCGATCACCGCCCGGCAGGCAGCGAAGCCAGAGCAGGTCCAGGTGCCCCAGGCCCCCGACCAGCACCACGTCGGGACTGCGGGCGAGGCGGAAGGCCTGGCCCAGGTCGGAATAGGTCTTGAGGAGCCTCGGGGCCAGGTTCAGAGCGGCGGTGATGTTCCCCGATGCCAGCCTCAGCTTTTCGGCAGGATTCTTGAAGAGGGGTTGTATCAATCGCTCCACCTGGGCGCCGTTGCGCTTCAGACCTTCCAGAAGCACGTCCATGCGGGGATACCCCTCCCCGTTGCTGGTGGTACCGAAGGCCAGGACGCGCATCTATTCCTCGCTCCGATCGAACCTGAGCTGGGCGATCTGCTCGCTGATGAGACCGAGGCTGAACATGAGGAAGCTGAGCACGATGAGGAGCACCCCCATGTTGGTGAAGCGGTGCTCGGTCACAAATGTGAAGACGTAGTACCCCACACCCGTCAGGAAGATGAAGAGGGCCAGAGGGAGGAAGATCCTCAGCGGAGCGAACAGGGTGGCGATCTTCATCAGGATCAGGAAGAACCTGGCCCCGTCCTCGAGGGGCTTCAGCTTGGAACGGCCCTGTCTCGAGTGCGTCGGTACGCCGAGGTAGAACACGCTG
This sequence comes from uncultured Planctomycetota bacterium, assembly GCA_964485695.1. Classification (GTDB taxonomy): domain Bacteria; phylum Planctomycetota; class JAFGQW01; order JAFGQW01; family JAFGQW01; genus CAZAKZ01. Next base: position 76,887 of record CAZAKZ010000007.1, on the reverse strand, counting down.
AATCCCGCTCTGAGCGTGGCCAGGGTGATGGTGGTCGGATAGGAAAAGGTGTTGGGCAGCAGGTAGAGATACCGCCGCATCACGTCGCCGCGGATGGCCCGGAATCCGCTGGTCAGATCCTGGATGGGAAATCCGGTGATGTAGGAAGCAAACCGGTTGTAGATCCAGTTGGCCAGAGCCCTGGCAAGGCTGGCCTGGCCCTCGAGGGTGCGGGCGGCCACCACCATGTGATACTTGTCCAGGGCCTCCACCAGGGTGGGGATGAACTCGGGACAGTGTTGACCGTCGCCATCGATGCAGACGATGACGTCTCCGCGCGCCTGGCGAATGCCGGTCTTCACGGCGCCGCCGTTGCCGATGTTGTAGGCGTGGTCCACCACCCGGGCACCGGCCTTGCGCGCCGCCAGGTCCGTGCCATCGGTGGAGCCGTCGTTGACCACGATGATCTCGTAGAGGGCGTTTTTGTGGCTCGACACGGCCCTGTGGATCCGTTCGACCATGTCGCCGATGGCGTCGGCCTCGTTGTAGGTGGGGATGACGACGCTCACCTTGCGAACCTTCGTCCGGCTGCCTTGATTTGGCCCCGCCTCGGTGGCAACGGGATTCCAGGTCTCCGGTCCGGCCGTTTCCGCCCCTGCGGAGGCTTCGAACACGCCCGATCCGGCTTCCCGGGGGCCCGTGTCTGTAGGACGAGGTTCCGTATCCTTCTTCACCTGTTCCATGGCGCCCTTCATCCCGGGTTCCAGCGGACGGTGCCCGGCCGCTGCTGCAACCAGCCTGACTCCGAATGCCTGTTTCGGTTCCAACCCCCGCTGTCCTCTCGCTTTACTTTCGTCCAGGCAAGTGGCCCACGGTAAGTGGAACTTCAACTTCAAGGGAGGTCACAGGTTATGGGTAGGTATGCAAGTGGATACACAGCCTGAGGTTGCTTCCGGAAACGAGGACCGGCCGCACTGGAAACCGTGAGGTCTTCTACTGGACTGCAACCCAGACCCCACCATCCGTGCCGTGGGTGAAGACGGCAAGAACGCCGATGATGGAATCGTTCGTGGCCGCATTCACGAAGGCGGCGTCCGCCTCCGGCTCCACATCCCCTGCGTATTGCTGGTTGGCGCCGAGGTTGTTGGTGCCGATGATGTCGCCCTGCTGATTGATGCAGAAGGCCCTCTCTCCACTGTTGGTGTTGCTGGGCCAGGCGTAGCAGCACCAGGTTGTCTCGGCGAGGTTGGGGTCCACGGTCCCCGGAGATCCTCCCCCGGCGGCCTCCCCCACACCGATGCCGTTTGAGTCGGGAAGGTAGATCTTGAAGAAGTATCCCGAATGCTGCACGCGGCCGTTGTCCAGGGCGCGGAATTGACTCGAGAGTATGGTTGGCTGGACCGTCACGGCTGAGGACCGGGGAGGCAAGAAGCCCGACATCTCGGCAAAATACCCGTATTCCCCCGCTCCGTCTCCGTCCACGTCCGCCACGTTCTTGGCCCGAAACTCCGACTGGGCGGCACAGACGGTCCGGAGAATCCCGATGGCCGATGTCTCGTTGGCACGCATGCGGGAGCTCACCATGTTCGGGAGTGCAAGGGTTGCCAGGACGGCAAGGACCAGGATGACTATCATCAGCTCAACGATGGTGAATCCATCTCGATGCTTGACAACCATCGACCTTCCCTCCTTCAGCCCAGGGATCAGACACCTCCAGGGACGCCCGTCCAATTCCGCGTTCATCCCCCGATACGGCTCTACCTCCCGAAAAACCGACGAACATGTCTCTCCACTCCCTCGGGCACTCCCCCCCCATGCGCCCGGGGGAACAGAGAGCTCGGGCGGGCTCGTTCGGGCCCGCCCTCGTTCGATATCAAATCGGGTTCTGGCGAGTCACTAGTTGACCGCCACCCAACGACCTCCGTCATCTCCAACGGTTCCGACGGCAACAACACCCATGATGGAGTTGTCGTTGGACGGAGAGATGAAAGCGGCATCCGCGTTCGGAGTCTGGGTCGTGCTGGTGTATTCCTGGTTGGTGGCCTGGTTGTTCGACTTGATCACGTCGCCCTGCTGGTTGCAGAAGAACACACGGTTGCCCGAGGTTCCGTAGTTGGCCGGCCAGGCGTAGCAGCACCAGGTCGTCTCGCAGTTGTCCGCATCCGGAAGGTTGCTGGAATCGGCACCACCGTAGGTGGCCTCTGCCGTGCCCACACCTTCATCGTCAGGCAGAAACATCGCGAAGATGTAGCCCGAACGGGTGACGGTCCGGTTGTTGACCGCACGGAAAGCGGCGCTCAACACCGGGGGATCGATGGCATCAGCGGTTCCGCCGTTGGGACCGCGGACGGCCACGGCGCCGGCCAGCTCACCGAAGTATCCGAACTCACCCGACCCGTCCTCGTCGACGTCGATCTTGGCGCCGGCCTGGAACTGAGCCTGTGCGGAGGAGATATTCCTCAGCGTGGCGATGGCGGCGGTCTCATTGGCATTGAGCCGCGCGCTCAGGAGGTTCGGGATGGCGATGGATGCGATGATGGCGATGATGGCCACCACGATCATCAGCTCGATTAGGGTAAATCCCTTTTCCCTGTTACTCATGAACTCCATTCTCCTTTCAAATGGCCATTGAAATCGTCAGCGAAACTACAAAACCTCCCCACTGACATGTCCGCAAACAATGCGAATTCGATTGAATCAGCGTTTTACCTGTTTGGCCCCGCGTTCCGGGGCCTTGCTACTTCATTACCCCTCGTCCGCGGCAGTCTCCTCCATGAGGCCCGTGGGTAATCTCCCCCACGCGGCCTTCTCCTTTTCCAGGCGCCATCGGATGGATTCGCGGCTCGTCTTCAAGCCGGACCGGAGGGCCTCGATGGCTCCCTCCCGGTCTCCGAGGTCCCGACGCAACACGGCCACTTCATACCAGAGGCCTCGGATCTCGAGTCCCTTCCCGGCCGCAGCCTCCAGGGTCTCAAGGGCTCTCTTTCGGTCCCCGAGTTCCAGATAGCTGTACGCCAGAGCCGTGTGGGCCCCCTTGACGGGAGGGATTCCACCGGCAGCCTTCCGGTACCAATTGACTGCGGTTGCGTGATCGCCGAGATCCGCGAGAAGTCGCCCGCGGACCATGGAAGAGCGGGGCGTATCCCCGAATGACTCTCTGAACCGGTCGAGGCAGGCACGGGCCCCCTCGTAGTCCTTCTTCATCCGGGTGACGTCCGCCACCACGAGCAGGATGTATTGCCGCTGCTCCGGAATCCGTGTTAATTCCAGGGCATTTTCATATTCCCGGATCGATTCCTCGTACCGGGCTGAACGCTGATGTATCAAGGCAAGCAAGAGATGTGCATACAGGTTATCCGGATCCAGTTTCAGAACTCTCGTGGCACTCTCGGCAGCCTTGTCGAACATGCCGAGCTTTGCCATCATCTCCCCTCCGTTCAGGAGGGTGCCGATGAGGTTCTTCTCGTCCCTGGCTTTGGCCTGGGTGGCGAGGAAGGTCAAGGCCAGGGCGACCAGAAGCGCCATCGGATAGATGATGATTCTTCGCCGATTGGCTCGGGTCATGGATGATCCTCTTCCTTCAATCCAGGGGATGAAAATCCGGATGCCGGGGCGGTGGGAATCGTTCCCCGCTTCCCCGCGGATAGACCTGTTCGGGAGAGTACGCCCCTCCCGGTTTTCCCCGTCATAAACGTAATGAACTCTATCGTCTTTCTCTTAGATATTTTTTAAAATTATCATAACTAATAAACTTTTGATATTTATCGTTTCGAGACCGGCTACCGAGTGGCCAGTTTCTTCTGGAGCTCGAAGATGGGCAGGAACACGGCCAGGACGATACCCCCGACCAGGAATCCCATCACACCGATGAGAATGGGCTCGATCATGCTCGTGAGGCTCTTCACCTCCGCCGCCACCTGGTCATCGTAGAACACGGCGATCTTCTCGAGGAGCGTCTCGAGCGAACCGGATTTCTCGCCGATTCCGATCATCCTCGTCACCATGGGCGGAAACACCTTGGACTCCGCCAGCGGCTCGCTCAGCGCGTCTCCCTGGCGGACGTTTTCACGCGCTTCGTCCACCACATCGGCGATGACCCTGTTGCCTGCGGTCTGCGAGACGATTTCCAGAGAGCCCAGGATCGGCACGCCGCTCTTGATGAGCGTGGAGAACGTCCGGGCAAATCGACTCAGGGCGACCTTGCGAAACAGCGGCCCAAAGACCGGCACGTTCAACTTCATCCAGTCGGTCTGACGGCTGCCCACTGGTGTTTTCTTGTATATGCCGAACAGCATGAAGGCCCCGAATCCGACGCCGGCCCATATATACCAGTTGTCCTTGCACCAGAGACTCACGTTCAACACGTACTCGGTCAGCTTCGGCATGTCGACTTCCAGGGAGATGAACACCTCCTGGAACTTGGGCACGATGCCGACCATCAAGAACGCGGTGATTCCCAGCACCAGGATGAGGCTGATCACCGGATATGTCATGGCAGCGCGGATGTCCCGCTTCAGCTTCTGCGTCGCTTCCATGTAATCCGCCAGGCGGGCCAGAATCTCATCCAGCTGACCCGAAGCCTCACCGGCTCTGATCATGCTGACGAAGATGTCCGAGAAGACCTTGGGGTATTTCTCAAAACACTGGGACAGGTCCTTGCCCCCACGGATCTCGAAAACGATGTCTTCCAGGCACTTCTTGAATCCCACGGTATCGGCCTGCTCGGAGAGAATCTCCAGGGATTCGAGCAGTGGGATTCCGGCGCTGATCATGGTGGCCAGCTGGCGGGCAAAGAGAACGAGCTCGTCTTTCTTGACGCCCTGGCCGGCCTTCATCCCGGCTTTGGTCAGGGAGAATCCCAGGATGCTCCCTCCCCCCGCTGCAGGTCTGCCCCCGCTGCTCCTCACCGCTCCCGAGGCTTGATGAACCTGGAGGACCACCAGGTTTTTCCGGCGCAGCTCGGACAGTGCTTCGGCCTGATCCTTGGCGGAAACCGTTCCCTGAATGGTCTCACCGGTATTGTTCTTCGCGAGGTATTTATACGTTGCCATATTTCATGATCCCAGTCTTCGTGGCCAGCTCGGGAGGACGGACAATCCATTCCCTCCCACTCGTGAGCCGGGCTCGCAAACCGACGCGGATAGGCTCTTGTCGGTCCGCACTACCAGGTATCGGTACCAGCCTGAACCGACTGAAGCTCACGCTGGAGGACCGATTCGTTTTTTTTACCGGACCTCAATCAGCCAAGGTCACTCTGACCAGTTCCTCGAGACTGGTCTTCCCACGGATCACATTGAGAATCCCGCACCGGCGCAGGGTGAGCATACCCTCCTTCACGGCCTCGTCCTTGATCTCCAGGGCGCTGGCCCCCCGGAGGATGAGGCGTTTCAGGCTGTCGGTGATGGGCATGGTCTCGAGCAGAGCGAACCGGCCGCGGAATCCGCTGTTGCACTTGGTGCAACCTGCATTGTGGTAAAGCGTAAGGCCCGTGTCTTCGACCTCCTCCTCCAGGAAGCCCAGCTCGAGGAGCCTCTCTCTCGGGGGGATTTCATACTCCTCCCGGCAGTGAGGGCATAGTTTCCGCACCAGACGCTGGGCGGCGATGAGCGTGGTGCTGGAACTGATCATGAAGGGGTCAACGCCCATGTCCACCATACGCGTGATGGTGCTGGGTGCATCATTGGTGTGGAGTGTGCTCAGAACGAGGTGGCCTGTCAAAGCCGCCTTCACGGCGATCTCGATGGTCTCTGTATCACGGATCTCGCCGATCATGACCTTGTCAGGATCCTGGCGCAGGATGGAGCGAAGCGCCGCTGCGAAGGTCATGCCCCGCTTGACGTTCACGCTCACCTGGTTCACCCCGTCCATCTTGTACTCGACCGGATCCTCGACGGTAACGAAGTTTTCCTCCGAGGAAAGAATTTCACGAACCGCGGCGTAAAGGGACGTGGATTTCCCGCTCCCGGTCGGCCCGGTGAGCAGGATCATGCCGTACGGCGACTTCACGGCCGTCTGGTAGTCCTCGAGCGCCTTGGGCTCGAATCCCAGGCCCTCCATGGTCAGAGCCAGGTGGGAGGTATCGAGGATACGCATGACGATCTTTTCGCCGTACACGGTGGGCAGCGCGGAGACGCGGAAGTCGATGTTACGGCCGTCCAGGGTGATCCTGAACTTGCCGTCCTGCGGCCTCCTCTTCTCGGCGATATCCAGCTGCGCCATGATCTTGATCCGGCTGGCAAGGGCACTCATCATGCGCTTGGGCGGGCTGAAGGCCTCGTGTAGCACTCCATCCTGACGGTACCGTACCCGGATCTTCCTCTCGAACGGCTCGATGTGAATATCGCTGCTCCTGGACTTCACCGCCTGGTAGATGACGAGGTTGACCAGCCGCACCACAGGAGATCCGTCCTCGGAGAGTTCCGAGAGGTCCTGGGCGCCGTCATCCTCCTCCACCTCCTTGATCTCGCTCCCCTGGTCCCTGACCGCTCCCTCGAAGAGAGCGTTCATCTGGTCCTGTCCCGGATTGTAGAGCGCCTCGAAGGCACGGCTGATGGCTTCGGCTGTGCTCACCACCGGCCTCAGGTTGAGCCGGGTCAGGATCTTCAGATCGTCGAGCTTGAAGACGTCGAAGGGGTCCGAGACCGCGATGGTCAGGATGTTGCTGACCTTGGAGATGGGCACCACGCCGTGGTCCGCGGCCAGATCCTGGGAGAGCTCCTCGGCCATGGCCAGATCGATCTCGAACCTCTCGAGATCGATGGGCGGCAGGTTGATCTCCCTGGCAATGATACCGATGATCTGCTTCTCGCTCATGAGTTTCTTGGAGGCGAGAATCGTGGTCAGAGGCTGGCGGTCTTTCTCCGCCTGCGCCATGGCTGAGTTGAGGGCTTCCTCGTTGACCCGGCCGTCCCTCAACAGGATGCTTCGTAGTTTTCGATCTATCGTAGCCGTCACGATTTCTTACCTCTTTCCACTCCCCGATCCTCACATCTTCTGGAACAGCCGTCGGATGTCCTCCGGGTCCAGGGAGCGTGCAATCGCATCGTCGTATGTGATCAGGTTCGACTTGTAGAGTTCGTAGAGGGACTGGTTCATGGTACGCATGCCGTACTTGCCGCCGGTCTGGATGATGGAGTAGATCTGATGGATCTTGTCATCGCGGATCAGGCTCCGGCTGGCCGCGTTGGCGATGAGAATCTCTGCGGCCAGTACGCGACCGCGGTTGTTCGCCTTGGGAATCAACTGCTGGCAGAAGACGGCCTGGAGAGTGAAGCTCAGCTGGGTGCGAATCTGCTGCTGCTGGAACGCCGGAAACACGTCGATGATACGGTTGATGGTCTGGATGGAATCCGACGTGTGCAATGTGGCGAATGTGAGGTGGCCGGTCTCGGAGAGTGTGAGGGCGCTCTCGATGGTCTCGGCATCACGCATTTCTCCGATGAGGACGACGTCGGGGTCCTGGCGAAGAACGCTCTTCAGAGCCTGTTTGAATCCCATGGTGTCGCTGTGGACTTCCCGCTGGTTGAACAGGCAATTCTTGTTCCTGTGAATGAACTCGATGGGGTCCTCGATGGTCACGATGTGGGCGTTCCGGGTCGCGTTGATGAAATCGATCATGGCGGCCAGCGAGGTGGACTTGCCGCTGCCGGTTGCCCCCGTCACCAGGATCAAGCCCTTGGGAAGGTTGCAGAGATATTCACAGACCTTCCTCTGGAGGCCGAGCTCATCGAAATTTTTCACCTCGAAGGGGATGAGGCGCATGACGCAGGCCACGCTCCCCCGCTGCAGAAACACGTTGGTGCGGAATCGTCCGAGGCCTTCGATGCCGAAGCTGCAATCGAGCTCCCAGTTCTTCTCGAACTTGGCAATCTGGTCCGAGCTGAGAACGCTGTAAGCTACCTTCTTGGTCTCCTCGGGCGGGAGTATGTCATACTCGGTACTGATGAGCTTTCCGTCCACGCGGATCTTCGGCGGTGCGCCGGCACTGATGTGAAGATCCGACCCGTTTCGCTGGATCAGGATCTGGAGAAGCTCCTCAATCGGCACCATTTTGGCACCTCCTTTGATTTCAGAATGTGGAGAGCATCGAGGAATCCCCGCATTGAATTCCTGCAAGATCTGTCGGAATGAATCTGGGTCGAGTTGAGGAGTATGCAGAGGGCGGAAGCGTCGAGAGGATCGGTCCATTCCTTATCCCGGGTGGAGAAAGGAATTATACCTGCTCAGGTAGGCCGGTGGAGGGCCGGAGTTGCCCGTGATTTTGGGTATCGAATGGAGAATCCGGCGCTCAAACCCGTACCGAATCGGACTGCGCATCCGGGCCCGGGTGCCCGTGCCCGGACACGTGAATCTGGACCCTGCAGCGGATTGCGCGGACTCTTACTCCGCCTCCTTCTCCTTGGCGTACCTCGCCTTGATCTCCTCGGCGAGGTTGGGCGGCACCACATCGTAATGGCTCAGGTGGGCTGTGTACGCCCCCTCGCCGCCAGTGAGGCTCCGTAGTTCGGTGGAATAGGTGAGCACCTCTGCCAAGGGGATCTGTGCCTTGATGGACTGCAAAGTCCCCTCGGCGTCTATGCCCATGATCCGGCCCCGCCGGGAATTGAGGTCCGAGGTGATATCCCCCATTTTCTTGGTGGGGACCAGGATCTCCACGTCCACGATGGGCTCCAGGATCACGGGCTTGGCCATCTGGACCGATAGCTTGAACGCCTCGCGTCCGGCGATCTGAAACGCGATGTCCTTGGAATCCACGGGGTGTTCCTTGCCGTCATACACCTCCACGTAGACGTCCTTCACCGGGCAGCCGGCAATGACCCCCTGCACCAACACCTGCTTCACGCCCTTCTCGATGCTGGGAAGGAAACCCTGTGAGATGGCGCCGCCCACGACCTTGGAGACGAACTCGAATCCCTCGCCCCTGGGCTTGGGCTTGACACGCATCCAGACCTCGGCGAACTGGCCGGCGCCCCCGGTCTGCTTCTTGTGGCGGTACTTGGCATCGCCATCGGAGGTGATCGTCTCCCAGTACGGGATCTTCGGAAGGCGGGTGTTGACTTCCACCTTGTAGCGGCGGAGCATCCGCCCGAGCTTAAGCTTCAGGTGCAGGTCGCTCAATCCGGAGACCACGGTCTCGCGGGTCTGGGCATCCCGGCGCACCGTGAGGCTCGGGTCCTCGTCGGCCAGCTTCTGGAGGGTCGGCCCGATCTTGGTCTCATCCCCCCGGGACTTGGGTTCCACGGCCAGGGACACCATGGGGATTGGGAAGGGGATCGGAGGAAGGATCAGGTTGTCTCCCCCGGTGATGGTGTCACCGATGGCGATGGCTTCCACCCGGGCCATGGCCATGATCTGACCGGCGCTGGCCTCATCCGCGGGTTTGGTCTCCTTGCCCTGAACCCGGAAGATGTTGGTCATCTTTTCCTGGGTGTCGGAACGAACCAGGTGGAAGGCGGTATTGGACGCGACCTTCCCGGAAAACACCCTGAAGAAGGCGAGCTTGCCGACGTAGTCGTCCGTCACGATCTTGAACACCTGGCCGACGAAGGGCTGGCCTGGATCCGGCTCCAGTTCCTTGTCGGGCTCCTCGCCTTCCTGGGTTGCGACCTTCCGCCTCACGCCCTCGGTGGGATCCGGAAAGTAGGCCGCCACGGCTTCCAGGGCCTCGTCGATGCCCGCGTCCTTGTCCACACTGGTGAAGAACACCGGCACCAGGGTGCATGCGGCGATGGCCTTGCTGATGAGTCCTTTGAACTGGTCCGGAGCGATCTCTCCCTCCTCCAGGTAGGTCTCCAGGGCCTCCTCGTCCGCCTCCACCACGGCCTCGATGAGGGTTTCCTGCCAGGCCTTCACCTCCGAGGAAGCATCCGACGGAGGCTCCAGGCAGCTGGATACGCCGGAAAATCCCGGGCCCTCCCCCACGTTGAGGTTGAAGGGGATGCAGCGCGATCCAAAGGTCTCGCGGACATCCTCCAGGAGCACGGCGGCGTCCACGTTTTCGGTGTCCATCTTGCTGATCACGATGGCCCTGCCGATTCCCTCCTTTTCCGCGACTCCCCACAGGGCCCGTGTGTTGACCCCGATGCCGCTGTTGGCTCCCACCACGAAGAGGGCTGTTTCCACGGCGCGCAGGGCTCCGACTGCCTCGCTCTGAAAATCCACCAGGCCGGGTGTGTCGATGAGATTGACCTCGGCTCCCTTGTGCGTCAGGTGGGCAAGGGCTGAATCGATGGAGCTGCTGCGTTCCTTCTCGTCGGGGTCAAAATCCAGAATCGAAGATCCATCGTCCACCTTGCCCAGTCGCGAGGTGGCCTTGGCCTTGAACAGGAATGCTTCAGCGAGACTGGTTTTTCCGGCGCCACTGTGGCCGACCAGGGCCACATTGCGGATTTTCTGGACGTCGCTCACGGCCGTCCTCCTCCATGGGAAACAGCAAATCCAAAGTCAAGATGGAACAAGGCCCTGATTCCAGGAGATCAGGGTCGATACTCGGTCTACCCCTCGGGGTGGGTAGGGTACGGATTGAAGGGACAACCCTAGTCGGCAATGGATACCGGGTCAACCCCTAAGCGCGGACCCCTCCATCCGTACCGATGACGCTGATATAAAATCTGTGATCACAATTTGTTACAGGAGCTCACCCGGACACCCCCGCAAGGGTCTCCTTACCCCGGATACTTCATGAAGTATCCGGGTTAACCATTCAGGATCACGACCTCGACCCTGCGGTTCTGCTTGCGTCCGGACTCCCGTTTGTTGGAGGTGACGGGCACCGTCGGACCGTACCCCACCACCCGCACCTTGGATTGCTTGCTGATTCCATTCCTGAACAGGAAGGACCGGACGCTCTCGGCTCGCTCGGCGCTCAGGCGCCAGTTGGTACCGAACTTGCTTTTCTTGATGGCCTGGGAATCGGTGTGCCCCTCGATGCTGAGCATTCTGGACGGAAACCGGGTCTTGATGGTGCGGGCAAGCTTCTGGAGCAGCGTCTTTCCCCCGGGGGTGAGATTCACGCTTCCCGATCGGAAGGTCAATGCGCCGGGAAGGATCACGGCCACACCCTCCGGCCTGTTCATCACCTTCAGACCGTTGCCCCGGGCAAGTTCTGCCAGGTCGCCGGCTATGGTTTTCTGGGCAGAGGTTTTCTGGGCAGGCTTCTCGAGAGCCTTCTCCCTTTCCTGGCTCAATAGTGATTTCAGGTGGTTGTTCTCGCCGAGAGCCACCTTGAGGCGTTCTCTCCCAGAGTCGTCCGCGGCGCGGAGGCTCCGGTTTTCAGCTTCCATCCGGGATCTTTCATCCTTCAGGGCAGCGATCTCCCGCTCCCTCTCCAGTATGAGCTGTTTGTACTTTGCCGTGCAGCTCGTGAATCCGAAAGCCACGACCGCCAGGACGAGGAGACCCCCTCCGGCCCTGGTTTTTCTGGGCTTCGTTCCTTTGGAATTCATACGTTCCATCCCTCCCGGGGAATCTTCCCCTCATATCCAGGTCACTACAAATGCAAAAAATCACGGGACTGCAGGGTTCCCGGATCATCCTCATCCAGAGCCGATCAAACCCGTCAGAAACCTCGGCCACCATTCCGTGGCCAGCCAGAAGGCCTCCGTGCTCCAGAAGAGCATGATGGCCGCTCCGAGAGCCAGGTACGGGCCGAACGCCATGTAGCGGTTCCGGGTGATGACAAAGATGGAGATTCCGACCACCGAACCGAAGATGCATCCGGCAAAGAAAACCATGATCACCGGAAGCGGTCCCAGAATCCCCCCGATCATGCCCATGAACTTCACGTCTCCGAAGCCCATGGCGTCCTTCCGGAAGGCCAGTTTCCCCAGAATCGCCACACCCCAGACGATTCCTGCTCCCACCACCATGCCCACGAGGGACCCGACCAGGCCGCTGGCATGGGGACCGGCCGAGTCGATGCCCAGGACTTCCACGTTGAAATGAAGTGCGATGAACCAGGGAAAGATGAGAGAGGCCACCGGAGCCAGCCACATGCCGGTCTTGGTGATCTCGTCCGGCAGGATCTTGTGGTCCAGATCGATGAATGCTGCGGCCACGAGGCCGGCCAGGAACGCCGCTGCAATGAGGAATCCGACCCCGATCCAGACGGTCCCGTCCACCCCCGGAAGGGTGAAAACCCGTTCCAGGGCCAGGGCAAAAAGACAGGCGGTCAGCCCCTCGATGAGGGGATAGCGCAGCGATATGCGGTGCTTACAGTGCCGGCATTTCCCCAGCAGGAACACAAAACTGACCCACGGAAGATTGTCGTACCAGGCGATCCCCTTCCCGCAGGACGGACACCTGGACCGGGACCAGATCAGGTCTTCCTCCCGGGGCAACCGGTGGACGACGACGTTCAGAAAACTGCCGATGATGAGGCCGAATACGGCCGCACAGGCGAGAAAGAAAAAGTCCATTACGAGTGGAAATTCCGCCGCGAATCGAACAGCCCGGGGATTCTTGTCCGTGGCCCCCCCGGCTGCCTGCTCCGGTTTCAGGTCGACATGGGGTCACGGCCGGGGCCACCCGGTCCACCCCTGTCGGTACATACTTTCAGAATCCAGAGTCTCGAACGTGTCGGTTCCTGATGCCCTGTTCGGGTACCGCCGGGTCGGATTATACCCGTCCTCGCAGGGGGGTCAGAACAGAAATTACAGAAAATTCCAGCGCCTGGCCCGTACAGGGTTCCTGCTGCTACAAAGAAAGACCGGGTGAAGGGGGTATTCCTTCACCCGGTGATTCGGGTCCCGGCCCGATCCGGCCGGGTACGTTCCGCTACTATTCTACGATTCTACTATTTCAGCTGGAAAGTGAACGCGAGCCCGTCCAGGAAGGGCAGGTCATTGGGATTGTCGATATTCGCGTCGAATATCACCCGGATGGCCACCGCGGGCAGTTCGTTCATGTTCGTGATGTTGGTCGAAAACTGCGAGGAGGGCGACGGGCTGCCAGTGCCACGCCAGTAGTCGACACTACCGACCTGGTGCTTGGCATAGTTGTTGAACTTGCCGCCTCTATACTCGATCTTGTAGCCCGTTCCCCCGGGCAGGTTGGCCGGGGTCGGGGACACGACCACCGTGTTCCAGATGGGTTTATCGTCATTGTTCTGGGTCATCCGGAAGAACTGCGACACTCCGAGCGACCGCATGCGCTTGAACTCGAACTGCGTCCAGTAGTAGGTGTGCTGCCCCGCATTCCCCACCGCCGGATTCACCGACGTGGACGGCCCGTTGTAGATCCGGGTGTTGGGCGCCGGTTTCGGGGAGTACCACCGCATGTACTGCTCCACCTCGCCCCCCACCTCGGTCCAGGCCATGAATACCAGGCCCCGGTTGATGCGGTAATCCGTGAACGGCTGCTGGAACTTCCACGGATACCAGGTGGCACTCGCCGAGCTCTGGTCGATCTGGTAGGGCGTCGTGCCGTCGCGCACCGGGAATCCGGGCGGATTCACGTCGAAGTTGCTGTTGTAGGTCGTGCTCGGCAGGCTCGCCGGTGTGTTCAGGGTCGGGTTGTCCCGGTTCGACCACATGACGTGAACGTGCATTTTCGGGTAGGTGGATTTGATCACCGTGGTGCACAGCGGCCCCCAGTTCATCCCCGTCAATGCCTCGGCGTTCTGCAGCTTCCAGGCAGTCGGCGGGCTCACCGCGTGCTGGGAGCTGTTGAAGTGGAACATGATCTTGCTCGGCCCCTTTTTGTTCTGGTTCGGCTTGGGGCTCGCGGGATCCTGGGTCAGCGGCTCGCGAAGCGCTGCCGCGCACCCGGGTGTCCCGGTCAGCGTGCAGGGCGAGGTATCTTCTGACGTCCGCAGCACCACGTCGCCGGCACTCAGCCTCCCGTTTCCGAACTTGACGTCGTTATCGCTCCCGTTGAGGTCCGTGGCGAAGGACCTCAGAGGGAACGACGCCGACAGGAGGGGCCCCGACTCCCCGGCCACCAGGCCGCACCAGAAGGTCAGATCCGGCTCCGCCACGTTGGCGCGGGCCACGCGCCCCAGGGTGTTGTTCCACTTCTCCACCACCTCGATCAGCTTCTTTCCGCCCCGGCTCAGGATCGGAAACGTGCTCTGATTCAGAACGACGCGGTACTTGTTGAACCGATTCTGGTGTGCCAGCGGCGTTGCCGCCGTCAGCAGGAAGGTCCGGCCGTTGGGGGTGTGGGATATCTGGGTGGGAATGAAGTTCCAGTCCTGGGTTCCCGGACTGTTGAACTCCATTACTACGTTGCCCTGGAACTGCGCGCGGAAAGACCGCGGATCCATCACCGACGTGAACGTCAGCTGCACCTGCACGTTGGTCGGGTGCTGGGTTCTGAAATCCTTATTATTAGTAGTTTGATGCCTCGGAGGATTCACCAGGTTCGGAACCGGCGTATAGGTCAGAACGTCGTCGTTGGCCTCCTGCGTCCCTTTCGCCGGATTCACGCGGGTATCGTACACCGCCGCATCGAACGCCTCGAACATGGGATTCGCCTCGTTGGGTGTCGGCGTATATTCCTTGCCCGTGGAGAAGGTCCCGCTGTAGGACTGGATGATGGGACGGCCGGTCATGTCCTTCAGGACCTTGAGTGGCGTGGGCACGTCCGCGATGGAGGGAATCTTCACCTGATAGGTGGTGTTCTCGTTGAATCCGTACGGATTGATGGGCACCAATCCCCGGTTCGGCGTGTTCTCGTCCACCACGGCAAAGAAGTAGACGATGTTCCCGTTCACCTCGAACAGCCCCGTGAACGGCGTCGGATTCTGGGTCGTACCGGTGAAGATCTGGAACGTATCCAGGTCCACTGTCGCGCTGTTCAGGGTTGTGGTGAACTCGAACGTCAACACCTGATCCCGGTAGAGGTTGGTACGCTGGTCCTGGTGGAAGGAAACCAGGAAGAGGTCCGGGGCGCCGCTCCCCCCACCCCCGGAGCACCCTACCAGGGAGAGAAATACCGCTGCGAGAGCTACCCCCGGGATCCACCGGGACGATCTGGGATGATTCAGCATTCCCTTCATGCCTATGCCTTTCGGTTGCCCCTCTCCATGCGGAGAAGGAAATCACTAGAGCTCAAGGTCTGAACAGGTGTCTCGATCCGAACGCTTTTGGCTACTTGCAATCTGCATGCCATGTAACGAGAGTCGGCAGGCAAAACTATAACCAGTTTAATTTCAACAGGATACGATCTGTCCGAAATCGCCGGACCCAGGGATTCCTGGACCGAGCGATCCTGAACGAGGCAATTGTGCTCCTCCGCTCACACGAGGAGCCCCTGCCCTTGATTCAAGCGCAGAAAATTTTAATCGCTTTCCGCTCCGGAAAAAAGACCGAACAAGAACCTCCCGGATATTCCAGGGGCCCATGAAAGCTCAATATGGACAGCATCTTACGCCAATTTGCCGTTCCAGGAAAGCAATTATTCGGACCCCTCCACCGGAACGGTTCGCCTCCAGAGCGCCTTCCGGGCCTTCGAGTCCCGGACCCCTTCTTCCAGGCAGGATTTCAGGAGTCGAAGATCCCGCCGGGTGAAAAGAGCCGGACCAGGGGGCTTCTCGCGACCCGGGTCCTCGGGGACACCGGCGGCGGTGAAGACCGCTCGGACCAGGTCCTCAAGACCTCTTCCCTCCCGAGCGCTCAGGGGAATCCAGGGGGCCTGAATCCGGGAGAACGCCTCGGAAGAGAGCCGGTCCACCTTGTTCACCACCAGGACCTTGGAGGTCAGGGATCTCAGCTCCGGCGGCACCTCCAGGGGACGGGTACGGGTCCCGTCCACGAGAAACACCACCACACCGGCCTTCTGGACCCTCGTCCGACCGCCTGCCGTGTCCACCAGTCTAAGCGGCCGATCCTCCACCAGGAGGTCCTCCTCCACGTCATCGCGGGTAGTCCCGGCCTCGCCCGACACGGTGGCGCGCTCCCACCCGAGCAGAGCATTGAACAGGGTGGATTTCCCGGCGTTGGGCGGCCCCCTCAGAACCACGCGAAGGGGCCGGAGCCAGGCTTCGGCCTGCAGACTCTCTCTGTAAAGGGACTGGAGCGCGGTCCGGTCCCGCTCCTCCAGGGCCTTTCTCAGGGTCCGTTGCAGATCTCCGCAAAGGGCCTGGACCAGGATTCTCGCCCCTTGCCGGGAAACGGCCTGGAGCAGGTGGCGATGGGCCGCCATACAGAGCGGATCCAGGGTGCCGGTGCCCTTGCCCAGGTCCAGAAGCCGCTTCCAGGTTCCCACCCGGGCCCCGACTGCCTCGAGCGCCTTCAGGACGGCGCCGAGGACAGCGGCCCCCCCGTGAATCCCCACCTCGACCAGAGCATGGCCCGTGTAACTGGCGTCCGGAGACTGGACCACCAGGAGGGCGTCGTCGAGGCGATCCCCCAGGGCGTCATGGAGCCAGGCGTGACGGCACCTGCCCGGCTCGGGGAGGTCCGTGCCCCGGAGCAGGGCCTGCACCGTGGGGAGGGCACCGGGTCCGCTCACGTGGATGAGGGTCACGGCCCCCTGACCGGCCGGACTCACCGGCACTGCCAGAGTTTCTTCGTTCATGGGCTATCCGCCTGTGGAAAAACTCCCGCGGACCCGAATCAATGGGTCTCGGGAAATCACGCCGCCTGAAGGGCCGCCACTACCATGCCTTCCAGGGTGAGCAATGGGCAATGGACGGCCCCGGGAAACGCATCCAGGACCATCAGAGCGTCCCCCCCGGTCACCACGAGTGTGGGCTCGAAATCGAGAATGGACCCATACGCCCTGACCAGTCGCTCCACGGCACCGATCGTCCCGTGATAGAGACCGGACCGGAGGGCCTCGCGGGTCTCGGTGGCCAGGGGCGTTCTGGGCGCCGCCGGCTCCACCTCGAAGAGCTGGGCGGCCTTTTCAGCCAGGGCCCAGGCCCCCAGATGCGGTCCGGGCAGGATGGCGCCGCCGAGGAACTCGGGCCCCGGTCCCGCGGCATCCACGGTGACGGCCGTGCCCACGTCCACCGCCACCACACCCTCGGGATGGCGGCGGATCCCAGCCAGGGCATTGAGAAGACGGTCCGCCCCCACGCCCTGGCAGCGGTTCCGGATGGGGATGGGTCGATCCCGCTCCAGCTTCTCGGCCTTCAGGCCGAATCGCTCCGCAGCCCACGCCTCGAACACGGGATCCACGGCCGGATTGACCGAGGCGAAGACCACGGCGGCGGGAGGAATCTCGAGGGACAGGTCCGCGTCCTGAACCCGGTCAGAGATGGGGATGCGGTGGTGGGCCAGGATGCGGCCCTCGTGGACCTGCCCCACCTTGAGAAAGCGGTTCCCGATGTCTGCCACCAGGAAGTCGACTGGAGCGGCCAAGGCGGATCACCTGGTCAAGGGGACACGGAAGGACTGGGTGATGGGTTTCCCCAGGCGAAGCATCTCCACCTTGACCTTGCCCCCGGGCGGCACCGGATTCTTCCTGAAATGGTTGATGATCTGGGCCTTGCTCTTGACCTTGACGCCGTTGACGCTGACCACGACGTCGCCTTCCCTCAGAAGGGTGCCGCCGGCCTGCTGGTTCAGCAACGCCACCCGGCTGCCCTTGGTGATCTGCCGGATGGCGATTCCATGCTTGGACACGTCCCAGGCCACGTCCTTGAAGAGCCGGTCGGGATCGGTCCGGATCAGATCCTGGACGTCCTTTCCCAGGTGGATGGTGTCGTCCTTGGCCCTCTGCACGCCTTCCACGATGGATCCGCGGTCCTGGGGTTGCACGAGGCCGCCCGGCCCACCGTAGGGTTCTCCACCCAGGCTGGCGACCTTCTCCTCCCGGCGGCCGAGCAGAACGGCCTCCCGGGGAATGAGGAAGACCTCCTCCCCGTCCCGGACCTGAAAGACCACCCGGAAGGGGGTCGTCGTGTACTCGATGCGCAGCAGCCTGGCGAGGGGCTTGATCGGGGCGTGTTCGAACGGGACATCCCTTCCTTTTTGGATCTCTTCCAGGCTGGGAATTCCCTTTTTCTTGTAGAAAGCCACGCTGGTCCAGAGGCTCACCACTTCGATGAAGTCCGAGAGCGGACGGTTTTCCTCGATCTTCTCTTTCTTGGTATTTTCGGGCGCGATTGGTGGGGGTGGAGCAATGCCGTCGATCTTGACCTCGTAGGTCGCGCCGTATATGTCTTCGAATCCGGCGCTGGCGGCGTGTTGCTCCTGATCCACCTTCCTGGCCAGGGACACCTGGTCGGCGGCAAACTTGCTGAACTCCCTCTTGAAGGAGGTGGAGGGATTCAGGAAGATCACAACCACCAGGACTCCGGTACAGATCAGAAGCCCTCCACCGAGCCACCACAGGATCTGCTTCAAGTCTCTGATGTGCATTCAGCCGCTCCGCGCAGGATCAGGATCACGTCCTCCAGCCGCCCCATGGGCCTGTTTCTTCAGGCACCGGCTTCCGGATTCATACCCCGTTCGACGACGATTTTCTCGTCGTATTTCAGGAAATCATCCGCCCGGCACCGGTATCCTAACTCCAGTGAATGGAATAACATACCGCGCCGTTCATGCCAAGCGTCCGGACCGCGAAAAAAACTCAATACCTGTTTTCGATGCGGGAGCTGGCTGAACCCCGGGTGACCCCCCTCATTTCCAGGGCGAGTTCATCCGGATTGTCGGAGGCGGCCAGGGCGTCCTCGTAGGAGATGATTCCGTCCTCGAAGAGTTTCCTCAGGGATTGGTTGAAGGTCATGCTCCCGTAGTACTCTCCATCGGCGACGAACCGGGCGATCTCCTTGGTCCGGCCTTCCACGAGGCAATCCCGGATGGTGGGCGTGCTGATCATCAGCTCGGTGGCGGGCACCCGGCCGTGGCCGTCCTTGCGGGGAATCAGGCGCAGGCTGATGACGCCCTCCAGCACCATGCTGAGCTGGAGCCGGATCAGTTCGTGCTGGTGAGGCGGATAGAGGGAGATGATGCGCTCCACCGTCTGGACGGCGTTCACGGTGTGGAGGGTGCTGAATACGAGGTGTCCGGTCTCGGCTGCGTTGATGGCGGCGTCCATGGTCTCCTTGTCGCGCATCTCGCCGATCATGATGATGTCCGGGCTCTGACGCACGATGTGCTTGAGGGCATGGGTGAAGCTGCGGGAATCCAGGCCGATCTCACGCTGGTTGATGACGCTGACCTTGTCCACGTAGACGAACTCGATGGGATCCTCGACGGTGACCACGTGGCGGCCGAAGTTCTTGTTGACGTATTCGATGATGGAGGCCAGGGTCGTGGACTTTCCGCAACCCGCAATCCCCGTGGCCAGGACCATGCCGCGCCTCAGGGCTGCCAGCTTCTTGAGCTGCTCGCTGGGCAGATGGAGCGCCTCGAAGTCCGGCACGTTCGCCTTGATATACCGCAGCACCAGACCGACCTCGCCGTTCTGGCGGAAGATATTGACCCGGAACCGCCCCACCTTGTCCAGGACAAAGACAGCATCCACCTCTCCGTCCCGCATGAACCGCTCGTAGAGATCCTCGTCCAGGATGCGCATGACCACGTTGTTGTTGTACTCAGCGGTCAGGAGTTCCTCGGACAGGAACTTGATGACCCCGTTGATACGGACGCTCGGGTGGCCGCCGGTCTTCAGGATCATGTCGGAAGCGTCTTCCTTGACCATGTACCCGAGGAGATCATCGAATTCCATCATAGGATCGGCTCCTTCCAGGATGCCATTTGAGTCCTCCAATTCCGTCCTATCTATCGGCAAGATAAGGGCCTCGACTTCATCCGGGAGGAGGGAGGAAAGACGGATTCCAGATCCGGGCATCCTCCTGGAAACCCCGGCACGAGACAGGGATGGGACTCAGTCCTCGGGAGCCTCGTGGGTCAGCTGCACCAGGTGTGACAGGACCGCATTCACTCCCGCTCCGGTCACGGAACTCATGGGCAGCACAGGCTTTTGCAGCTTTGCTGAGAGAGCCTCGGCGTGATTCTCTTCGCCCCAGAGGTCGGACTTGGTGGCCACCACCACATGGCGTTTTTGGGCCATGTCCGGGGCGAAGTCCTGGACCTCCCTGGCCAGGATCCGGTACGCCTCCTCGGGCGGAGGGCCGGTGTCGGAGGTCGGGTCCAGGAGGAACAGGAGCGAGCGTGTGCGCTCCAGGTGGCGGAGAAAGCGACGGCCCAGGCCCCGGCCCTCGTGCGCTCCCTCTATGAGTCCGGGCACGTCGGCAATGACGAGGGTGCGGTGGTCCTGGAACTCCACCAGTCCCAGGGTGGGCTCCAGCGTGGTGAAGGGGTAGTCCGCCACCTTGGGCCGAGCAGCGGAGACCCGGGCGAGAAACGTGGACTTACCGGCATTGGGGAATCCCACGAGACCCACGTCGGCAATGAGCTTCAGTTCGACCTTGAGCCAGCGCTTCTCCCCCTCTTCTCCCCTCGTGACCTGCCTTGGGGCACGGTTCGTGGCCGAGGCATAGTGCTTGTTTCCCCTGCCCGACCTGCCGCCTTGCGCCACCACCACCCGGTCCCCGGGGTGGACCAGGTCCCTCAGCAACAGGCCTTGATCTCGATCCCGGACGAGGGTTCCGCAGGGAACGCGGACGATCCGGCTCCGACCTCTGCGGCCGACCCGGTTGGCGCCCCCTCCGGCCCGGCCTTTTTCCGCCCGGATGTGCACGTGCTGGCGAAGTTCCCTGAGGCTTCCCACCGATGAATCGGCCAGAAAGATAACGCTGCCTCCGGCGCCACCATTGCCCCCGTCCGGCCCTCCCTTGGGGACGAATCGCTCCCGCCGGAACGACATGCACCCGTCCCCTCCCTTGCCTCCCTGGACAAAGACCTCGGCCTCGTCATGAAACATACACGGCCTCCCTGGTGGGGCGAAAGACCGATCGCGCCTGAACCGCCTTTAACCCGGATGATTCATGAATCATCCGGGTTAGGTAATCTGGCGCGAGGGCAGAACCTGTTCGAAAAGGGTTGATTCGGGTCCGCAAGAGTATGTCCACAGGCTGTCAAGGGATCTGGGCCACGCGGTAACGAGACCTCTTCCGGCGTGAATCCAAAATGGTCGGTCATGATTCGTAGCCGTCGCCTCGGAGCCTCTCGACGACGCATGCCGCGTTGCTCCTCCTTTGTGTATTCACCGAATACGCGGCAGTCGTCGCGCCTTGCCTGCGCCGCCGATAGACCCCGACGCGACGGCTACGAATCATGACCGACCATTGGGGTCCGTTCCTGAGATGATACTCGCTCTGTGCAGGCGGATTCAGGAACTAGTTCGGGCTTGGAATGATGTTCACGCGACGGCGGGTATCGAACTGGACCACACCGTCACACAGGGCGAACAGGGTGAAATCCCTTCCCAGGCCCACGTTCTTTCCCGGATGGAACCGGGTTCCACGCTGCCGCACGAGGATGGATCCGGCCGAGACCGTCTGGCCGCCGTAGCGCTTGATTCCGAGGTATTTCGCGTTGGAATCGCGACCGTTTCGGGTGGAGCCCTGTCCTTTTTTGTGTGCCATTGCCCTAAGTCCTCGACTTAATCGCCCTCGATTCGCTTCACCTTCACACGGGTCAGTTTCTGCCTGTGGCCGGCCTTGCGGGAGTAGTTCTTGCGGCGCTTGAACTTGAAAACGATCTTCTTGTCTCCCTTGACCTCGTTCTCCACCTCCGCAACGACGACCGCACCTTCCACGTGAGGTGAGCCGATCAAGGCGGTACTCCCCGGTGTGCTCCCCTGGATCAGGAGAACCTCCTCGAAACGGACCTCGTCACCGGGCTGAGCACTGAGGCGGTCCACCAGGATCGTATCTCCTTCGGACGCCTTTATCTGTCGCCCCCCGGCCTTGAATATTGCAAAACCACCCATGCCAAGACTCGTATCTCTTTGTATTTCAAGTAATTATAAACGAATCAATTTCGGACTGCCATGCGCACCTTTTCCACCCTCGGTAGAAGAAGGTAGAAAAGTGTAGCCATTGATCTCGACCAGACAAGGCCATTCCGGCAAAACTGACAGAATCCTCGGGGATCGTCTCCTGGAAGATCGACTTTGTTCCTGTTGCGACGAGTGGTTCGCGTCCAGGATGTCGGATTTTCGTCCAGGTTCGTGCTCCCGGAACGCGCTTCGAATCATCGATTCCAGTGCGTTCTGGATGTGCGGACCTGGGCGGAAAGACGGTGGCCTGAGAGCAAACCACTTGTCGGAACAGGAACTCCTTACAGGAAGTGCTCCAGATCCGAAGACAGGTCCCTGGCGCGGTCGTTGAAGGCCAGGCGCAGCTCGTCGTACCGCAGGAGATGATCCGGTGTGATCCGGATCACCTTTTCGAAGGTCTCCTCCATCTCCAGGACCACGCCACGCCGGGTATTCTGGAAATAGGAGGCCATTTCCGGATTGAGGCGGACCTCCACCTCGGCGCAATTCTTACGAGCCATTTCTCCGCGGATGCGGCGGAGGATGGTATGGGAAACGGATTCAGCGCTCTTCACCGTGCCGAGCCCCCCGCACCCCGGGCAGGGGATCGAGGCCGAAACGAACAGGCTGGGTCGAACCCGCTGTCGGGTGAGCTCGATGATGCCGAACATGCTCATGCCCTCCATCCGGAACCGGGCCCGGTCCTTCCGGAGCTCATCGCGGAGTGCCCGTTCGACCCGACGGCGGTGCCGATTCTCGATCATGTCGATGAAGTCGATGATGACGAGGCCGCCGAGATCCCGGAGCCGAAGCTGTCGGACGATCTCCGGGATGGCGTCCAGGTTGGTCTTCAGCGCCGTTTCCTCGAGATCGGACTCTTCCTTGTTCTTGCCGCTGTTCACGTCGATGGCCACCAGAGCCTCGGTCTGGTCCAGGACGATGGTGCCTCCTCTGTCGAGCTGGATCTTCCGCAGAAAGACCTTTTCCACCTCGGTATCGAGGCCGAACTCGGTGAAGAGCGGCTTCGGCTTCTCGTAGAGCTTCACCCGTTCGGCAAACCTCGGCATGATGTTCCGCATGAAATCCACGCACCGCTTGTAGTGGACCTCGGAATCGACAATGATCTCCACGGTATCCGGCGTGAACAGGTCCCTGAGCGAGCGCAGGATGAGGTCGGTTTCCCGGTAGAGGCTGGCCGGAGCCTTGGCCCCCTTCAGGCGTTTGGAGATCAGATCCCAGATCTTCATGAGGAACCGGGCGTCCCGCTCAAGGTCCTGGCGTGGATGATCCTCTCCAGCGGTCCGGATGATGAATCCGAGCCCCCCGGGGAGCTCGAGGCCTTTCAGGATCTCCCTCAGACGCTTTCGTTCCTCGCTGTCTGAAATCCTGCGGCTCACTCCTGTGCGCCTGAGATTGGGCATGAGCACCAGGTAACACCCCGGGATGGAGACGTAGGTGGTCAACGTCGGGCCCTTGTGGCCGATGCCGTCCTTGGTGATCTGCACGACGATCTCGTCCCCCATATTCAGGAGCTCATCGATGTTCTTACGTTCGTCGCTCCGTCTCGCCGGGGTCTTGGCGCTGTCTTTCTCGCTCAGGGCGAGGAAATCCTTGACCCGGCTGTCCGCGACGACGGGAACCACGTCCGAGGCGTGCAGGAATCCGTTCTTCCCCTCTCCAAAATCGACAAAGGCCGCTCCGATGGACGGTTCGAGATTGACGACCTTGCCGAGGTAGATGTTTCCGAGGTAGGTATTGTCCCCCACCTTGTCCACGTAGAGCTCCTCCAGCCGGTTTTCAGCCACCACACAGACCCGGCTTTCCTGATCCTCCCTCGTGGAGATCAGAATGCGGCGTCCTTCTTTCCCCTCACCCGGTGCGTATTTGCGCTTGGTGCGCTCCTTTCCTTCCATGGTGGTGAAATGGGGACGCGCGGGGGCGGATGACTGTGCCTTCCTGACCTTCCTGGACTGGGTGCTGCCACCCGGAGCTGCGCCGGTGCGGTGGGGCTTGGAGCGGCCGGCAGGACGGGCCGTTCGGCTCTTTTTTCCGGGAGAGCCCCGTTTCCTCTTCGGGGTGTCAGTTGTCGATGCGGTGGAGGCGGAAGGCGCAGCGGATTTCGTGGACCGGGTCGTGCTCTTTTTCGTGATCGCCTTCGTGATCGCCTGTTTCTTCCGGACCGGGATCTCTGCCTTGGTCCGAACGCCCTTCTCTGCCCGGATAGCGGTCTTTCCGGTGGAAGATTCAACGGCCTTTTTCTTCTTTTTCTTCTTCTTTATCTTCGTACCGATCGCCTTGGAGGTTGATTTGTTCTCCGCCTCCGATGACTGTCCGCGCGAACGACTCGAGATCCGTGAAGAGACGATTTTCCTCCCCGTCTTCCTCCCCGTATCTCTCCCCGTGGCAGGCCTGTTCCTCACCCGTCCTGGACGCGCCGGTGTCCTGTCTTCCGTCCTGTTTTCCGTTCTGTCTTCAGTCTCGGGCTCCGGCGAAGCCTCCCGCTTGTGTGGACGAGGACTCTTTCGCTTCGCCTTTCTCATCCGGCCGGTATCTTTTCTTGGTTCCTCGAAGGCCTCAGGGGTTTCCCCATCCAGACTTTCGTCTTCCCAGATTTTGACTTTTCGCCTCTTCGAAACAGCGCTCTTGTCCCGGCCCTTCACGGCGGTTTCTTTTCGCTTGACCATATCTCGGGCGCCTCCCGCACCCACATCCGGTGTAGTAGCGTTCCTCCCGGCTGATTTTCGTGGACGGGTCGATGGCCGGGGGCGTCCAGGCTTGATCGATCCAGGGGAAAGATCCTGTTCGAGGCCTTTCCGATGGCGCCCTGATCCGGATCACCTCACAACCGTGACGTGCCGGCCTTTCAGCCGGCATCACTCGACGATTTCTTCGATCTCCGTCCTGACGATCTGCAGTCCGGCGATGGCCTCCACACTCATTCCCAGTGCATCAAGGACCTCGTCCGGCCGCGTTGATCGTCCTTCCTCCACCTTCAGATCAAGGGCCATGTGCTCGCCGTTGATCCTTCGAATGGAATCGACGTAGGGGCGGATATCCACGTGAATCAACCGATCTTTTTTCTTTCGTTCCACCTTCAAGGTGGATGACTTCATGAGTTTATCTACAGGATCACTCCCCGGCAGCCCGTCCCCCAGAATCGAATAACTCATTCCGGCAAGACGCCGTCTTTCACCGGGTGCCACCCGCCTGACGTCGAGGATCTCGATCCCTTCCGGCATCTTGCCGTTCAGCCGCGATCTCAGGTCGTCCAGATGGATCTCGTGCGCCAGTTCCACCTCCAGGACATCCACCTCTGATTCAACGCCGAGGGGCAGTGGATAGGGTATCGAGATCTTGGGTCTGGGGACTTTCCCCCGAGAAAGGGCCACCGGAAGCAGAGCCCTGCGAAAGGCCTTCTGAAACAGCCTCACCAGGTCCAGGTGGGAAAGAAACCGGGCCGTCCGGACCTTTTTGAAGCGAAGGCGAATCGTCTTGTCCCTGGTCGTGGCTTCCCTGGTTTTCACCGGAACTCCAGGATGGGGCCCTCTGGACGGGCAGTATCACCCGACGTAATACAGGATTTTGCAGTCATGATCTTGCCGACCCTGCCGGCCGATGGATAGCAAAATCCGTGCGAATGCAGCCAAATATAGCTCAAATATAGCTCAACCCGGGGGGACTTCAACGACAGAATCGGGCCCATCCGGCGGGAGGAATCGGGCTACAGGGTGCACGGCAAAAGACAGGAGATCATGATCCGGCAGCGACGAATCATGATCTCCTGTCCATCCACCCTGAATCTTGACTCGCTTTTTCAGGGCACTTCCCGGACGTTCGTGGTCTTCTTCCCGGTCAGGGTTTTTCCGAAGGACGAGGCCTCGCCGTAGATCTGATCGATCTCTTTTTCGAGCTTCTCACGGCGCCTGTCCACCTCCCTTTCGATGACCTTTTGGGTCTCCTCGGGAGAGCGGATGAGATACGGCGTGATGAACACCATGAGCGATTCATGGCTCTTGCGCACCCGTTTCCACTTGAAGAGATACCCCACGATGGGCAGATCCCCCAGGAAGGGGATCTTCCGGGTCTGCTCGTAGTCGTCCTCGGTCACCAGTCCGCCGATCACCGCAGTCTGCCCCGACTCGAGGATCATCTTCGTGACCAGGGTCCGGCTCTGGATCTGGGGCAGATCGATGGAGAGGTCGCCGATCTGGAACCGGTTGAAGCCGGGCAGGGTCGGACTGTTCGTCCCCGGAGCGAACGATTCGGATTCGGGGATCACCGTCATGATGATCTTGTCCGTTCCAGGGATGATATGCGGGATGAAGAGGAGCTGGAATCCGGTCTGGACCGGCGAGTTCTTGGCTTCCTTGATGGTAAACGATAGGCCGCCGGCCTGGCCCTGCTCCGCCTCCGATTCGGCGTACCGAATCGTATCTCCCACGAATATGGTCGCCACCTGGTGGTCCAGGGCGGTGATCTTGGGCGCCTGGATGATCGAGGACTTGGAATCGTCCTTCAGTAGCTGCAGCGTCGCCACGGTCCGGGAAAAGTCCAGGATTCCGTAGGTGGTTGCGGCATGGAGGGCGTCGTCATCCAGGGGCAAGGGACCGTCGCTGATGCTGGGGATGATGTCATCGTCGAGGCCGCCCTTGCCGAGGTCAAAGGGGAGGCGGGAAGGCACGATACCGCCGTTGGTATACACGTTGATCCCGTTGACCCAGTTGATGCCGAAATCGAACAGGTCCGTGTTCCGGGTCGTCACGAACTTGACGTCCAGGAATATCTGGCCCGGTTCCACGTCCAGCAATTCAATGATCTGTGAGACTTCGTTGAGGATGGGTTTGGTGTCCTTGACGATGATGGCATTGCGCTCGAGAATGTAATCCAGGTCACCCTGGGGAGACAGCGCCTTCTTGAGCGCCTTCAGGAGAAAGAAGCTGGACTCCACCGACTTGGCATCATGCTTGATGTCGGCGGGCTGCCCCTTGGCGTAGTCGGTCTTGATGAACGCCGTATAGGTTCCGGGCGGCCGGAGATACTTCAGGGTGAAGATACGGGACTCCAGCTGCTCCTGAAGGCTCGAGGGACTCACCACCCGGAGGATTCCCCGGTCCTCCTCGACGATGGTGAAGCCGAGCGTCTTGACGATGGTCTCCAGGGCATCCCGCCAAGGGATATCGTTGAGGCGTACGTTCACCAGCCCCTGCACCTCGGGGCCGGTGATGATGTTGGCCCCGCCGATGCGCGAGATCGCATCGATGACCTTCTTGACATCTGCGTCCTGGAAGAAGAAGTTGACGCGTGGCGGTTTCTCGATGCGATAGACGTTGACGCCTTCCTCGATGAGAACGCACCCGGCGTATTCGGATACGTACTTGAGCGCCTTCTTCCAGTCGAGCTTGTCGCACTTGAAGTCCACCAGTTCGTCTCCGCCGGTCACGACGAAGATGTTGGCCCCGGTGGCCCCTACGATGTGCTCGACGACATCCTTCATCGGACGACCGCTCACGTCCATGGTGATCAGAGCCCGCCGGATCTTCTTTCTACCCGCAGAGCGGTCTTCCGCGTCCCCACGGCCCTGGGCCGTCACTGGGGAAGCGAGTGCCAGCACTAGGACTGCAATCCAGGCAAATCCGGTTGCGAGACGCACCCGAGTCACTTCCATTGGTTTCCTCCCCGGAATCATCATAATCATTCCGCCCCTTCTTATTCCCATCTCCGGATGATCCGTACTTCTCTGAAGATGAATTCGACCTCTTCAGGGCGGACATCATGGATCTTTACTTCTTCATCGAGCATCTGGCCGCGCTCGAAAACGCGGCCGTTCAATATGACGACGGGATTTCCCTTCAAGGAAATGATCCCGCTGATCTTGATCGGGCGCTTCGCGAACTCCGTGATGACCATCGCCTTGTTCTTCAGTGCGTAGATCTCCTGGACCAGCTGCTTGGTCTCTTCGTCATCCACGTTACTGGAACCGATCTGCTTGGCGACGATCTCGAACTGGGATACCACCTGGTCGAGATTTCCCTTCCTGAAGAAGTGTTCCATCTTGCCCAGGATGATCTTGAGATCGGAAGCCGTCAGGCCGCTCTTAACGGAGATGCGCCTTTCCTTGACGATGATCGCAAGGGGCTCCATCACATCTCGTTCCAGTTCCTGCACGAGGGGGCCGGCCGTAACCCGGCGATCGCTCCGGACGTTGACCAGTTGATTGCTCAGGCTGCTGACCCGCTCGTCGATCTGTTTCTTGATCTCCATCTGGCGGATGATGAGCGGCTCGTTCTCCTCTGCGAGGATCATTTCTTGAACTGCCTTGAGCTCGTTTTTCGCCCAGGCCACGAATTGCTTCTGCCTCCGGAAACGTTCCAGTGGGGGTGTTTTACCGGTCTCCGCATAGACAATGGCTCGTCTCGGATCCTTGAAAACATCTCTGCGGGAGTCGGTGATGACCGGATCCAGCCTGTGGCGGTGCACCTCGATGGCGTTGCGCTGCGCGATGACCTGCTCCTGAAGCGCCTCCTGCTTTTCCACGATCCTGTCGATCTTGACGGGCGTTTTCCCCGCCCGGCCCAGGTAGACGTAGGTCTCGAGCTGCAGGTTACCGGACACGGTGATGTCGGTTTTCCCGCCTTCGCGATCCCTCTTCTGGGGCCTGAACTGGAAATTCTCGATGGCCACGAATCGTTCGTAGTTCTCGAACTTGTTGACGAACTTCAGGATGTTCTTGAAACTGCCAGCGAGGTTGATCTTGTAGACGATTCGATCGAATGCGACCTTGCTCTTCTTCTTGCTGCTGCGTTTTCTGGGCGGATCCAGCTTGGTCATCGTGATGCCCGCTTCCCGCTCGAAGCGGTTGATTGTATTGATGAAGTTGTGGATGTGCTTATCTTCCGGAAGGATCTTCACGTATTCCTTGATGTTGGAACGGAGAATGATGACATCCTGCTCCAAGGCGGGAATCTTGCGCTTCTTCGCCCTGCTCTCGGCAATCTGTCTGCGCGTATTCTCGATCGCCCTCTTGCCGTCCTCGGCCTTCTGATAGGAACGGAAGGTGAGAAACAAGGCGCCGGCCGTCAGCAGGACCGCTCCTCCGATGACCACGAGTAGTACTTTGTTTTCTCCCAGGTTGAACACTCAACCACCTCCGGTATTCTATCTGCTCGGAACGCTCACGTGGCTGTTTTCAAGACAACACACGGCTGTTCAGTTCTCGAAACGGTCTATTTCTTCTTTTTCTTGCCCTTTTTCTTGGACTTCGCCTTCGCTTCCATCTTCAACTGGAAGTTGAATTTCCAGGCCTCCTTCGGTTCCTTGTCGTCCTTGAAGTACTGGACACTTCCTCCCGGATCGTTGATCTCGAAGAAATCCTTGAAGAAACTGGATTCCGTCAGATCCCGGTGGAAATTGCTCAGCTTTTTGGCCTGAACGCCGGCGCTGTACCCGGCGATGTTGAACGTGCCGCTGGTCTGCCTCTTGCTCTTGCCCTTTCCCTTTCCCGGGCTCTTGGCGGAGAGGCTGGTGATCCAGACGTTGTGACGCCCTGCGTCGCCGTTGTTGTGAATCACCTCCCAGAACTGGTCCATCTTCTTGGACCAGAGTACACGGGCGGCTCCGATGCCCTGGATGGTCTCGGTACGCCGTGCATACTCCTTCTTCTCGGACATGAGGCTGTCTGCGTACATCCTGTGCGGCTTGACCAGGTCGAGTTCGGCGGTGACCTTGTTCAGTTCGCTCTCCACTTCAGCGAGCCGGCCGAATTCCATGTAGAGGAATGCAGCCAGGGAACCGACGCCTGCGAGGACACATAGCAGGATGACGGCGAATTGCCCCACAGGAGTCCGCTCCTTGCGCAGGGCCTCTTTTGGAACAAGATTGACTGTAATCATATGTCTTCACTCCGTCACGGAGACATCAGGCTGCACGAAGCCGCGAGGCCAGCCCCACGGCAATGGCCAGCTGCGAGGCGTTTTCCTCGAGCAGGTCCCTGTCCACACGATCCTGACTCTTCAGGTATTCCACGGGATTCCAGATGGAGGTCTTCTTCTCGAAGATCTTCTCCAGCGCCTCCTCCAGGAACATGAGGCGGGCTCCGCCTCCACTCAAATACACCTCGTCCACCTCCCGATCGAACTGGTTTTCATAGTAGTCGAAGCTCAATCGGATCTCGTTTCCGAGGTCGTCGATATAGGGGAACACCGATTCCTTGGTATCCTCGAGCTGTTCTCCGGGATCCCGCTTGAGAATCTCAGCTTCATGGATGTCGATGTTCATCTTCTTGGAAATGCCCCCGGTGAAATCATCACCCCCGAGGTAGATTTCTCGGGTGAAATAGGAGCTGTTCCCTCGCACGATGTTGATGTTCGTCTTGTTGGCACCGATGTCGATCAGGGCGACAACCTTCTCTTCATCGCTGATGTTGTCACCGAGTACGCTCATGAACTCATATGCGTTTCCGAGGGCGAAAGCGTCCACATCGATGACTTCCGGCTGGAGCCCGAGGCCGACGAGGAGTCCGTAGTGATCCTCGACGAGGCTCCGCTTACAGGCCACGAGAAGGACGCGCATCTCGTTCTCTTGACTTCCCTCGATATTGACTGGACCGGCGGCGTCTTCCAGTCTCTGGCAGTCGAGAACGACCTCCTCCACGTCGAAAGGAATGTACTTGTCCGCCTCGAAACGGATCGCTTTCTTCAACTCGTCATCGTTCATCTGCACCAGATTGAGATAACGAACGATGACGGATTTTCCGCTGACAGACGTCACGACCCTCTTGGTGCGAAACCGACAGTTCGACATCAGTTCGCTGACAGCGTCGGAAATGCTTCCCTCGGAGTAGATTTGCGTCTGTCCGCATTCGGTGAGCACAAATTCATTGCCCACCTGGCTTATCTCGACGGCCTTGACGGCATGTGACCCGATATCGAGACCGATGATACTATTGGACCGCTGAAAAATCATGGCCACCCTCGCTATGTAGTAGCCCAACCGCAAATGTCCTGGTGAGGTGGATGAGTCCCCCACAACGTATTTCTCTTCGACATACAACTCAGGGGACTTGATACGGGCTGCCCCGGACCCGGGAGGGTTGAAGGGAAGCCGAAAATCGATATTTCTGCCCTAATTTCAAACTGCTCAAGGGGTCAGGAGATGTCGGCTTTCTTGCTCGGCGGGGAGGTGGCCTGGAATATTTTGCCAAATCGCGCTCAAAACGGGATTGCGGGCCGGGGCAGCCGGAAGACCTTTCCCTATCTTGAACAGCCTGTGGGTCAACGGGCAGGGATCAGATGGGCTCCCCGAATCCCTCCTGAAACAGCTTTGCGAGAGCTTCGGTGGCCTCCCTGGCGTCGGGCCCCTCGGCCACAAGGTGGATCCGCGTGTCAGGACCGGCGGCCAGCAGGAGGATCTCCATGGCGTTCTTGGCGTCCACGCATAGATCCTCGATGCTGAGCTGGAGAGAAGCCTGGAACCGGTTTGCGGTCTTGACGATGCTCGAGGCGCTTTTGAGGTGAATGCCCTGGCGGTTCAGAACAACGAGATCGGTCTCGAGTTTCATGGATCGCATGCCCCGGTACAGGTCGCCTCCGGACCCAGGCTGTTCCGGAGGCTGTAGAGGTAGAAGCTGTCTGAACAGCCCGGATCAAAGCCCGTTTTCGATGACTTCCTCGTAGCTCGGGAGGTGCTCTTCCTTGCCCTCCTTCGTCAGGTAGGAGATAGATGAATGCCGCAGACTGTTGTTTCTGCGGGCGTTCCGCATCTTGGACTTGTGCTTCTTCAACTGGCGTCCCAGCTTGTCCACGACCAGGTCCACGGCGGAATACATGTCACCGGCGATTTCCTCTCCGATGAGAGTCACACCTCGTTTTGCAGAAAGTATCATTTCCGCAATATGGCGATCTCCCTCTACGCTCAAGGTAATCTGCATCCGGGAAATCCGGTCGAAGTAGCGCGTCAATCGTTCGGCCTTCTCGACCACGTAGTCTTTCATGGATTGGGTGATTTCCACATGCCGGCCGGTGATATTGACTTTCAATGACTAGCTCCTTTCGGATGGACTCTGGGCCCCTGACAGAAGCGTTGAACAGTTGTGTTGATCATCTTGGGCAGACAGGAGATCAAGGTTCGTGGGCGCCGGTGAGTGGTGTGCGGATTCGAATCTTGATACTCCATGAACGGCCCTGGATCGACGGCGATCTGACCTGGAATGGAGAAAGGTAATTCTGGAATGGTCGTACGGTTTCCCGGTCGGGAAATCCCGGGAGGAAAGACTGAATGTGGATACCTTGAGAACATCAAAATTCTCAAGGGAGTTCCCGTTCTTGCAATCGAGAGGCCTTTCAGCTCTACGAAGCGAATCCAGGGTTCCAGATGTCGGAGCCCGCCGATTTCCGGCCGGCAATTCCGACACCCCTGTACCCCACGACTTGTACCACAAACTTCCAGTGCTGTTTCCTCTTCGAGAACCGCTGGAGGTGTGATCCCGATTCTGAAGATCCGATTCATGGGTTCTCGATCAAGGTGAACCGGGCTCAACTTCACCACCTGTTTCAATTATACAATTCCAGGGTCTTCCGTCAAGCAGGACTTGTTTCGGGTTCGTTTATGCTACTTCTTTTCCCACTGCAAGTTGTGACAGTTCATTCAGGCCAGAATCCGGTCATCCCGGATCGAGCCTCCTCTCTTCATGAAACGCCCGAATTGACGAGATCCGGGCGAGGATCCCGATAATAAACCTGCATCAACGTCAATCCTCTTGCGGGCAGGCAGGGACCTGCTTCACGACGATCCCGCGCCTCCAGAATCTCCCGTATCCGCACCTCGTCCCATTTGCCCAGCCCCACGTTCAGAAGACTCCCCGCAAGGCAACGGACCATGTTGTAGAGGAAACCGTTCGCGATGAAATCCATGACGACGCGATCTTCGATCCGATCCACCTCGAGCCGGTACATCTCCCGAATGCAGCTCGCGTCCCGCCTTGCCGGGTCTACCGTGGCGAACGAGCGAAAATCGTGTCGCCCCACCAGGAAGGAGGCGGCCTCCACCATGCGAGGTGCACTGATCGGTGCCGCCAGGTGGTAGGCACGGTCCCGGTCGAGAGCCGGTCGACTTCTCCGGTTCAGGATGACGTACCGGTAGTGCTTCGCCCGGGCGTGAAATCGAGCATGGAAGTCCGGCTCCATCTCCTCCACGCCCAGGACAGAGACGTCCCGGGGCAGATGTGCATTCAGCGCCCCGGCAAAGCGGTTCGTCGGAATCCGGGACGTCACCCGGAAGCTGGCCACTTGCCCCGCTGCATGAACGCCGGAATCCGTTCGCCCGCTGCCGTGGATGCGCACCGCCGCTCCGGTAAGGGCGGTGAGGGCCTCTTCAATTTCAGCCTGGATGGTGGGACGCCGGGCCTGGATCTGCCATCCAAGGTAGCGCGTGCCGTCGTACTCGATGACAGCCTTCAGATTGCGGACGGGTATTCCGACTGCGGGTCGAGCTGTCAAGGTATCAACTCAGGCGAACCGGTGGCCAGGTATGGACGGATTCGAGAAGACCGCGATTTGTCTGGGCCCGGGAATACAGGCGCGTTGTAGCTTCGAGATGTTGCTTCGAGTTGGTGCCTCAAGATATCGCTTTAAATGTCGCTAAAATTGTTTTCTCTGGCGGGAAGACGGGATGCCAAGGGCCTTGCGATATTTCGTGACGGTCCGGCGTGCGATGTTGAGCCCCATCTCCCTGGATAGCTTGTTCATGATATCCTCATCGCTGAGCGGGGAACTGGTATCCTCCTTCTCGATGAGCTCCTTGATACGTGACTTGACGCTCAACCGGCTTTCCACGCCCCCGCCGGTCACATCCGTTGCACCGGTGAAGAAAAACTTCAACGGCTTGATCCCTTGCGGGCACTGCATCCACTTGTCGGATATAGCACGGCTGACCGTGGATACGTGTATTCCGAGGGCGTCCGCCACCTCCTGCATCTTGAGCGGCTTCAGGGAATGGATGCCGTGATCCAGGAATTCCGTCTGTCGGTCCACGATCTCCCGGCATACCTTGGACAAGGTGTTCTTCCGCTGTTCAATGCTCTCGATCAACCAGCGCGCGCTTTCCAGCTTCTTGCGAATGTACTCGCGGACCTTGGGGTTGTTCTTCTCGCGCTCCAGGAGTTCCCGGTATCGCTGCGAGATGGCGAGCCTCGGAAAATAGTTATCCTGGATCTGGATCTCATAGCGGCCGTCGATCCATTCGACAACCACGTCGGGCTGGATGGGCGAGGC
Organism: uncultured Planctomycetota bacterium; assembly: GCA_964485695.1. GTDB lineage: Bacteria > Planctomycetota > JAFGQW01 > JAFGQW01 > JAFGQW01 > CAZAKZ01. The sequence goes on along the minus strand of CAZAKZ010000007.1, from coordinate 42,805 downwards.
CTTGTCCTCACGGAAGAGAGCGCCCGGTGCAGGATTCAACGTGCCGATGAAATCCCGCATCTCCTTGATCTTGTCGATGGGCTGCCCGGTCGTCTTCGCGACTCTGGGCAGCTTGTTCTTCATGAGATCCTCGAAGTGGTTCTCGATCAAGTCCCTGAGAATGTAATAGTCCTTCTGCTTGGGGACGAGCTGAAGAAGCAGGCATTCCTTGAAGTTTCGCCCCCCGATCCCCGGCGGCTCCAGGGAATGCAGCACGCTCAAAGCCTCTCGAATCTCCTCCTCTGAGTACTTCTCGTTCTCACCCGAAACCAGCTCCTCGGGCGCCTGGGTCAGGTATCCCGACTCATCCAGGTTGAAGATGAAATATTCCGCAAGGTCGCGGATCTTTTGCGGAACCTCCATGAGGTGCAGCTGACCCGTGAGGAAATCCTGCAGGGTCGCGGGCCTGGAGGCGGTGTTCTGTAGTGCCTCCAGCTTCTTGTCCTTGTCGTCGTGGCTGACGGGCCTCCGCATGGGAAAGTCCTCGCCCCAATCCTCGAGGTTCTCGAGGCGTTCAAAGGTCTCCTCGAGGCGAGCCTCCTCCTCCTCGGAAAGAGTCGATTCGGGGGTGTCTTCCTGGAGGTCCTCCTGCGGCGATTCCACGTCGACCTGGTCCTGGCGTTCCAGGACCTCGTTCTCCAGCAACTCCTGCTCGATGAGTTCGAGCAAGTCCTGAGCGGGAAGCTGGAGGATTTCGATGGACTGGATGATCTGGGGTGCCAGCCGGAGTTGGAGTTGCTGCTCGAGCCGCGCTTTCATGGAGAGTTCTAGCCGCACGGATACTCTCCTCCAGCCTGCGCACTATCCAGTTTCACATCCGGTCCTTTCCCTTGAACCTGTCGGTCTCGAAACCGCATCCATGGTCGCCCATTCCATTATACCCGACCCCGAGACAATGGAGTATCCCCGGGCAGTCACATTCCATTCACCTCCTGGCGACCCTGGATTGCGTCACCGAGAATCACGGTCGTGGCAAACTCGATGGCGCTCCCACTGGGAATGCCCTTGGCAATCCTCGTTACCCGGACATTTGTGGACCTGAGCATCCTCGCCAGGGTCAAGGCCGTACCGTCCCCTTCCAGGTCCGGATTCGTGGCGAGAATGACCTCACGGATTCCCCCGGCGTCCACCCGCCTCTTGAGGGCCTCGAGGGTGAGGTCCCCCTCCTCCATTCCATCCAGAGGCGCCACGCGACCTTGCAGGACGTGGTAGACACCCTGATAGGTTCCCACGCGCTCGAAGGCGATCACGTCCTTGGGTTGTTCGACCACCATGATCAGGCCCTGATCCCGGCTCGGACTGGCGCATATCGAACAACGGTCTCCGTCGCTCAGATGGAAGCAAACGGAACACTGGCCGATTTTTTCCTTCACGTCCCGGATCGCGCTGGCCAGACCGAGTGCTTCCGAGTCGGAGCTCCTCAGCACGTGGTACGCAAGACGCTCTGCTGTCTTGGCTCCCACCCCGGGGAGTCGCTTGAACTCCTGAATCAGGCGCTCCAGGGTTTCGAGGCTTGCCGCCATGAGGATTATCCAAACAGATTCGGCATATTGAATCCCCCGGTGGCTTTCCCCATTTCCTTGTCGGCCAGCTCCTGGGATTTTTTCAGGGCGGCGTTCACGGCGGACTGCACGAGATCCTCGAGCATCTCCACGTCCTCCGGATCCACGGCTTCGGGCTTGATCTTGATGGCGAGAATCTCGCGCGCGCCGTTGGCGTGGACGGTCACGACACCGCCACCGGAAGACGCTTCCACCACCATTTCCTGCAGGGCGGCCTTGATTCTCTCCATGTCCTTCTGCATCTTCTGGGCTTGCTTCATGAGGCCGCCGAAATCGGCTCCCATCCCTCCGAAACCTCCTGCACTCATGGGTTCTTCTTTCCTGTCATTCAATCAGCTCACAATTTCCTGACCGGCTCCCTGATCGGCTCCTGATCCGTGGTGACATTCCGGCATCACGTCTCGGAATCCGGACTCAACTCCCTGCCCTCAAATATCTCTATCACTCGCTTCACTCCCTCTTCCGGCCCCTCCGGCCCGGCGGGAGTTCCAGGTCGCTCGTGGGACCCCCGGCTCTGCGAGACCTCTCCGGAATCTCCCGGTACACATTCTACTCCAAGGCGCGTCCCCGTGATCCCCGATAGGAGGTCCTGGAGGATTTTCCTGTTCTCGGGTTGATTGAGCTGGTCCAGCCCGAATCGGTTCTGCCGCTGCAGGACCACGGAAATACGGCCGTCCTTCGGCCGGTGCAGGCGAGACCGGACGAGATGGGAACCGAGGGTCGGTTTCCTCTTCAGGATCTCCTGCACGACCTCCGGCCACCGATCGGTCAGGTCCTGTTCGGGTACGGTCAGCCCCGCAGCAGGCCCGGTCGACTGGGCCGCTCCGGTGTCGGCCGGAGGGCGGTCGGTACCCCGAGTCGCTGGGCCCTGACCGGGATTCGACCCTAGGCCCGGCCCGGGCTTTGAACGGGTCGGAGGACCTCCGCCCCGGCCCGGGCCGGAGCCCGGGACGTCTCCGGGGGCATTCCCGGAGGCGGGCCGTCCCCCGGCCGGCCCCTCCTTCTTCAGGACCTTCACGGCCTCGATCACCTGCTCGAGGGGTGCGAAATTTTCGAGGGATGCCCCCCGCACCAGGGCCAGCTCCAGCGAAATCCTGGTGGGACCCGGAGACCGCATGGCCAGCCTCGCTTCCTGGTAGAGCTTGACCAGGTAGGCCAGGGCGTCGGGGTGGAACAGCCCGGTGTGGAACGGCCGGAGCCGTTCAGGAGGCATTCCCGACAGCAGTTGCACGTCTCCCTCGCCGTTCAATGTGGACAGGACCAGAATGTCCCGCGCCAGACGCTGGAGTCGATCCGCCAGATCCTCGGGATCCCCTCCCTGAAGGAACACGCTGTCCGCCAGCTTCAACGCCCCGGCCCCATCGCCCCGGGCCTGAGCCTCCAGGATATCCAGACACACCTGGCCCGGTGGAAGCCCCAGCATCGATTCCACGTCCCCCTGCTCGAGGATTCCTTCGCTGTAGGAGATCATCTGGTCCAGGAGGGATTGCGCATCCCGCATGCCCCCTTCCGCCAACTCGGCGATGAGGTCGAGGGCCTCGGGTGTGGCCTTCACCTCCTCCGACTCGCAGATCTGCTCCAGTCGCTTCACGATCTCCTGCTTTCCTAGAGGCCGGAAATCGAATCGCTGGCACCGTGAACGGACCGTATCCGGCAAGGCGCGGGGATCGGTGGTGGCGAAGATGAAGATCACGTGCGGCGGTGGTTCCTCGAGGATCTTCAACAGAGCGTTGAAAGCGGGCGGAGTCAACATGTGCACTTCATCGATGATGTAGACCTTGAACTGCACCCGGGTCGGCATGAACTTGGCGCTCTCCCGGATGCCGCGCACCTCGTCGATGCCGCGGTTCGAAGCCCCGTCGACCTCCAGGACATCGACGTCGCTCCCCCGGGAGATATCCGCGCATACGGGACAGCGGTTACAGGGCACCCCCCGACCGGCCCCGCTCTGTTTTTCGGCTTCCGGGCAGTTGAGCGCCTTGGCGAAGATGCGGGCCACGGAGGTCTTCCCGATGCCCCTGGGCCCCGAAAACAGGTAGGCGTGGCCGACTCGATCCCGCTCCAGGGACCGCTGCAGGGTCTTGCCGATCTCTTCCTGCCCCACGACCTCCTCGAACGTCTGGGGCCGGTACTTCCGCGCAAGAACGAGATAGGCCATGTCTGGATCCCCTGAACGGGTGCATCCCCGGGAACAGCCTGTGGACAAAGGGATGGGGAAAAAGGTCGTGCACCTCCCTTCGATCCCGGTTCCCGGGCTCACCCCGAATCGTTAGCTCAGATCGAGCACCCCTACGGCACATGGAGCAAAACGTTTAGGACTGCTGGCTTCCGCCCCTGATCCGGTTCACGCTGCTCCATTGCATAGGACTCGACCGTCAACACCACGTGTTCGAGAGAACTCCCCAAAACAGAGACCTCGGTTCGGCATCACCCCCGCTGAGGCGGATTGCGGGTACAGGGCACCGCCAGCTCCCCGGCTGCACGACCCGGTATCTATCGGATCTCACGGTTCCCCCGAGCCCAGCCTCGAATCCATGAGCGGTTCCAGACAGAGGAGCCGTTCCCAGGATTGGGCTGAAATTATCTGGCGGAGAGGGTGGGATTCGAACCCACGGTACAGTTTCCCGCACACACGCTTTCCAAGCGTGCTCCTTCGGCCTCTCGGACACCTCTCCGATCACGGGCTCGGGTTCACTTTTCAGACATAATATATAAGACGAAAACGAGTCAAAAACGGGAACAATCAGAATCCCCGCACCCACATTTCCGGGGTTTCCGCACCCGTATATCGCATATCAGAGATTCCTCCCGAATGGGCCGGATCCTCTGTTTACTTTCATCTTGGCGGAGAGGGTGGGATTCGAACCCACGGACCCCTTGCGGAGTCAACGGTTTTCGAGACCGTCCCTTTCAGCCGCTCAGGCACCTCTCCGGTTCTACGAAACAGGCCTCCCTCCGAGGACGAACCTGGGCGCGAAATCCTCGATTCTGGCCTCGCGCCAGTGTTTCCACAGGCTGCTATATATATAGCAATGGCAGCTCCCATGGAACTCAGGGGAGTCTATTTTTTGGGGCCCTCGGGATTTCCCCCGCTGCCCCGCCGCTTTTTCTTGAAAAAATCCTTCAGGATCGCTCCGCAGGCCTCGACGAGGGGGCCTTGAACCACCTCCAGCGAGTGATTCAGCCGGGAATCGGACACGATGTTGTAGAGCGAGCCGCAGGCCCCCGCCTTGGGGTCCAGGGCTCCGAACACGAGTCGCTTGACCCGGGCCAAGACCATGGCCCCCGCGCACATGGCGCAAGGCTCCAGGGTTACGTAGAGGATCGCGTCCTCCAGGCGCCAGTTCCCGACCGTGGCCGCGGCCTGGGTCAGCGCCACCATCTCGGCATGCGCCGTGGGATCCCCCAGCTGCTCCCGCTGGTTGTGAGCCCGGGCAATGACCTGGCCCTCGCGCACGATGACGCATCCCACCGGGACTTCCCCGGCCGAGGCCGCCTTTTCCGCCTCCCGGAGGGCCTCCTTCATGAACCGATCTTCACGAGGTTCCAGGAAGGAGGGAAAGATGCCGTTGGGACTCATGACAGCCAGTGGATCTCAAATCCAAGGAGTACATAGAATTGGCACGCCCTGCGCGAGTCGAACACGCAACCTCCTGATCCGTAGTCAGGTGCTCTATCCAATTGAGCTAAGGGCGCACCACTGCGTTGTTTCTGTTATCGGCGAAGCTTTCACAAGGGATGGGAAAGTAGCACACCGGAGAGTATCCGACAAGTGGGAAAAGGGGGAGCCCTGCTGGAGGGTGGGGATTCCCTTTTCTCGAAACCGATCTCAAAGCACCACGTCTCCCCCCGCAGGCACGGGAGATTCTCCCCCGGTGTCCATTCGAAATCGAGGGAGTCGGTTACGTGCGGCCCCCACCAGAACCAGGATGTAGTGCTTGATCGCCAGAGCGGAGAATCGGAGCCCGATGCCCATGTAGGTTGCCGCGTTCACAGCTCCAGGATACTGGTGCCTGAGGTGCTTGCGATGGAAGAGGATCATGGCCCGGTGAAAATGGTAGTTCATCCGGAAGCTCTCTTTCCTGGAGCTCGCCCCCTTGATATGAATCACCTGGCTCTGCCCCAGGTAGTGGACCCGGAAGCCGGCCTTCTTGGCCCGAAAGCACAGGTCCAGGTCTTCGCCGTACATGAAGAAATTCTCGTCGAGGCCCCCGACCTGTTCGAGGACGCCTCGACTGATCAACATGAAAGCCCCCACCACGGAATCGACCTCATAGGTCAGATTCGGATCTTTGTAGGTGATGTTGTAGCGGCCGAACAGCTTCGAGCGGGGGAACAATCGGTGAAAACCGAGAAACTTGAACAAGGCCACCAGGGGGGTTGGAAATCCTCGCCGGCAAGCCCAGTCCAGCTCGCTGTTCGGCCGCACCAGCTTGCACCCGAGAATCCCCGATTCCGGATGCGCCCGGGCAAAGGTCAGGACACTGGCCAGGGTCCCGGGTAGCACGAGGGTGTCTGAATTGAGGAGCAGGACGAACTCCCCCTCGCACACGGGCAGCCCCCGGTTGTTCCCGGCCGAGAATCCCAGATTCCTCTCGTTCTCCAGGATCTTGACCCGGGGAAACTCCTTCCGGACCATGGCCGCCGAACCGTCGCTGGAGGCATTGTCCACCACCACGGCTTCCAGGCTGACCCCGTGATCCTGGAGGCAGATGGACCGCAGGCACTGCCGGAGGATGTTCCGGGTGTTGTAGTTCACGATTATGATGCTGAGATCACAATTCCAACTCACACGCCCGCCCGGATGTCCAATCATGTATTTCGGGTCCACAAACGGCTGGTGACGGCACTCGCTCCCGTAGGAGCGTCCCCCGGCTGCTCCCCCCGGGAATCCTGTCCGGTTCCTTGTACTGCTGGTACGAAGGGGTGTCAACCGGCCCGATCAACCGATCTCTCAGGAATCCGGCACCGATGGGATTGAGTTGAACAGGTCGCCGATTCCGAAGAACTCCACGAGAGATTCCTGAAGTCGACGGTACGAGTCGTCCTGTTCCGCCAGCCAGAAGGGCTGGCGGAACAGGGGAAGGATCTCTAGATCGCCTCGGCGGCGACGGTTCTGGATGCTGTCTCGCTTGGTCATGAACCTGTCAAATTGCCGGTTCAGGTCGTCCAGCGCCACCAGGTCGCTCAGCGCCACCTTGGCCACGGTGAGGGTCTCCCCCGATCGGCGGGATCGCCTCCACCACCTTCGCGCCGGGGGGGCGTGGTCCTTTGAGGCCTCGATGCGGAAATCCTCGGTGTCCAGGTTCGCGAGGAAGGCCATGCGCTTCAGGGACAGCATCAGGGCGGCGGGAAAGACCCTGTCCAGGCCGGGCTTTTCGTAGTTCTTCAAGATGGTGAGGAGGGGATTCCTGACGTGGAGGACCCGGAGCCGGTGAATGGGAATCCGGGAGGCCGTTGCACTGTGGTGGTGGTAGACCTTGGACGTGGGCACCCACACAACCTTGTGGCCCAGGATCCAGAGGCGCCAGCCCAGATCCACGTCCTCGTAGAAGGCGAAGAAATCCTCGTCGAAACCTCCGGCATCCAGAAAGATCTCACGATCCACGACCATGGCGGCCCCGCAGGCAAAGAGCACGTCCACGGGCCGGGAAGGAGCCGGGTTCGCGGCCCCTGCCTCGCCCGCATCGTGGAGCCCCGCCTGGAATCCCACGCCGTGGAAATTACATCCGCCCCCCTGAAACAGATCGTCCCGGCCCTTCCAGTCCACGATGTGTGAGCCCGCGGACACGGCCTCCTTCCGCACCAGGGGTTTTACGAGCTCGGCCAACCACTGCGGATCCACCCGGGTATCGTTGTTCAGAAAAGCCACCAGCGGCGTTTCCGCCGCCTCGGCAGCCCGGTTCATGGCGGCGCTGAAACCGATATTGGATCCGTGACCGGTGATCTTCACCTCGGGAAACCGCCCGGTCATGAACTGGACGGATCCGTCTGCGGACCCGTTGTCCACCAGATGGAGGGTGACGCGGTCGTCCGGATAGGCCAGCGCCTTCAGGCTCTCGAAACAGGGGCCGAGGTGCTCGAGGCCGTTGTGGTTCAGCACCACAACGGTCACGGGCGGATACTCTATCATCATGATGTCAGGGACTCCGGATTCTCTAGACTCTCTTGATTCTCTTGATTCTCTTGAAAGGCTGCCACCCGCTGGACGCGGAGATAACCGGAGGCGACTTCCTCCGCCCGCACGGCGTTGGTCAGGGTCAATGTTACCCGCCCGGACCCGCAGTCCAGACTGAACCGGTGACATCGGGAGAGGGACGCCCCCTCTGCAGCGCAATGCGGGGAAATCTCTCCGATCCAGCTGTCGTTCACCAACAGGCCTCCGGAAAGGACCACGTCCGGTTCGGCGGCGAGAAGATGGGTGGTCACCTCGAAACGAACTGGGCCGGGCCGGGCCATGACCAGGTCGAACGAGATGCGGGCCGGGTGGTTGCCGCGCGGCCGGAGCAGCACCATGTCCTCCCCCTGGATCTCCACACTCCCCTCGGCCCGGTCAAACCGTTTCCCGGCCGCGGACCAGAAGGGCACCTGGCCCCGTCCGGGACGAAGGCGTGAAATCTCCTGGCGGTAGAGAAGCACCAGTTCGGCCAGATTCATATCGATGTCCTTGGGAGATTTGAGCCTCCCGCACATGGCCTCCACCCGGGACGGTTCTTCTGCCAGGGCAAGGATGCACTCACGGAGGGCCCCGGCATTTCCCCGCGGAAACAGAAATCCCGTCTCGCCGTCCACCACCATCTCGGCCATGCCCCCCAGATCCGAGGTCACCACCGGCGTCCCGGCGGCCATGGCCTCCAGGATGACGAGGGGAGAGTTTTCATACCACAGGGATGGGACCACGAGGATGTCCAGGTTCCTGTGCGCCTCGTAGAGATCGGCCTGGGCCAGGGGGCCCTCGAATTCGACCGGCGCGCCCGCGGCCAGGCGCCGGCACGTCTCGCCGTAGGGTCGGACCTCAGCCGGTGCATCGGGATTCCCGTACACCTTGAGAACCGCCAGGGAGGGTGAGATGCCCTGGAAAGCCTCGAGGAGAACGTGGAGTCCCTTGTACCAGACAAAGGAACCAATGAAGCCGACCCGGAGCGGACCCTGGCGCGGAACCCTGGCCTTCCCCCGGAGCCGGGCGGTCTGGATGCCGTATCGCTGGTAGAGGATCTGTTCCGGATCGAGCCCGAACTCGAGGTAGCGCTGCCGGAGGAACCGGGAGGGGGAGATCAGGCGGCCGGCCCGGCGCAGGTGTCGGAGAATCGACCCGGGCCGCCGGCACAGGGCCACGGCGTCCTCGAAGGCATCCCGGCGAAGGCCGGGGAAGTAGGCCACGAGGCGCGAATAGAGGGCGGGGCCGAGGTTGGCCAGGGGGCCCAGGCACCGGACCCCGATCCGGGCCAGGCGAACGGCTCTTTCCCGCTTGCTTCGATTCCGGGCGCACCGGATGCAGATGAGACCGCCCTGTTTCACCCGGCACAGGGACCGGTCCGGCAGGATCAGCTGCACGGTCGGGCAGATGAACCAGTAATCGTTGAGGGTGACCACGGTGGGAATGCCTCTGTCCTCGCAGAGGCTGATCAGGGACACCGAGGTGTGTAGGCAATGCTGGAAGTGGACCAGGTCCGGCTGCTCCCGGGCAAGCACTTCCCCGAACCGATCCTCGACGTGGTGGTTCTCGTAGGTCTCACCGATGCCGTCGTAGCGGAAGTTGTTCACCAGCTTGTAGGTCCGGAGTCCCTCGTACTCTCCCGTATCCAGCCGGTAGTCGGGCGCCTCGGGCGCCGCGTAGCGGTGGAAGACGGCCACGTCATGGCCGTGGTTCTGCAGGGCTCTGGCAGTGGTGAGTGTATAGACCTCGGTGCCGGCCAGGTCCTGGGGCGGGAATCCGTGCACCACGAAGAGGATTCGGAACGGCCGATCCGGGGTGAGGGTCCGCGGCACGGGTCCGTACCCCGTGCGCCGCGCCCCGCGATACAGACCGGCGAACACGGCCAGTTGCAGCCGGACGCTCCGGGCCAGGGTGCCCAGGCGCCCGAGGCCGGAGGCTCCGTGGGCAGAGAGATACTTCTGATCCTTCACCACGCCGCGCCAGGCATTGATGAAGATGTGATGGAAGCGTTCCACCGGTAGCCGGTTCAGGAGGCGACGGTTCATCCATCCGTCCCACCACCCCCGGCGGTAGAGGGACCGCACGGCGTAGTCGTGGGCGTGGTAGACCTCGGCCTCGGGTTCATACACCAGCTTGAATCCGTTCTCGAGGACGCAGCGGGCCCACATCAGGTCTTCCCCGAACGGCGTCCTGGGCAGCGGCAGCCGTTCCCACAGGCTCCGGCGAATGCAGGAACCGACGTCATGAAAATTGATGTGGATGCGTTTCTCGTAGGGGCTGAGCGCCTCCAGGGCGGCCGGACCCTCCACAGAGACGACCCGGCGCTCCTGGCTGAAATTGAGGTCCCCCTCCACCATGCGGCGAAGCAGGAGGTCCATGCCGGGTCGGGGCAGCAATCGTCCGCACACCGCCGCCACCTTCTCGTCGGCCTCCAGGGGACGCACCAGGGTCTCCAGCCAGCGATCCCCCCGGGGTTCGGCGTCCTGGCTGAGGATCACCACGAACGGAGCTCGGGCCTGGAAGATGGCGAGATTCCGGGTATCCCCGTGATCGAATGCATCCCTTTCCACCTGGAAGAGTCGGACGGGGTATTGATTGACAATGTCGAGGGTGGCGTCCGTCGATCCTGAATCCACGATCAGGATCTCCAGCGTACCGTCGAGGGACTGGCCGCAGACGGCATTGAGGACATCGCCGATGTCGGACGCACCGTTCAGGGTGGGGATGACCACGGAGACCCGGGGGGGGGCTGGGGCCGTTCCCTCTTCCCTCTCGAAATCCGCCCCGGTTCCGTTCGCTTTCCTCGGGCGTTCCACAGCGGCCTTCCTCACAGGTTCGGACCCAGGGCAGAGGAGTCGATCCCTTCGCAGAGCTCCTTCATCCGTGTAGTGAGGCGATTCATGGCGATCTGCTGCTCCTGAAGAGCATCCTGGACCTCCTGGAGTCTCTCCTCGAGGGGCTGCACCTTGTCGGCTTGCGCGCGGGCGTGGGACAGGGCCTCGCGGTGTCCCTGGAGGTCCTGCTCCAGGGTGTCCAGGGCTTTCCGGTATTCCCCCACCTCCTTGTCTCTCTCCGCAACCACGGTCCGGTGGCCTTCCAGGTCTAGCCGGAGCGCCTTTTCCACCTCCCGGTAGGCCTCGATCTCGGACCGGATCTGGTCCTGGACCTTCTGGTATTCCTCCACCTCTCTTTCTCTCTCCGCAATCACAGCGCTGTGGCCGTCCAGGTCCTTCCGGAGAGTCCTCTCCACCTCCCGGTAGGCCTCGATCTCGGGCCGGATCTGGTCCTGGACCTCTCGATGGCCCTCGAGGTCTTTCTCCAGGGTCCGGATCTTCAGGGCCTGTCCCTGGATCTCCTTCCGGTAGGTGGCCTCGATCTCCTGAAGATCGTCGCGAAGTCGCCGGTATCGGTCCGCGTGCTGTCGCAGGGACTGTCTGTGGCCCGCAAGCTCTTTCTCCAGGCGTCCGGCCCTGCGAAAGGCCTTGATGACGTCCCGGTCCTTCCGGGTCCGGCTGCCCAGGCCCTGGAACACCCCCCCGAGAGCCTCCACGGTGCGGTACAATCGCTCCACGAGGCTCCGGTCCATCGGCTCGGTCTGGCTGGAATCTGGATCCCGGTCCTGGTCCAGGGCCTCCCGGTAGAGGCGGACCAGGTCCTCGGCATTGGATCGGAGCGTCGGGATGGAGGCCGCCTCCCCGTCTTGGAGCCCCTCTCCGGCGGCCACGATTTTCATCCGGTCGCGAAGGGCCTCCACGTCACCGCGTTCAAAGAGCAATCCGTCCACGCCCTCCCGGATGATCTCCTCGATGCCCCCCACTCTCGAGGCGAGAACAGGGGTGCCCGCCGCCAGCGCCTCCAGCACGACAAACGGAGTGTTCTCGTGCCAGAGGGAGGGGACCACCAGGGCATCGATGCGGGCCAGGACCTTGCCCAGGTCCCTGCGGTGAAAGGGCCCACGCATTTCGATACGGGCATCTCCTTCCACCAGGGTCTTGCAGGCTTCCATCTGGCCTTGCTCCCGGTAGAAAAAATCCCCGTACAAGTCGAATCGAAGGCGATCTCCTGCCAGACCGGTAAAGGCTTCCAGCGCGATGTGAGCCCCCTTGAAGGTGGCCAGATTCCCCATGTACCCGAACCGGAAGTCGTGCGAAGCGTGGATTCGAGACCGTTTCGAGACCCGGTCCGCGTCGATACCATACCGGAGCAAGTGGATGCGGTCCCCTTCGAGGCCGTTCTCGATGAACTTGCCGCGAAGGAAGCTGGAGGGAGATATCACCCGCGCCGCCCGCCGGAGGCGCTTGAGAAGGTAGGGCCAACGCTGGTCCAGGTGGTGGTGATCCTGCACCAGGGCGTGGGCCGCAGCGTCCCCACCGGTGGCCTTTTTCTGGAGCGATTCCAGGGCCCCTTCCTCCTCCAGGGCCCGGCCCAGAGGCATCAGGTTTCCATCCACTTCCCCGGCGCATCGGGCACACCGCCGGGCGGACCGGGGCCCCGGGCAGAGCCCCCCCTCGAAGTCCAGCATCTGAATGCGTGGGCAGAGGAACCAGAAATCCATGAGGTGGACCACGTAGGGCAGGCCGCGGACCCGGGCGGCGTCCATGAGCCCCCCGCCGAGACCGAAGAGGTGAAAGATGTGAACCAGATCGGGCTGGACAGAATCGAGAAAACGCCCGAAGGCGGCCTCGGCCAGGGGAGAGGCGTATTCGCCGAGGATCGGATCCGCCTCCATGCCGTGATGGCGCGTGAACCGGTGGACCCGGAGCCCCTCATAGCGAGAGTCGTGTTCCTTCAGGAAGGAGCGACCGTCGTCTTCCCCGGTGAAGAGAACCACCTCGAGTCCCATCTTCTCCACTACCCGGGCCAGCTCATACACGTAGAGCTCGGTCCCGGTGGTGTACCTGGGAAGGAACTGGTGGAGCGCGATGACGATCTTCATGAACATCCCTCGGGATCGGATCAGGGTTAAACAGGAGATCACGATTCGTAGCCGTCGGATCGGGGTCTATCGGCGGCGCAGGCAAGGCGCGACGACTGCCGCGTATTCGTGAATACGCAAGGGAGGAGCAACGCAGCATGCGTCGTCGAAAGGCTTCGAGGCGACGGCTACGAATCGTGACCTCCTGTTTAGATCATACCGCGGCCCTGCGCCCGGGATCCATCCTTCTTCCACCATTCCCTCCTGAAGCACACAGGACCCCGCCGGCCGGGCCGGCGGGGTCCTGTGTGCTTCAGGAGTCGGATCCGATCCCTCAGGGGGTATAGAACTCGGCGGTGTTAAGCGCCTGGGCGCTGGAATTGGCCCCGCCGATCACCAGCACCACCCCGCTGGGAAGCAGGATCGACGTGTGCGCGCCCCGCGAGGAGTTGAGGGCCGCGGCCGTGGCGAAGCTTCCGGCCGAGTAGAGGTAACAGGATGCCGTTGCCGAGGGGGCGGTCAGGGATCCGAGGGCACCGCCCTGCACGAGCACCCTGCCGCCGGGGAGGGCGGTGACTCCGGGCAGAATCCGCTCGGTCTGCATGGTGGCCACCGAGGAGAAGGCCCCGGTGGCCGGGTTGAATTCCTCGGCGTTCTTGGTGGCGGCCGGCACCGTGCCCGTGGCCCCACCCACCACCACCACCCGGCTGTTGGCCTGCAAGGCCGCGCCAAAGGCGACCCGGGCCGTCTTCATTTTCCCGAGGGTGGGGCTGCCGATCTTGTCGGTGAAGGCCTTGGCCGTCACGTCGTAGACCTCGGCCGTGTTGGTGTAGTCCGGGAGAATGAAGAAGAACAGCCCCTTGATTCCACTCAGCATCAGCACGTAGTCCTTGCCGCCGAATCGGAGCGGGACTGCACTGTGGATCATGCGCTTCTCGCGCATGTTCGGGCCGGCCTTGAACGAGTTGGAGGTGGGATCGAAGACCTCGGTGGCCTTGGTCGCGCCGCCGAAGACGTTGGGGTAGACGAAGTTTGCCGTGGTTCCCCCCGCGATGAGGACCGTACCGTTGGGCAGCAGGGTGGCCGTGTGCGTTGCCCGGGCATTCGCCATGGGACCCACGTAGGTGAAGCCGCCGGTGGCAGGATCATACACTTCCGCGGTCTTGACCACGTTCCCCTGGGAATCGACGCCCCCCGCGATGAGGACCCGACCGTCCTGGAGCAGGGTGGACGTGTGCAGGACGCGCATGGCATTCAGACGGGTGACGGCACCCAGAGGGGTCCGGGTGAAGTCGAACTTTCGGGTCCAGGGGTAGTAGATCTCCGTGATCTGGGTGGCCACCGGGCTGGTCAGGGTTCCATTGCCGCCGCCGATGATCAGGACCCGACCGTCCTGGAGCAGGGTGGACGAATGAAGGGCTCTCGGAATCATGGCCCGGGCCTGGATCGGGGTATGGGTGCCGGGGCCGGTGAATTGCCCCACATAGAGATTCGAGAGAAACGCGCCCGCCGTGGACTTGGGGCTGAAGACGAGCGCCTGGAAGTAGAACTGGAAGCCGATGAGAACGGAACTGGGAGGAAGGCCGAGAGAAAACGTCCCCTTCCCCTGGGCGTTCAGGGAGGTCGTTTGCATGAACAGTAAGGAGGGAGATCCCGCAAGGCCCAGCTGTCCGATGCCCGGAAAGACGAACGGCTGTGGGGCCCGGAACACATCGAAGGCCAGGATGTACGGCGCCCCGGGTCCGCCGGGATAGCTCACTGTGGCAGTGAATGTCCGGCCCGGAACCGGCTGGGTGGCGTCGAGGTGCACGGGTGAAAAATCAACGGTCTGTGCGCCGGTGGTGGTCGCCAGGAGGAACACCAGAGCGACGATTCCAGGAGCTTTCATTCTCGCATCCTCACTTTCAATGATCTGCAGTTGGACCTCGTGGTGCTGCCCGGCTCGAATCTGGATAGAGCACCGGCCATTCCAGTGGACTCACTTCCAGGTTGAAAAGGCTTCCCCGCCGGCGAACAGCATCCCACTGGCCGATATAACCCCTTGTGTTCATTCAAGCTATATGTGACACCTGATATGGTAACGTGCCCGGTCCCACGGGTCAACCCCGGCGGTGTCTCCCCGAGGGTGTTTCATTGACATCTCCGTGCCGCCTCCGAATTTTTTGAAAATCATGCAAATCCTTTGTAACAAGGAAGTTGATCGACGAGGTACGGAGCTCTAAATATACAGGTGCCCGCGGGCCGCCCGATCTTGAACTTGCCATCCGGGATAAGCGGATCAACAATTCACCTCATCCCGCGATCGGCTTGAACGCAACAGGGACAGGGACTCACGACTTGGATCTATTCAACAGGTGCACAAAATTTCAGCGCGCCAAGGAGCTGATCAAGACCGGCTATTATCCCTACTTCCGACCCATTTCTGAGGCGCACGACGGCACCGAGTCCACTGTATTCGGCCGGCGCCTCATCATGTTCGGTTCCAACAACTACCTGGGCCTCACCCACGATCCACGGGTCCAGGAGGCCGCCAGAAAGGCGGTGGAGAAGTACGGCACGGGGTGCACCGGTTCCCGGTTCTTGAACGGAACCCTGGACCTCCACGAGGAGCTGGAGGATCGCCTGGCCCGGTTCACGGGCAAGGAGGCCGCCCTCACCTTCTCCACCGGATTCCAGGCCAATCTGGGTTCCATCGCCACCCTGGTGGGCCGGGACGACGTGATCTTCTGCGACCGCGAAAACCACGCCAGCATCTTCGACGGTTGCCGCCTCAGCTTCGGCGAGGTCCGAAAATTCCGCCACAACGACATGGAGGACCTGGAACGGCTCCTGGGCCGGGAGCAATCCAAGGGCGGAAGGCTCATCGTGGTGGACGGCATCTTCAGCATGCTCGGCGACATCGTGGATCTACCCTCCATCGTGAAACTGGCCCGGAAGTACGAGGCCCGGATTCTCGTGGACGAGGCCCATGCCGTGGGCGTGCTCGGGGCGCGCGGCGTGGGGACAACCGAGCACTTCGGCCTCACCGATGAAGTCGATCTGATTCTCGGCACCTTCAGCAAGTCCTTCGCCTCCATGGGTGGATTCGTGGCCGGACCCGAATCCGTCATCCATTACATCAAGCATCACAGCCGACCGCTCATCTTCTCGGCCTCCATCTCCCCTTCCTGCGCCGCTACGGTTCTCGCGGCCATGGATGTCCTCGAAAACGATCCCTCGGTCAGGGACAAGCTCTGGGATAACGTTCGCTACGTCAAGAAAGGCCTGATCGACCTCGGCCTGGAGACCGGAGACAGCCAGACACCCATCCAGCCCATCATCGTGGGGGACCAGATGAAGACGTTCGTCTACTGGAAGCGCCTCTTCGACGAGGGGATCTACGTCAATCCCGTGATCTCTCCGGCCGCCCCGCCGGGAAAAGACCTCATCCGGACCAGCTACATGGCCACCCACACCCGGGAGCAGATCGACCGCGCCCTGGCGTTGTTCGCCAAATATGGCAGGCAGCTGGGCGTCATCAAGGGGCACACCCAAAAGAAAGAGGCATGAGCGGGACCGGCTTCAGGTTCCGGACGGTGACCTCCCCCCACAGGGATCGTCAGTTCCTCGCCGCACCCAGGGAGATCTACCGATCCCACCCTCTCTGGGTTCCTCCGCTGATGCACTCCTTCCGGAGGCTTCTGAATCCGGGGAAAAATCCCTTCTGGAAGAGGGCGAGGGGGCGGTTCTGGGTGGCACGATCGGGAAACAGGGCCGTGGGCCGCATCGGGGCCATCCTGAATCCCGCCCACGACGAGGCCTGGAACGAGAAGGCCGGATTCTTCGGCTTTTTCGAGTCGGTGGAGGATCCCGAGGTCTCCGGGGGGCTCCTCGATGCGGCGGCCGGGTGGCTTCGCGACCACGGGGCCGAGGTCCTGCGCGGTCCGGTGAGCCCCAGCACCAACGACGAGTGCGGTGTCCTGGTGGATGGATTCGATAAACCGCCGTCCATCATGATGCCGTACACTCCACCCTATTACCCTGCTCTGCTCGAGCACCACGGCCTGCAAAAGACCATGGACATGTTCGCATTTGCTTTCAGCCCCTGCACCGATCTACCACCCAAGGTGGATCGCCTGGCCCGGGCCGTCCAGGAGAGGCACGGCATCCGGCTGCGTACCCTCGACATGAAGCGCTACACCCAAGAACTCGAGCTGCTGAGAACCGTCTACAACAACGCCTGGGCCGAAAACTGGGGCTTCGTACCCATGACCCGTGAGGAGTTCGCCTTCATCGCGGCGGAGCTCAGGCCGGTGGTCTGGCCCGAGTTCATCCTGTTTGCCGAGGCGGACGGCGAGACCGTGGCGGCTGCGATTTGCGTGCCCGATATCAATCCCTTGCTGAAGAAGATGAACGGCCGTCTCCTGCCTTTCGGTTTCCGACATCTTCTCGGGTGGAGGCGCAAGGTGCAGGCGGTCCGGCTCCTCACAGTAGGTGTCCTGCCCGCGTACCGGGCCCGGGGCGTGGACGCTCTCTTCTACAGAGATTTTCTGAAGACGGGGCGGGAGGCGGGTTTCACCCAGGAGTCGGAGCTGGGGTGGATCCTCGAGGCCAACGAGGTGATGGTGAACACCGTCCTGAGGTTCGGGGGGCGGCGAACGAAAACCCTGCGGATCTACGAGAAGGCGCTTTAGTGGGGTGGACCCGACGCGCTATTCCCCGAGAGTGGGCAGAATGTCCTCGACCTGGGTGTTCTCTCCGTCGAAGCTGAACAGCTTGCCCCTCTCGTCCTCCTTGGTCTCCACGTGGACCGGCCTGGACCAGAGGGCATGGAGGTTTCTCAGGGTCTCCATGGCCTCGTCGAATTTCAGGTCGTAGCCTTCCCACCGGTGGACCAGGTAGAGCTCTCCGCGGTTCTTGTGGTTTGCGTCCACCACCTCGATGATGGGATTGCCCATGTTCGTCATGCTGAACAGGAGCTTCTCCTTGATGTTCTTGAACTGGCGGTCGGCGATCTCGTTCTGGCCTGTGCGGTCGTTTTTCTGGTAGACGAACAGCTTGTTCTTCTCGCAAAACTCCGCTGTGAGAAAGGCGTCGATGAAGCTCACGTCGTGCATGACCTTGCGCACCTCGAAGATCTTGGCGCGGCCCTGCCTGGACCCCGAGTCCCAGGTACGCTTCGACTCCATCTCGTCGCATCGATCGTAGTCGGGACCGTGGCGCCCCCTGTCCCACCGGTCCTCGATGTCACGCCAGATCTCCAGGCCGAGCTTGTATGGATTGAGCTGACCGGGCTGCATGCCCATGGTCGCGGCGTGGTGCTCCGCGTAGTCCACGACCTCGTCGTCCTTCAGCATCTTCTCGGTCATGATCTTGGAGTGCCAGTAGCTGGCCCACCCTTCGTTCATGATCTTGGTCATGCTCTGGGGGGCGAAGTAGAGTGCTTCTTTCCGGACAATGTCGAGAACGTCCCGCTGCCAGGACTCGAGGGGGGCGTGCTGCTGGAGGAATCCGAGGATGTCACGGGTGGGTGCCTCGGGAAACGCCCCCACCCGTTCCTCCTTCAACCGGATTTTTTCGCGCTGCTCCTCGACGAATTCCGGGGGATTGATGTAGCGGTCCATGTAGTCCTTGGAGGCGAGCTTGTGTACCTTGGACCTCCGACGGCGGTCTATGTCTCCGGAATCCCCGTCCTCGGTCTTTTTGTGCATCGAGGAGAAGTAGAGGTTGTTGGGATCGATGAGGTTCTCTAAGCTTAGACATCGATCGATGTACGTTTCCACCTCTTCCAGACCGACCTTCTCAATGTGCCGACGGATCCGCACCCCGTGATTTGCCATCTGGTCCATCATCTTTCGGTTGGTCCTGGAGAACCAGAGGTTGCTCTTGAAAAAATCGGAGTGGCCGTAGACGTGGGCCATGACCATCTTCTGGTCGAGGGTGGAATTGGCGCGCATCAGGTAGGCGTAGCAGGGATCGTTGTTGATGACCATCTCGTAGATCTTCTGGAGACCATAGGCATACCCCTTGGAGTATTGCTCGTAGATCATCCCATGGCGCCAGTGAGGATACCGCGTGGGAAATCCGCCGTAGGCCGCGATTTCGTTCATGTCGTCGAAATCGATCATCTCGAAGTGGGTCTCGAAGAAGTCGAGGCCGAAGTCATGCGCGTGGCCCTGGATCTCCTCCTTCAATCTCAGCAGCTCCGGGGTCAGATGCATCCTACCGTCCCTTTCCGAGGAAGGTCTTGATGGAATCGAGGATGCCTTCCCGGTTCGGTATGTCCGAGGTCACCACCCGTTCGTTGTCGCCGAGTGCCTCGTCCAGGTCCCCCTTGAACTGGCCGGTTCCGTAGGCGCTCTTTACCTGGCCGTAACAGAACTGGTTCACGTTGGGCAGGATTTTCTCCTTGAGCAACTCCACGCAGCGCTCGGTATCCTTGCCGCTCCAGTTATCGCCGTCGGAGAAGTGAAACGGATAGATGTTCCAGTCGGAAGACGGGAACTTCTCGTGGATCATCCTGGCACTCAGCTCGAAAGCGCTGGAAATCTTGGTGCCGCCGCTCTCTCGCAGATGATAGAAGGTATCCTGGTCCACCTCCTTGGCCGCAGCGTCGTGAACGATGTACCGCACCTCGAGATTCCTGTACTGCGATCTCAACCACGTGTCGATCCAGAAGGCCTCGATGCGGACAATCTCCTTCTGTTCGCTCCCCATGGACCCGCTGACATCCATCATGTAGATGATGACCGCATTGCTCTCCGGAGACTCCTTGATGGTCCAGCTCTTGTAGCGTTTGTCCTCGCGGAAGGGAATGACGACAGGATTCTCGGGATCGTAGGTTCCCGAGGCCATCTGTCTCTTGAGCGCCCGTCTGTACGTCCGCTTGAAGTGTCTCAGGCCCTCGGGTCCGGCGCTGCTGATGCCCGTGTACTTGTCGTGGGCCGACTGGATCTCCTTTTTCCCCTTCTTCTGGATGTTCGGCAGCTCGAGCTCCTCGCCCAGGATCTGGGCCAGCTCCTCCAAGGTCACCTCCACCTCGAGCACGTGATCACCGGGTTGATCGCCGGCCTGGCCGGTACCGGGCCCCTCCCCCTCCTGGACCGGGGTACCTTCCTCCCCATCCCCCTGGCCGACTCCCCCCTCTTCGTTCTTACCGAACCGGAACCGGGGGAGGTTGATCTGGGGAAGGGGGATGCTGACCGCATCCCGACCTCGCCGGCCGATGAGCTCACCCTGGGTGATGTAGCGGCTCAGGTCCTTCTTGATCCGGCCCCGAACGATCTGTCGGAACCGCGAGTGGTCCATGTCGATCTTGTGCGCCATTGCCGGAAATCCACTACTCCGATCCCTTGACGTCGCCACGCGCGAAGATGCTCGCCACGAAGTTGAGCACATCCGTGGCACTGCTGTCGGTGTAGCCGTAATACTTGATCAGCCGGGCCTTCACGACGTCAATCTTCTCCTGGGTTTCCTTGTCGACCACCGCGGAGACCAGGCTCGTGAGCTTGATGGAGTCCTTCTGGTCCTCGAACAACTTGAGCTCCAGCGCGCGCTGCAGCCTCTCGTTGGTCTTGTAGTCGAAGGTCTTTCCTTCCACGGCCAGGGCGCCGATGTAATTCATGATCTCGCGCCGGAAATCGTCCTTCCGGCTATCGGGAATCTCGATCTTCTCCTCGATGGATCGCATGAGCCGCTCGTCAGGCTCCTCGAACTGCCCCGTGTACTTGTTCCTGACCTTCTCCTTCTGGGTGTAGGCCTTGACGTTGTCGACGTAGTTGCCGCACAGACGTGCAATGGCTTCCTCGTCGGCGGAGATGGCCCGCTGCACCTCGTTCTTCAGTATCTCTTCCAGCTCCTCGCGGACCATGGCCAGCAGCTCTCGATACTGCTTGCGTTGGTCCTCACTGCTGAGGAGGCTGTGGTGCACGAGGCCGCGCTCGAGCTCGTTCAGGACCATGAAGGGATTGATTGAGTCCTCGCCGTCATCCCGAACCAGGGAGTTGGAGATCTTGTCCTGGATGTAGCGCGGCGAGATCCCGTCCATGCCCTCCCGCTCGGACTCCTCCCGGAGCTCCTTGATGTTGTCCTCGGTGAAGCCGGGAAGGGTCTTCCCGTTGTAGAGTTTCAGCTTCTGCATGAGGGTCAGATTCGCCTTCTTGGGCTCGGTCATCCGCGTCAGCACCGCCCACATGGCCGCCATCTCGATGGTGTGCGGGGCGATCTTCTTGCCGCGCACCAGGTTCTCGTTGTACTCCTTCTGGTAGATCTTGATCTCGTCGTCGAGAACGGTGTTGTAGGGGACGTCGATCTTCACCGTTCGGTCCCGGAAGGCCTCCATGAGCTCGTTGGTCTGGAGCTTCTTGTATTCGGGCTCGTTGGTGTGGCCGATGATGACCTCGTCGATGCTGGTCTGGTTGAACTTCTTCGGTTTCACCGAATGTTCCTGGCTCGCGCCCAGGAGATCGTAGAGGAAGGCGACGTCCAGCTTCAGCACCTCGATGAATTCCACGAGGCCGCGGTTGGCGACGTTGAATTCACCGTCGAAGTTGAAGGCACGGGGATCTGAGTCGGAACCGTACTCGGCGATCAACCGGTAGTTGATATCGCCCGTGAGCTCGGTGGAGTCCTGGTTCTTCTCGTCCTTGGGCTGAAATGTTCCGATGCCGACACGGTCCTTCTCGCTCAGCAGAAGTCGTCTGACCCGGACGTTCTCGATGACGTTGCTCCAGTCGCCCCCTCCCTCTTCCATGTAATGGTTGTAGTAGTACCGGCAGTAGGGATTGAGGTCGCCTTCCGCGTCCAGCCTGTACCTGTGGGTCTCCGCGAGGTGTTCGTTCAGGTCCTCGATGATCTTCATCCGGGCCTGGATCGGCACGAGCTTCAGGGGTTCCTCGTTCATGGGGCTCCGGACCCATACGTCCTCCCCCTTCTCCTTGATCCGCCACTCGTAGGTGTAGAGGGCGCCCTCGGTCGTCCGGGAATACCGCTCCAGTCCCTGCTTCAGGAGCCTCACGATGGTGCTCTTGGCGCTGCCTACTGGCCCGTGGAGAAGGAGCACGCGCTTCTCGGTTCCATAGCCGTGTGCGGCGCTCTTGAAGATCTTGACCAGTCGCATGAGAGACTGATCCAGGCCGTAGACGGCGTCCTTCCCCCCGCTGACGGGATCGTCGAAAAACCTGTAGCGGGTGATCTTCTCCTTGTACCGGACATACTCCTCGGTTCCGTAGGAGAGGACCATGTCGTAGATACGTTGATATGCGTTGCGGCAGATCTGTGGGAACTCGTAGATCAGATCCAGGTAGTCCTTGAATGTCCCCACCCAGTTCAGTTCCAGAAACTCCTTTTGATCCACGGCATCATTGATCATCTGGAGTACTTGTTCCGCCTTGCTCATGTACCGCCTCCCGCCTGATCACTCCCCTGCCGGGGTTGGTGCGTTTGATTCATCACCGGGTTCTGTATTTTGGCTGCGACATTCTGGTTGCGACATTCTGGTTGCGACATTCTGATTATGACTAGAGCTGTCACCGAAATCCGGGTGCGCCCTGGGTGTCACCCTTTGGGCATGCCCGATGCAAAGATGCGCCGCATTCGTTTGCCCTTAAAAGAGTTAGCTCGCAACTCCTAGCCAACAGTATACTTTCTTTTCCACCGGGCTTCAATTCTTCCACAAGCGGTTCGAATCCGAAACCGCATGACCGATTCCCTCGCATTCTCTCACCCAAGACATTGTCACTCAACGAATTACTTATCGCACCTCGCGGATGGGAACTTGATCCTGGACCTGTTTTTGGCGTCCACGAAACGATACCGGATCCAGGCATATCCCGAACAACCTGCCAGAACTCCGATCCCATCCGCAGCCACATCAAGGAGTTCCGCACTTCTCCGGGGGATGAAGGCCTGGTGGATCTCATCCGTTACGGCGTAGAGGATGCCCAGGATCAAAGCCGCGGCCATGGCCCTGGCCGTGATTCGGCTCCGGCTCCCGGATCGATTCACGATCCACCGCAAGATCAAGAATCCCACGGGCATGTACTCGAGGCAGTGCACGACCTTGTCGAAGCGACCGGCCACTGGCAGGTCCACTTTCTCCTGGTGCGACATCACGGCGATCAACCCCAGGTAGGCCAGCAAGGGCGCGGTGAAGACGAGGAAGAACCCCAGCCGTCGATCCTTCTCTGTCAATCCCTATTCCCCCATTCCCCCCAGGTCGAGCGTTGCCGGGACCGGATTACACGGGCACATCCGGCGTCTCCAGAGCAAAGACGGGCGTGGTCCGATCCTTGGTACGGACCTCGCCGTCTTCAAACTTGACGCTGACGCGCCGGGACCGTCCGGCCTTGGGCATGGTGATGCCGTGAATGACGTCCGCCTCGGCAATGGTCCGCTTGTTGTGTGTGACGATGATGAACTGGGTCCTGGACAGGAATCCTTCCAGCAGGTCCAGGAATCTCTGGATGTTCGCCTCGTCGAGGGCCGCGTCGATCTCGTCCAGCAGGCAGAACGGACACGGCTTGGCAGTGAAGATGGCGAAGAGCAGTGCGGTGGTGGTCATGACCTTTTCTCCACCGCTCAGCATGTCGATGGACTTCGCCCCCTTCTCGGGGGGCTGAGCCACGATTTCCACTCCGCTCTCCAGCACGTTATCTTCGTCCAGCAGCCGTATGTCGCCGCGGCCGCCCCCGAACAGCTTCCGGAAAATGGACCTGAACTCGGCCCGGATGGTGTTGAACGTCTCCAGAAAGATCTGACGGCTCCGCCTGTTGATACGGCGGATGATGTCTTCGAGGGCCTTCTGGGACTGGGTCAGATCCCTTTCCTGTTCCCGGTAGAAAGCGTCCCGCTTTTCGAGTTCTTCCAGTTCGGTGATGGCCTGGGCATTCACGGGGCCCAGGCGGTCCAGCTTGCGCTTCAGGCGGATCGCTTCCTCATCGAGTTCGGCCAGATCCGGAGCGGCAGGATCTTCGGCAGAATCTTCGGCAGAATCTTCAGGAGCTTCCGACCCGGTGGCATCCTGGTTCGACCGCCCCGGGGGATTCCCTTTCTCCTGGGCAACGGCCACGATGTCGATGTCCTCCTCCGAGGCCAGGCGCTCCACCAGGGACTCCAGCCGTGTTCTGAGCTCTCCCTGACGGATCCGATCCTCCTCCCGGGCCGACCGGACTTTTTCGAGCACCTTCCTCGCTTCCTCCTCGTCCCGGAGCGCAGCCTCCAGGTGGGACTCGGAGGCGTCCAGTTCCCCCTCGGCCTGCCGCAACAGGTTTTTCCACCGGACCTGCGTATCGACGGTTTCCTGGATCTTTCCTTCCAGAATCCCGGTCTCCTCGTCGCTCCTGGCAGCCCGGTCCCTGAGGCATCGGGCCTCGGTGGTCAGGCGAGAACGGCCGTGTTCCATCTCCGAGATTCGTTCCAGGATCTGGTGCAGGATGTTGCCCAGTTCGGTCTCCCTGCGGATCGCGCCGACGCAGGCGGACTCCACCCGTTCCACCTCGGTCTTCATGGCGTCCAGCCGGCTGGCTGAACCGGCTCTGAGGGTCTCCAGCCAGGATGTCTGCCTCTTGATCTCGGCCAACCTCTCCTCGAGGGAGCCGGTCTCTTCCTCGAGGCGCCTCGCCTCCTCCTTGATCCTGTCGAGGTCTTCGTTCATCAGGGCGGCTTCGTCCTCACCGACCTTCACCTCCTCCTCGAGGTCCATCTCACGCCGGCAAAGGTCATCGACCTCCTTGGTGCGCCTCACGCGCTCCAAGTCCTGTTGCTGGAGTTGCTCCTGGGCCAGGGCCTCGGCCTCTACCCTTTCAGCCAGGGTTTTCGAGGCGAGTTGCCTTTCTTCCTCCAGCTCGACGACGGTGACCTCGAGGGTTTCGATCTCCTTCTCCACGCGCTGGACCTCGACCCGGCGGCTGATCAAACCCCCTCCCTGGACGGATTCGCCGGCCACGACGCGGTTCAGGGGGCCGAAGATCTCTCCCGCCAGGGTGACCAGCCGGAAGGTGTCCGTCCATCCCTCGGCCAGGAGCCGGAGTGCGGCATCGCGGTCCTGGACCAGGATCACGTCACGAAGCAGGGCCCGGATTCCACCGGTGCTCTGTCCGCGCTCCCGGACGAGGTCAGGCGCCCAGCCGACCACGCCCGGCAGGTCGAGGACAGTGTCTATTCCAGGGTCTATTCCAGGGTCTTCCGCCCCGGCGAGGTCCTGGACCTCCCTGTCCACGGGCCAGAATGTGGCTCCTCCCTTGCCCCGCTGCTCCAGGGTTTCGGCCGCCTCGAGCGCGCCGTCCAGGTTCCGGGTCAGGAGGGCCTCCACATCCTTGCCCAGGGCCCGCTCCACGGCACGGGCATGGGCCGGCGCCACATCCAGATGATCGCCCAGCAATCCGAGGACAGCACTGACTTCGGACTCCGGTCCCTGCGGTTGCGCCTCCTCCAGGAGGAACCGCGCTCCCTCGCCCATGCCTTCACGGGAGGCCTCTAAGGTCTTCAGGATCTCGAGGCGGCCCTGACGCTCCCGCAGCTCGATGCGGGCCTCGGCAATCCCGCCGTCCAGGTGTTCGAGGTGTTCCCGGGCGGCCTTCAGGTCGCTTCGCGCGCCGAGAAGGGTTTCGCGTGCCTCGGCCAGCGTGGACGTGACGTTTTCGGACCGGACCTCGGCGGACTGTCGGTCGGTTGAAATCCGGGCCAGTTGAGCCTTAAGATCCTGGCTCCTCCTGGACAGACGATCGAGGCTGCCTTCCAGGTTGCCGCGGCGTACACGGACGGTGCCGAGGCGGTTGGAGAGGCGGGCACGGTCCCGGTCCTTCTCCAGGGATTCCCGGCGAAGTGCCTCCAGGCTGCGGTCCAGATCGAGGACCGCAGTGGTTGCGTCCTCCAACTCCTCCGTCTTGCTCGTCCTGAGCGAGGCGAAAACCTTCCTGGCCGTGGCCGCCTCCTCGAGGCGCCTGTTCAGGGCGTCCATCTCGGCCCGGCGTTCCTCCAGCCCCGATTCGAAACGCCCGGCTTCGACCGTCTTTTCCTCGGCTTCTCTCCTGGACTCGACGGCCCGGGTCTTCTCGTCCTGGATCCTTTCCCGCCACCCGGATACCCGGGCCTCGTTTTCCTGAAGAACGGATCTGTACCGGTGCACCGCTTCCAGGGCCCGCTGCCTCAGGTTCTGACTGCTTTTCCGCAATCGGGCGGCTTTCTCCTCCGCGGTCAGGGCCTGGACCTCTTCGTTTTCCATGTGACTCAGGCGTCCTGCCAGGACCCCGAGTTCCTCGTGGATGTCGTGGTACCGGATCGTGCCCGCGAGGATACGGATCTCCCTGAGCCGGGCGGAGCCCTCGTTGTAACTCCGGGCCCTCCCGGCCTGGATGCGCAGGGACCGGATCTGTCTCGTGATTTCGGTAACCACGTCCCGGACGCGATTCAGACTGTCCTCCACGCTGGCCAGCTTCCGTTCGGCCTCCCGCCGGCGCTGGTTGTAGCGGCCGATTCCCGCCGCCTCTTCAAAGATGACCCGGCGCTCGATCGGTGAGCGCTTGATGATATCCGTGATGCGGCCCTGTTCGAGGACGAAATACGACCGGGTGCCGATGCCGGTCCCCATGAACAGGTCGCGGAGCGTACGGAGGCGAACTCCGGTGTTGTTGATGAGGTAGTCGCTGCGGCCGTCGTTGTGGATGCGCCGCGTCACCACCACCTCGGGCGCGTCGAAGTTCAGAGCGCCTGCTGTATTGTCGAAGGTGATGCTGCCTTCTGCATAGGACACCGCCTCCTTGCCCTCTCGATCCAGGTAGAGGACATCGGACATGCCCTTGCTGCGGATGGAAGACGGAGCCTGTTCACCCAGGACCCACTTGAATGCGTCCACGACATTGGATTTTCCGCATCCATTGGGACCGATGACGGCGGTGATGCCGGGTGCAAAGGAAAAAACCTGACGATCCGCGAAAGATTTGAACCCGTACACCTCCAGTTTTCGGAGGATCATGTGCGGTCCTCCACCTGGAACTCCGCCTCCGAGGCCGCCCCTCCCTGCCCCGGGACTCCTGGATCTGTCCGGAGGGCGTCGGGAGGAGGATCATCGGGGAGACGGTTCTGCAGGAGAGGTTGCACCTCCTCCACGAACTCATGCACATCCTTGAATTCGCGGTAGACGGATGCGAATCGAACGTAGGCCACCGGGTCCAGACGATTCAGTTCGTCCATGACCATGTGGCCGATCATCTTGGCCCCGACCTCGCGCTCGAACATCTCGTTGATCTGGGTTTCGATGCGGTCCGTGATTGTTTCGAGCTGATGAAAGCTAATGGGGCGCTTTTCGCAGGCCTTCAGCATTCCCTGGAGAATCCTTTGCCGGTCGAAAGGGACCCTCCGTCCATCCTTTTTCACCACCCGGAGCGGAAGCTCTTCCACGCGCTCGTACGTGGTGTAGCGCCGGTTGCAGAGGAGGCATTGCCGACGGCGACGGATCACAGCGCCCCCGGTGGAAGATCGGGAGTCTATGACCTTGTCATTATCGGCTTTGCAAAAGGGGCAACGCATGGAGCTGGATGAGGAGCCAAATCGGACTAATTTGCCCGAAGTCCCTGGGATTTATGCGGCATGGTGAGCAATGTAGCGTTTGGGTCTGGGTTGTCAAGATATTGGGGAATAAGAATTTAAAATCCACAACGGATGGGTAGGTTATTTTTGGGGGGGGTCTGGGTGGGGATTTCCCGCACCAGAACGGGCCTTGGGCCTCATTTTCCGATGCAAAACCGAGAAAAAATGCTGTCCAGCACCTCCTCGGTGAAGACCCTGCCCGTCACCTCCTCGAGGGCGGAAACCAGAGCCCGGAGGTGGAGGCTCAGGCACTCGGCCCCGAATCCTTCCCGGTGTGCCTCTCGGAGGCAAGCCAGATCCTCGAGGGCCTTGTGAAACAGCGCCTGCAGGCGTCCCGCCGAAACCACCCCGTCCTGATCCGGACTGGCCCCGGCCCGCCAGGTCCCCAGAGCCTCCAGGAGCTCCTCAAGGCCCAGGTCCTCCCGGGCCGAGACCTCGACCACGGACACCGGATGGTGCGTACGGATCCAGGCATCCGGATCAAGGCGGCGCTTGAGGTCGATCTTCGAGAGAATCAGGAGGCAATCCCCGGCCCCGGGATCCGGAGGCCTCCGGGGCTCGGACACGTCCGCCGTGACCAGTCGAAGATCCATGCGTTCCCGCTGCCCCTCGGCTGTCCGGGCCGCAGCCTGATCCGCCTCGCCCCCGCCCCTCAATCCCACGCCCGGAGCATCGTAGAGGAGAATCTCCCCCCGGGGGGTTTGCACGCGGCCTCCCAGAACGTCCCGGGTCGTGCCTGGGGCTGGATCCGTGGCCGCCCGCATCCGGCCGAGAATCCAGTTGAACAGGGTGGATTTCCCGGCATTGGGGCGGCCCCAGAGTAGAATCCGTGGGGCCCCGGAAGGACGGGCATCTCCGCGGGTGATCTGGATCAGAGACCGGAGCCGGTCCTCGATGCCCGTTAGACGGCTCTCGAGATCCGGAAACGTGTCGGGGTCCACCTCGTGTTCCAGAAAATCCAGCGAGGCCTCCAGGTCCGCCATCAGCGTGAGTAAGGCGTCCCGGAGCGCCTCCACCCGGTCGGCGATGATTCCACCCGTGAGGGTCAGGGCGCCCCGCCTCTCGGCGTCATCGCGCGCGGCGATGAGCGCCTGGATGCCCTCGGCGCGGGTCAGGTCCAGGCGACCGGACAGATAGGCCCGGCGGGTGAACTCGCCGGGACCGGCGGGCCGAACACCCTGGGCGTAGACGGCGTCCAGCACGGCCGCGATCACGAGGGGGGACCCCGGTAGGTGGATCTCGGCCACATCCTCCCCGGTGTAGGACCGAGGCGCGCGGAAAACCAGGATCCGGGCAGGAATCCGGAGGGAATCGTCCGGGGTGAGCAGGGTGTCCAGGGCCGTGCCTCCGGGGGCCGAATCCAGGGCCGGACCGGCTCCGAGGGCCCCCACCACGGCAAGGGCATCCGGACCGCTGAGGCGCATCATGGCCCGGAATCCCCTGCCGGCCGGGGTGGCCCGGGCCACGAGGGTGTCCGGGGCAGCGGCCACGGGGTCCGTCATGATTTATTCTTATTTATTCTTGGATTTTGTCGGGGATTTTCCGGCCGGAGGGATCGCGGTTCCGGGCCGGGGCTGGCCGCGCTTGATGATCTTTTGTTCGATGAGGCCGAGGATGCTGTTGAAGGTCCAGTAGAGACTCAGCCCCGAGGCGTAGTTGTAGAGCATGAACATGAACATGATGGGCATGAACATCATCATCTTCTGGGTCTGGGCGGCTTGCGGGTCCGCGGGCTTGGGCTGGAAGTACATCTGGGTGAACCAGGTGACACCCATGATGAAGGGCAGGATGTTGAGGGACTCGATGCTGAAACCGCAGAAGATCTGGAGGGGTTTCTCGAAGGCGATCAAGGCATCCGGGGCGGACAGGTCCTTGATCCAGAAGATGAAGGGGGCATGCCTCAGGTCCATGGCGCTCCGGAGAGCGTGGAAGAGGCCGAAGAAGACGGGGATGTTCACCAGCAGGGGCAGGCAGCCGGCCATGGGAAACATGCTCATGTTGTGCTCCTTGTAGAGCTTCATGAGCTCCTGCTGCTTCTTCTTGGGGTTGTTCTTGTACTTGGTGTTCAGCCGGTCGATGTCTGGCTTGATCTTGGCCATCTGCTGCTGGTACTTCTGCATGGAGAGCATCTGTTTTCGGGTCAGGGGAAACATGCAGAGTTTCACCAGCAGGGTGAGCAGGAGGATGGCAAAGCCGTAGTTGTGGACGATGGAGTAGAAGATGTCCAGGAAGAACCGGCAGGCAGCGCTCACCGGCATGATGAGCCAGGACAGGCCGCACATGTTGTAGCTGCTGTAGCCCAGGAGGGGGACGAAAGCGTCCAGGCCGGCCGCCTCGAATTCCGCCTCGTCCCGGGGCCCCGCGTAGAGGGTGAACTGGAGCTCCGTGGTGCGGGAGTTTTCAGCGAAGTTCACGTCGTAGAAGGCACCGACCTCCAGGAGCTGATGCTTGGGAAGAAGATCCTGCGCGGACTTTCCCAGCCTCACCCGGTCCTTCTCGAGGCCGGCCTTGTCGACCAGAACCCCGGAGAAGGCCTGGATGAATTTCAGGGCGCCCTTCTGATTCGGCGGCAGGGTGAGGAGAGACATGAAATACTTGTCGCTGACGGCCAGGTAGCGGATGGGCCCGGCCACGTAGGACTGGCGCTTCCATCCGCTCTCGCTCTGGTGCTGACTGAACTCGGCGATGAGGGGTTCGCTGTATTCCCCCTGGTCCACGGCGGCGAAGGAAGTGAAGAAGCTGGCCGGTTCCCGGATCAGTCCCGAGGGCCCCACGACCTCGACCCGGAAGGATTCGGGGGAGGTCAGAGTCGGCCGCTCGAAGCGGATCACCATGACCACAACATAGGCTTCCGTCCGGAAATGGTATTCCTTGATGACCTTGACGCCGTCGGGGAGGACATACTCGAAATCGATGCGCGTGGATTCGTGCATGGATTCGGGAGGGCGTATGCACTTCCAACCGGTTCCGACGAGATCCACTTTTCCCCGCTTGACCTGGAACCCGAGGGACCGCTTTCCCGACTCGAATTCCCTCAGGATCTCGAGCCAATGCTGCGGATCCTCCTTTTCCCGGGCCTTCAGGGCCGCTCGGTCGAAGTGCTTCTTGAGCTTGAAGGACTTGATCGTGGCGCCGGTGTTGGTCACCACGCAGCGATACAGATCGTTCTCGACGAGATACGTCTTCTCGGGGATCACCGGTTGCCTGGTCTCCACCGGCCCGGCCGGTTTCGCAGGCTCGGGCGTCGACTCGGAGCCGTTTTTTTTCTCGGGTGCCGGGTCGGTCGCGGATGTCTTCTTCTCCACCTCGGGGCCGGTGGGTTTCTTGCGGGTTTCCTTGGGAAGATACAGGATTTGCCACAGGAGAAAGACCGCAACGCACAGGACAATGGCCAGGGTTACTCGTTTTTCCATTTCGAGCCCACGTAGCCCCGATCCCGGATGAACCATGAACCTCCCGGACGAGAGTGCGCACACCCACGGGAGCCGCCAGCACGGCGTTTCACGTTCATGAACGTTTCAGGCTACGGGTTCCTTTCCGTGCAAGAGTCCAAACCAGTCATGAGGAGAGTCGGAGAATCAATGTGAGCATGTGACGGACCCCCCTCACTTTCCCTTCTCGAGTCGGGTGGCGAGGAAATCGGGCAAGGCATCCACCTGCTTGATCTTGGCCTGTGTCGGCCTGAAGTCGTATTCCACCCGGTGAAACCGGAGCCGGCTCCGGTCATAGGTGACATAACTGGCCCTCGGGTCGCCGTCCCGGGGCTGACCGATACTCCCGACGTTGACGATCATCCGGCGGCCATTCAACGCTTTCATGGAGAGTTCGTGATTGAAGGATCGAGGAGAGGCGAATCGACCGTCCTCCAGGATGATTCCGGGAATATGGGAATGACCGCAAAAACAGATCTGTTCCTCAAAGGCACCGAACATCTCCGCCAGTCGCTCGGGCTGCTTGACGATCTTGGGGGTGACGTATTCACGCACTGGATCGAGGGGCGACCCGTGGACCCAGCGGTAGAACTCTCCATCTCCCACCTGCTCCACCAGTCCGGAGAGAAAGTCCCACATCTTGTAATTCCGTTCCCGGTCGTGGGTTCCGGAATTCAGCTGATCGCGCGTCCACTCCAGGGCTTCCCGGGCTTTCTCGTTGAAGTTCTCGGGATAATAGAGCAGCGCTTCCTCGTGGTTGCCGAGAAGCGCGACCTTGGCCTCCATCACTCTTTCAATGCATTCCCGGGGATTGGGCCCGTATCCGATGACATCCCCGAGAATCGAGTATTCCCGGACCTTCTTTCGTTTCATGTCCAGGAAAACCGCATCGAGCGCCTCAATATTTGCATGAATGTCTGAAAGAATGGCGATCATTGGAGATCCATCCGCTCTGAACGATGCGGCCCCGGGCATCGCCCCGGTCGGAGCGGCCGGACAACCACCCTGGGATAGGTCCGAGTCAGGGAACCGATATCAGAGATCGGGATAAGTTTCAAGCTATCCGAACGTTAGAAACAGACTCCCGAGGAAGAAGAATATCGGTGTCCAGGCCGCACCCATTCCCTTTGACTCGGGAACGACTGGCCCCAACAGGCCCT
Organism: uncultured Planctomycetota bacterium; assembly: GCA_964485695.1. GTDB lineage: Bacteria > Planctomycetota > JAFGQW01 > JAFGQW01 > JAFGQW01 > CAZAKZ01. The sequence continues at coordinate 10,976 of CAZAKZ010000007.1, read as the reverse complement.
CTTGAAAAGGACAGGACCCCGGAGGTATTTTAGTCTCAATTTGAAAGCACCTCGGCGTACCTTTTCCTGTCCTATCCTCATGAAAATAAAGATTTTCTTGGATTTCCCTTATTTGATTTGATACAAATAGCCACTATAGAAGACAGAAAGTTTCTTTCTGATTCTCGCTTCTGAGACGCGCTCTCAGGAGCATTTTAGGGGGTTTCTTCTCGGTGCTCAGAACGGATGGTTTCTACCATCAGTTCTGAAGGACCATAACCCGAATCGAATAATAGAGACAAGGAACGGGAGCAAGCCAACCCGGCTCCCGGAAGATGTCGACCACGACGCGGAAGCCCAGACACCCATCCGTGGAGTTGCGACTTCCGCAATACGACATGACAATGGGGATATAAACCTTGAATCCTCCTCCAGACGAAGCTCTGACGCCACGCCTCCAGAATCCACAACTCCTGAGCTCGTACACCTTGAAGAAGGCCGGTTGGCTGGAACTCAAGTATTCCCTCGATATACTCGTGGCCATCGTTCTTTTCATTCTCTGCGTTCCGGTCCTGGCCATTTGCATTCTTCTCATCAAGCTCACGTCCAGAGGGTCCGTGTTCTTCAAGCAGCGCCGGGTGGGTGAAGGCGGCCGCATCTTCGAGATCCTGAAGCTGCGCACCATGCACGTGGATGCCGAGGCGGATACCGGCCCTGTCTGGGCCCGGAAAAACGACCCCCGCGTCACCAGGGTTGGCCGCATCCTCCGGATGACCCATCTGGACGAATTGCCCCAGCTCATCAACGTGATCAAGGGCCACATGAGTCTGGTGGGTCCGCGTCCCGAACGTCCAGTGTTCGTCAACTATTTCCGCACCCGGTACCGTCAGTACGAGAAGCGAATATCCGTGAAGCCGGGAATCACGGGTCTGGCTCAGATCTGCTACAAGTACGACGAGACCCACGAGGACGTGAAGAAGAAACTCGCCTACGATCTCCTCTACTTGCGGAAGATGTGCATGCTACTGGACCTGAGCATCATTTTCCTGACCGCCGGCCGCCTCACGGGCAAGGGCGCCAAGTAGAGCCCTTCCCTTCCACGTCACAGCTCGAGAGCCATTTTCCACCGTTTCTCGGCCTCTGACAAATCGATGCCGAAGGCCTTCTTGAATGCTGCCGGCATGCCCCCTCTTTCCGGCGGATCCCTCAGGAACCGGATGAACCGTCCGATTCCCCTCGTGGAGAAGGACCGGATGAGGTGGTGTGTGAAGGAGCAGGACTGTGCATAGGCCCGGCGGGCATCCACGGCGCTCTTCATGCGGGAAAACGGGCGGTTCAACTTCTCGAGGGGAAAAAGTGCTCGGGTTCCCCCAAGCCGGCGGAGGGTCTCACGTGCATCCAAATCCGTGATGCCTTCCTCTACCCGGGCGATCCCCTCGTTGATCCAGGCGGGCACCCCGGCACCTCCGGCCAGCCGGTGCACCACCATGTGGGTGAATTCGTGAACGAGGGTCCGCCGGATGGAGGCCTTGTGCTTGTCGAAATCCCGCACCGGTAGACGGATCCTGGCGCCGTCGAACGTCCCCCCCACCCAGTGATGGGTGCCGGTCACTCGCTGGAAATCCTTCCGGGTATGGAGGACGACGGTGACCACCTCGCCCGGGTAAAACCCAAGATCTGCACAGACCTTGTTGTAGCCCTGTTCCAGATACCCGAGCACTTCCATGGCGATCCGGTCAAAACCGGGCCTGGAGCCGTCCGCCTTGAGCCGGAAGTGTTTGCTTCGACCGGCCACGGAGATTTCCTTGAAGCTGACCTCAGCCCGGACTCGCTGCCGGAGCTTTGCAAGGCCGCCGTGCGCGTCGGGTTTCAGGCTCAGGGCCCTGTCCCAGGCCTCGAGTGTCTCCTTCAATTGATCCAGTCGGTAGTGGCTGTGGCCGAGGGATACCCAGGCGGCCACTTTCTTCGGATCCTTTGCCAGCGAAGACTTCAGTAGCCGGATGCTCTCGGCATACCGCCCCTGCTTGAAGGCGAGGAATCCCCGATAATACCTGAGGTTGGGATTGTCCGGATCGAGGCCCGCGGCCTGGTTCAGGGCCCTTCTGGCATCGCCGAAGCGGCCGATCTTCAGCCGCTGGACGCCCAGGTGCGAATAGGCTGCGGCCAGGTTCTTCTTGATTCTCTGGTTGTCGTGAAGGAGATCGAGAGCCGCCTGGAAGGCCTTGATTGCTTCCAGGTATCGTTTCTCTTCCAGGAATCCAATCCCCTTCCTGTTCAGTTCGACTGCCTCCTTGTGCCGGTCGTCCTTATCCTGGGCGAGGAGGGAGGGAAGGCCCAGGATCATGAGGCAGGTGAGAACGAGGCAGGAGGTGATCTTCTTCATTGCGTATCATTCACGATGTGGGAGTCAAGGGAACGAGTCTCTGAGAGCCTCCCAGTACCTCTAAGTACCGTTCAGTACCTCCCGCCAAACCGCCCCTTCCTGCGGTGCCGTCGAGGTCGGTTTTGGACGGGAGTCGTCTTCTTTTTCCGGGGTTCTTCTTGCTTCAAGAGAACGTCCTCCCGGCCCTGGATCTTCTCCTCGATGTCGCTGATCAGTTCTTCCGGACTCTGGTAGCGAAGTTCCCGGTCCTTTGCCATCATCTTTTCGATGAAGTAGTGCAGGTGCGGAGTAATCCTGCGGTCCCGGGCCCGCGGAGACTTGAGGGAGGTGAAGATCTGTTGCCGGAGAATGTCTCGATCGGTCTCTCCGGAAAAGGGGACCTCCCCCACGACGATATGGTAGAGGGAAACGCCCAGGGAGTAGATGTCCGCCCGCACGTCGAGATCCTCCGCTCCCCGGGCCTGCTCGGGAGAAACGTATTGAACCGTTCCCACCGTGGTCCCGGGGCGCTGCTGGGGTCCGGTGCGGGCGTCCTGAGCGAGACCGAGGTCGATGAGCTTGACCTCCCCTTGCGAGTCGAGGAGCAGGTTGCCCGGCTTGACGTCTCGATGGGTGATGCCTTCTCCGCTCAGGTAGACCAGGGCCCGGGCCGCCTGGAGGATGATGGAGAGTGCTTCCGTCTCTTCGAATTTCCGGCCACTCTCGATTTCATCCAGGACGCTCACCCCGTCCACGTACTCCATGGCGAAGCAGTGGAGTCCCTCGGATTCCCAGACCTTGTATCCGTGGACCAGATTCGAATGGTCGAACTGGATGAGATGATTTGCCTCCTGGTAAAAGCGTATAACCTGGATCCGCTTCCTGGCGATGTGCGGGTGGAGTATTTTCAAGGCCATGGGGCGTGGCCGTACGACGGGCGAAGCCCGGTAGACCCGGCTCATCCCCCCCTCCCCCATCAGTTCGTGGATCTTGAAACCCTTCACCCGAACGGCACGGGAGCCGTCCTTCTCCTCCCGGATGAGGGGAATCTCGGTTTGCGTGACGTGGCCCCGCTCCACCAGAATGTCGTCGATGGACGAATCCCGGCGGCGTTTTCTCTGTCGGTCCAGGTCCTTAAGGACCGTTTCCATGTCTGCCTTGCTCACGAGGCCGAGATGAACGAGGCGGGCTGCGAAACGGATTTCACTCTTGCTGATCAAGGTTGGGTTTCTCACAGTCCTGTGGCGGAATCGACACCCGCACGGTAATCCGGGGCAAGAAAACTGAACGGTTATTTTGTAGTCTACCTGCCTGGGGCGCCGCGTCAACGACCTCCCTTTGCCGAGGTTGCCTCCATGTGCAAGGCCCTCCCTGGAATCCGCTGACGCCGGACAGAGAAACCTCTTCGGTCCACATCTGGGGGACGTGATGGGTCACGCACAATAAATCGAGGCGGGCCACATCGCCTGTCTGATCATGAAGAAGGGGAAATCGACTTTCAGATTGCAGAGCAGGGTTGCCCGACGCTTCTCATTCCGGCACCTGGATCCCTCTGAGAACGGCCGAAAAATCCAGGATCGCCACCGGCATCATGTCCGGAGGGGTGTCCACCAGGGCCGTGATGCGGTAGCGGCCGGTCTGGGTGCGACGGACCCGTCTCTCCAGGTTCTTCCCTTCCACCGAGGTCCTCCAGCCCTCCCCCGGCCGGCCGCCGAATGCCTCGGGTCGGGGCGGGCGGTCCTGATCCGGCTCCGGCCCGGGCCAGGGCGCCTCGAGGCCTCCCTGAAACACGGCAATCCTGGACTTCAGTTCATGATTGACGAGAGTGAAGACGGCGCCGTCAAGGGGTTCGGTGGAGATCGTCCAGCCACTCCCCGGCGTCCTGAGAACGATGCCGGTCCCGGGATCCATCAGGACCCGGACCCAGGCCAGTTCCTGGCGCGGGGGTGCGACCGTCTTGCCGTTCATCGGCACCGGGGCCGTTCGTGGTGTGGCCACGGCTACGAGGGTTTCCCCGTTCAGGTATTCTTTCAGCGTCCTCCCCCGGGAATCCAGCCACCGGAATCGTGCCCCTCGAGGACCGTGAATCCGGACCGGCGTGACCTTGATCTTGGTGGGTCCGACGGCCACCCACCGCCCGGGGAACCGCCTCACCCCGGACGGGATCACCTTGCGGTCCCGGGGATCCCAGACCCGGTGCACCACCGCAGACGCGTCCGGGGCTGTGGCGAGAGCGGCGGCTTTCATCCACATCTGGAGCGGGAAGAGGACGTCCGGATCAAAAGCCTCGGTGTGATAGGTCCGCTTTCCGCCCCGGAGCCAGGTGTACCGGAGACGACCGCTCTCGTACCGCGCGTCGATGATGGATTCGGAACCCATGCCCGACTCACGGTAATAGAGGGTTCTGAAGGCACCGGTGTCCTCGATGAACTCGAGGGTGAGAATCCGGCACGCCTCCAGTTTCTCCTGCTCCTGGCGTGCCGGGTCCGCACCCCGGAACAAAACCTCGTCCTTCAGTAGCGTTCCCGGACAGCCCACGCGCCGTACCCGGGTCCGGATCACCTTTCGAAATCCGACCAGAGTCTCGCCGTGAAAGACGAGAGCGTTCCACGTCTCCCTCGCCTTCGCCTTGTTGTCACGATCGATCCGCCTCGACGCCCCCTCTCCCTTGACACGGTGGACCGACCGGATGTCCTTGCGCCTGAACTCCACCCGGCCGCCGAAATCGAAGGCCAGGGTGACGGTGTCGTCCGAGGCCTGGACGATGTGTCCCTTCACCACGGTCCTGTTTTGCAGGACGATTCGATCCTGGGATGGATCCTCCTCCTTCTGGGCATCCACGATTCCGGCAAGGATGGATACAATCAAGGCGAAGGGAAGCAAGGGGCGAATCATGGGGCCTCCGGGATTCCGTGCGCGGGTCAACGGATGCACTTCCCCACCATCGTCCGAATTCAGGTGGAGTCTTTACGGCGGAAACCAGAGATTCCGGTCCGGGCCGGAGGCGATGCGGGAGGGATAAAAAAGGACTACCCGGCAAGGATTCGAACCTTGAACATCACAGCCAAAGTGTGAGGTGTTGCCATTACACCACCGGGTATTCGTGCGCTAAAATAGTCGTTTCTGCCCGAAGGGTCAACGCCCTCAGGGCGGGAACCCTTGAAAGAGCCCTCCCCACCGGCCTGGGCCCCGACCGGGCCAGGTCTGCGAGCTACTCGGCTCTCGCGCCTCTGGCCGCCTTTTCCACGATCCGGGTCCCCCAGATTCCGACCTCGAAGAGTGCCAGGATCGGCCCGGCCATGAGGAGCTGGGTGATGGGGTCCGGCGGGGTCAGGAGGGCCCCGAACACGAACGCCGCCAGGATGAAATACTTCCGCTTGGAGGAAAAGGTCTCCGAGGTCACGATGCCGATGAGGCTCAGGGCGACCATGATCAGGGGCAGCTGGAACACGACGCCGAGGGCGAAGGTGAGGGTGATGAAGAGGCTGAAGTACTCGCTCAGGGTGAACATGATGGACACGGCGCCCGGGTTGCCGTATCCCCCCAGGAAGTAGAGGCCGAAGGGGATCAGAACGAAGTACCCGAAAAGTGCCCCGATGACAAACAGGATCATGGAAACCGGCAGGAACAGACCCACGTATTTCTTTTCGTGCCGGTAGAGCCCGGCGCTGACGAACATCCAGAGCTGATACAGGGTCCAGGGCGCCCCCACCAGGAGGGCGAAGATGAAGGCCGCCTTGATGCCCGTGAGGAAGGCCTCGGGGTACCGGGTGGCCACGAGGGTGGAGCCGCTCGTGTACTCGAGGTCACGGAACCGCTTTTGGGCTTCCAGGATCTTCTTGAACTTCTCCTTTTCCACCGGGTCTTCGGGCTCGGATCGGCGGCACTTCTCCAGGTCGTGCGTGATGTTGAGTCCCTTCACGTACGGTATCCAGCCACTGGGTCCCATGTAGCGCCGGATATCCCCGGGGTCCTGGTTGGCTTCCAGGGTTTCCATGGCCCGGCGATGGGGCCTGGAAATCAAGGAAATCAAGGCGTCCTGGAAGAAGAGGCCCAGGAGAAAGAACAGGATGATCCCGGCGAGGCTCTTCAAGAGACGGCCTCGAAGCTCCTCGAGGTGGTCTCCGAAGCTCATGCGATGATCCCGGGACGACTCTTTCTTTGCCATGACCCCTTACCCGAGGTGCGTTTGGATCGACCGCCCCGGTACGTGCGACCGGCCGGCGATTCGCCGGCCGGTTGCTCGGGGCCAATATGACTCACATCTTCGAGGCCCGCGATGCCACGCGCCCACGAACATGCGGGATTACTTTGACAGGTACTTGATGAGGTCCTTGGAGCTGAGGAACTCGATCTTGAAGGTAATCCCAAGGTTCCATTCGGGCCGGTTCTCCAGGGGTGTCGCGTTCTCGGATTCCTTCCGGCCGACCACGATGAAGTCGACGTCGGCATGGACCTTGGTGTCCACCTTGCCACCGCTCTTCTCTATCAGTCGCACCGTCTCCTGATTGGAAAGCGCGCCGGTCATGTCCCCCAAGAGGAAGAACACGGGCCGCTTGCCCTTCTCGAAGAGAGGATTGCGAATCAGGTCTCCCTGGACGACGGGCTCGAACTCGAATTTTTCATTGGTGAGGGCCGCTATGGAATACCCTCCGTGGACCTCCTGGATGACCAGGTCGCCCTTGGGCCGGATCTTGTTCCCCTTGACGTAGTCGAACACCTCGAAGTGGGTGCCCTCCTTGAGACCGTGCGTGAAACCGAGGTTGACGTATACCCGGTTCCCGTTGGCCTGACGGGCGATGATCTTGCCGTCCTCCTTGTTGTTCTTCTTCACCCTCTTGATGCGCTCGGAGGCATCCCTGGCCAGGTTTCTCTCCCTGTCGCGCTCTGTCTCGAGGCCCTTGACCACCTTCTTATGCGAATTGTCCTGGTCGACTTTTTCCTGCTGGAGGGTGCTGACCTTGCCGCGGAGTCCCTCGATGTCCTGGTCCTTGGTCTTGGTGAGGTTGTCCAGGCGGTCCTCTACCTGCTGCTTCTCGTTCTCCAGCTCTCCGATGCGGGTATCCTTCTGGCCGGCGATGTTGTTTCCGGTCTCCCGTGCTGCATCCTCGTTGGACCGGGCCGTATCCCGGGCAGCTTCTGCATCGGCCAGACGGCGTTTGATGATATTGTACTTCTGCACCGCCCGCATGAGGATTTGCTGGACCGTGGTGTCCGCAGAATCCTGGCTGGGATCCTGGAATGTGCCCTTGAAGTTTTCGATGGCGCTCCGGATGGACTCCGGATCGCTCTCCTGGCTTGCTTCATCCGGCTTGAAACCGATCAGGCTGCTGAGTTCAACACGCTTTGTGATCTCTTCCTGGCTGTTTCTTACCGCATCCTTTTTCTCCTCTTTCAGCGTATCATTGGCCTTTTGCTTTTCCACTCCATCGGAGTAGCGATCAAAAGCGAGTCCCGCCGCCGCGAGGAACATGACGAGAAGGACGATAACCCACCAGATCATTGCGATGCCGCGTTCGGAGCCCATCAACCAGCCCTCCAGAAAGCAGGTGTGATGCCACGAGTCGTCTTTTCAAGTGTCAGGATCGTGGCACGAATGTACAAAATGTAATGTACAGATGGAATCTGACATGAGTTACGGGCCCACAAGGGCTCGCGACTCCAGGATATGCTTGTTTCTTTTCCCTTCTTTGATCAAACTGACAGGAACCCTCAGGCCCCAGATCTCATAATTCATGAAATCCGTCAGGGCGAACAGTCCTGTCGACATTGATCATAAGTTTTGGCCTATTCTATGGATGGTAAGAATCGCGTCAAGAGAAAAAAGCTTTCCCCCAGGGGCGGCGGAAAACACGCGCATCCGGACTTCCGTCCTTTTTGTCCGTTTGGGAATCCAGGGCTCTGACTTTGAGCAAATCGGGTGCGTTGAAAGGTCCATTCCCTCATGAACAGGGACCGGGACAGGAATCCTCAAGCCAGGGAATCTGTCTCAACCGACCGAATGCAGGAGAGATACAGCTCCCCCGTCATCATCGGACTCATTGGCGGGGTGGCCAGCGGCAAGTCCACGGTGGCGCAGTTCTTCGCGGATCTCGGCGCCTGGGTCATCGACGCGGACCGACTCTGCCACGAGGCCCTGGATCGGCCCGATGTCCGGAAGCGAGTCGTTCAGGACATGGGGACGGAGGTTCTCGGGCCGGACGGCCGCATCGACCGGGCACGTCTCCGCCCTCTGTTCCAGGCGCCGGAATCGCTGAGGCGTCTCGAATCGATCCTCCACCCCCTGGTCATCGCAAGCACCCGGAAGAGGATCCAGGAGGCCCGAAAACAGGGGATTTTAGCCCTGGTCCTGGATGCGCCCCTGCTCCTTGAATCCGGGCTGGAGACCCTGTGCGGACCAATCGTGTTCGTGGATACGCCACGATCCCTCCGGCTGGCCCGGGCATCCGCCCGTGGGATGACGCGGGAGGACTGGGAGCAGAGGGAAAAAATGCAGAAACCAGTCAACGAAAAAAAAACCCGGGCCGATACCATCATTGACTGCACGAAATCCCCCCGGGAAGTTCGAGAACAGGTCCACGAACTCTGGGAACTTTTTTTGAGCCGCCGGGGGACTAACATTTGAATCCCCCGGGATAAGAGATTACATTCCTGGCGGGAAAACGAGGCATGGACAGTAAACCAGGGTATCCTTAATGGTGCCCGGATGCCCCGTTGGGCGGCGACGTATCGGACACATTCAAAATTCCCCCGAAAGTGGAATCCTTCTGATTCATCCTTTGACCACCAAGGGTCCTGGAGTCATTTTTTGCGGCCGGGGGAATGTGTTTTGAAAACGGCCTATTGAATCAATTTATCGGCCTTTCTGTAGCTCTGTAACATCGAATATCCATACTTTCCCCAGCGTCTCTAGCCGGGATTTCCACATCGATCCGCAAAGACGAACCTGGATGATTTCTTCAGGATCTGAATAGTCCAAGTCGCGGTTTCGATATTTTCCCACCTGATGGATTCCCGGCCTGAGTGGAGGGTCCTTGAATGGCTCGTCAAAAAGTGAAAAACAAACCCCGGGAAACCCGATCTTCTCGCAGTGCAAGCGCTGCCGAAACCCCTGACAAGGAAGAGCGTAAAGGAGACAAGGCAGAGAGCAAGGCGGGAGACAAGGCAGGAGACAAGCCTGAAAAGAAAAAGCGGGCCACCGCCAAGAACGATGCCGACGTCCCGGCCGGAGAAGCCGGGGAAGAGGATCAGGGGGTGGAAGACCTCCGCAACACCAACGAGAAGTACGAGGCGGCCAAGCGCGAGGAGCTTCACCTGATGAAGCTCCAGCAGATGACCATGACCCAGCTCCAGGATCTCGCCCGGGACGAGGGGCTCAAGGAGACCATCGGTCTGAAGAAACAGGACCTCATCTTCAAGATCCTGAAGCAGCGGGTCAAGAGAAACGGCCTCCTCTACGGTGAGGGGGTCGTCGAGGTCCTGCCCGACGGATTCGGCTTCCTGCGGTCTCCGGAATACAATTACCTGCCCTGTCCGGACGATATTTACATCTCCCCCTCCCAGATCCGACGCTTCGGTATTCGCACGGGTGCCACCGTATCCGGACAGATCCGGCCCCCCAAGGAGAACGAACGCTACTTTGCGCTCCTGAAGGTCGAAGCCATCAACTACGAGAATCCGGAAAACCTGGTCGACAAGACGACCTTCGACGAGCTCACTCCGCTCTACCCCGACGAGCGACTGGTCCTGGAAACGGATTCGGACGAGATCTCCATGAGGATCATGGACATCCTCACGCCCCTGGGGAAGGGTCAGAGGGGCCTCATCGTGGCCCAGCCGCGTACGGGCAAGACGATCCTTCTCCAGAAACTCGCCAACTCCATCGTCACGAACAATCCCGAGACCTACCTCATCGTCCTGCTCATCGACGAGCGCCCCGAGGAGGTGACGGACATGGAGAGGAGTGTCCGCGGCGAGGTGATCAGTTCCACCTTCGACGAGCCCGCCTCGCGTCACATCCAGGTGGCCGACATGGTGATCGAGAAGGCCAGGCGCCTGGTGGAATACGGCAAGGACGTGGTGATTCTCCTGGACTCCATCACGCGCCTCGGCCGGGCGCACAACACGGAGGTACCCCACAGCGGCAAGATCCTGTCCGGTGGTATCGATGCCAGCGCCCTCCAGAAACCCAAGCGGTTCTTCGGCGCGGCCAGGAACATCGAGGAGGGCGGCAGCCTCACCATCATTGCCACGGCTCTCATCGATACCGGAAGCCGCATGGACGAGGTGATCTTCGAGGAATTCAAGGGCACCGGTAACATGGAGGTCCACCTCGACCGCCGGCTGGCCGACAAACGCACCTTCCCGTCCATCGATGTCAACCGGTCGGGCACCCGGAAGGAGGAACTGCTTCTCGATCCCGACGAGCTCAAGCGCGTCTGGGTCCTGCGCAAGGTCCTGAACGAGATGAATCCCCTCGAGGCCATGGAGCTCCTCATCAACAAGATGAAGAACACGAAATCCAATGCGGAGTTCCTCATGAGCCTGAACGTGGAGGCCATCGAGCGTCAGATGCAGGAATAATTCATCCTCCGGCAGAGCCGGAGGCTTTATATTGTGAACCGCTCAAAGCGGT